>JAFMJP010000006.1 GCA_017853375.1 Actinomycetota bacterium
ACCTCGAAGGTGGCACGGTGCTCACCAAGGCGCCAGACGCCGAGGCGTACACCAACGACATCGTGACGAAGGCACTCGACATCCTCGCGGGTCTCGGTGTTGACACGTCCGGTTCGTCGTATGCACCAATCGAAGTCACCCTCAACGAAGGTGGCAACTAAGCAAGTTGACGAATTGCAGCAGTAGTTGCTGCGAAAGTCGCACTCGAGGGTGCGGGTTGCGAAAGCAGCCCGCACCCTCGGTGTTTGTGGGCGCAGTCGTGACAGACTGCAGATCGTGAACGATGCCCGAGAGCATTGGGATACTGCGTACGGGACGAAGTCGGTCGATGAACGCTCATGGTCGAGCGACGCCGAAACCTCCCTCCGACTGATCATTCGCCATGCGCCACAGCGTCATCGGTCGATCGTCGATGTCGGCGCAGGGGCATCGCCGCTCGCCATGCGGCTGATCGCCGAAGGTTACGTCGACATCACGGTGGTGGACATTTCCCAGCGCGCCCTTGATGAGGCCCGCGATTCGTCACCGCAGTCGTCGGTGGTGGTGTGGGTATGTGCAGACGTGCGTTCATGGGAATCCGGACGAACCTTCGACGTGTGGCACGATCGTGCCGTATTGCATTTTTTGACGGACCCTGCCGATCGATTGGCGTATGCGCAGCGGGTTCAACAGTCGTTGAGCGACGACGGAATCCTCATCGTTTCATGTTTTGCCGAAGACGGACCAGAGACGTGCTCGGGCTTGCCGGTGACGCGCGCATCACATCAGCAACTCGAGGAACTGTTCGGTGATGGTTTTGCGGTGCTGGAAAAGTTCCGCGAAATTCACACCACCCCGTGGGGCAGTGGACAGCCGTTCAATTGGTTGGTGCTGCGCCGCAACTCGGCGCAGGAGCGACGAGTGAGCAGGTGGCGTCAGCCGACGTAGTACTTGTCGGCGATGTTCAATGCCTCGTCGATGATGGCGAGACCCGTACGTAGGTCGGCCTCACTCGTGGTGCACGGTGGCACCACATGGATTCGATTGAAGTGGGTGAATGGCCACATGCCTTGTTGTTTGCAGAACGCGACGATTTCTGCCATCGGCTTGGCGTCGGCACCCGATGCGTTGAACGGCACGTACGGTGCACGAGTATCGCGGTTCTTGACGAGTTCGATCGCCCAGAACATTCCGAGGCCACGGACGTCGCCAACCGACGGATGCTTGTCCTTCAGGCGGTCAAGTTCGGGGGCGACGACGTTCTCGGCCATCTTGCGCACGTGCTCGAGCACCTTCTCTTCCTTGAAGATGTTGATCGATGCAACTGCGGCAGCGCAGGCGAGTGGATGACCCATGTAGGTGAGGCCACCCGGGTAGACGCGTTCCTTGAAGGAGTCGGCGATCTTCTGGCTGATGACCACGCCGCCGAGTGGTACGTATCCGGAGTTGACTCCCTTGGCAAAACAGATGAGATCCGGCGTGACATGCCACTTGTTCACGGCGAACCACTCGCCGCAACGGCCGAAGCCGGCCATCACTTCGTCGCACATCATGACGATGCCGTACTTGGTGCACAAGTCACGGACGCCCTGCAGGTAGCCCTCTGGTGGAACCAGAATGCCGTTGGTGCCGACGACGGTCTCCATGCCGATCATTGCAACGGTGTGCGGGCCTTCCACCATCAGTACGTCTTCGAGGTGCTGGAGTGCACGCTCACACTCTTCTTTTTCGTTCGAGGAGTGGAATGCCGAGCGGTACGGGTACGGACCCCAGAACTTCACGGCGCCAGAAGCACCGGTTTCATTGGGCCAGCGACGCGGATCACCGGTGAGGGCAATGGCACCGGACGTGGAACCGTGGTACGAGCGGTACATCGTAAGGATCTTGTGGCGACCCGTGTGCAGTTTGGCGAGTCGAACCGCATTCTCGGCTGCTTCGGCACCACCGTTGGTGAAGAACACCATGTTCAAGTCGCCTGGTGCAACCTCTGCGATGAGTCGTGCGGCTTCCGAACGCATGTCGTTGGCGTGGAATGGTGCGATGGTGCACATCTTCGCCGCGTAATCCTGGATGGCTTGTACGAGCTTGGGGTGTTGGTGGCCGATGTTGACGTTCACCAGCTGACTGGAGAAGTCCAGGAACTTCTTGCCGTTGGAGTCCCAGAAGTACGAACCCTCGGCCTTGACGACGTCGACGGGATCAATCAGACCTTGTGCCGACCACGAATGAAACACGTGTTTTCGGTCGTCGAGATAGGCCTTGGTTTTCTCACTGGTCATGTGGAAAGCCTACTTAGCGTGGCGTTGCGCTACGGGTGCAAGCCACGCAGCTGGTGTGCGTCGGCGAGTGCCTTTACGCCCAGGACCGAAGCTGCGCGGCGGTACGAGAGTTCGTGCTCCTGTGAGAACGCATGGAGCCGCTTGAACACCGAACGCATCGTCGACACCACCGAGGCATTGACTTCGTCCTCGTCCCACTGCAGGTGTGCGTAGTTCTGGCACTGTTCGAGGTACGAGCAGGTGACGCCACCTGCGTTGGCGTAGATGTCGGGCACCACGATGACGCCTCGATCATTCAAGATGTCGTCGGCGGCCGGAGTGAGGGGGCCGTTCGCACCTTCGATGACGTACTTTGCGGTAAGGGTCTTGGCTTCGCGTACGTCCACCGCGCCACCGAGTGCGCACGGCATGGCGATATCGGAGGGGAGTGCGAACACGTCGGTGGAGCGCTCCACGCCACGTGCGATGACTTCGCCCACACCTGCATCGACCACGCTGCCGACGCCGCGCTGGGTTGCGCGCACCAGCGCCGTGATGTCGAGGCCCTTCTCACTGGCAATGACGCCACCGACGTCGGAGATTCCTACGATGCGTGCTCCCCATCCAGCGGCAAGTTGTGCCGCCCACATGCCGACGTTGCCAAAGCCTTGAATCACGATTCGCTTGCCTTCCAGTGACGTGCCTCGTGCCTGGCAGACCAACGACGCAGCTTCCACCACGCCGCGTCCCGTTGCCGAGTCGCGTCCGAGTGATCCACCGAGTGCCAAGGGTTTACCGGTGACCACCCCGGGCACTGCGTGTCCGACGCCGATGGAGTACTGATCCATGACCCATGCCATCACTTGGGCGTTGGTGCCAACGTCGGGAGCGGGGACATCCTTGTCGGGACCCAGGAAGGCGAAGATCTCCGACACATAGCGACGGGTCACACGCTCCAACTCACGCGGGCTCAACGACTTTGGGTCGATGGCAATTCCGCCCTTGGCACCGCCAAGCGGGAGGTTCATGAGTGCGGTCTTGAGCGACATTGCGGCAGCCAGCGAAACCGTTTCGTCACGATTCACCGAAGGGTGATAGCGAAGACCGCCCTTGCCCGGTCCGCGGGTGATGTTGTGCTGCACGCGCCACCCGGTGAAGCGAACGCGGGTTCCGTCGTCACGCCGAATGGGAATCGACACCTCCAGCACTCGCCGCGGGGCGATGAGGTTCTCGATGACGCCGTCCTCGAGCTTCAGCCACTCGCCGGCCTCGCGCATGCGGTACTCCACCGAGGTGAGTGCCTGGTCGGCCGAGGGGTCTGTTGCTGTCATCGTTCTGCGTGGCTCCGTTGCCACTTGACAAAATGTTAGACGAACCAAAGAAAACATTCTGGAAACACTTCACACATGGGCGTGAAACTTTGGTGATTTAAGGTCGTCAGCGCTGAGCCAACGTCGTCTCTGCGCAATGATCCACTACGCGAACGGAGAGAGCAATGGACAGTGCAGGTTTGGTTTGGGTGTTGGTGTCGTCCGCACTCGTGTTGTTCATGACGCCTGGCTTGGCGTTTTTCTACGGGGGCATGGACCGACGTCGCAACGTCCTCAACATGCTGCTCATGAACTTCTACTGCGTTTTGGCGGTACCGGTGCTCTGGATGGTGCTCGGCTACTCGCTCGCACAGGTTCCATTCGAGAATGACTTCATCGGTGGCTTCGATTCGTTCTTGCTGAGCGACATCACGGCAGCCGGGGACGGCTCGACATTGGCAACGATCGCCTTCCTGGGGATGTTCGCTGCAATCACGCCCGCACTCATCTCGGGTGCCGTCGCAGGACGAATGAAGTTCAGCGCGTGGGCAATCTTCGTGCCGGTTTGGCTGTTCGTCGTGTACGTGCCGGTGTTCAAGTGGGTGTACGGCGGATGGTTGGGCCAGCGCGGTTCGCTGGACTTCGCCGGCGGCACTGCAATTCACGTGAACGCGGGAATTGCGGCACTCGCCGCGGTGCTGGTGCTCGGGAAACGCAGGGTCGACCCATCCCCACCGCATTCGATGCCTCTCGTGATGATCGGGACGGGAATTCTGTGGTTCGGCTGGTTTGGTTTCAACGCCGGCTCAGCCTTGGCCGCAACCGGACAAGCCGCCCAAGCATTCATGAACACCTTCCTCGCGGGAGCAGCTGCAGGTCTTGCGTGGATTCTCGTGGAGTGGATGCGAGACGGACGTCCGTCGAACCTTGGCGCAGCCTCTGGCATCGTTGCCGGACTCGTCGCAATCACACCTGCAGCCGGCTATGTATCCGGTGGTGCTCCACTGGCGATTGGCGCAATTGCCGGGGCGTTGTGCTGTTATGCGGTGCGACTGAAGAACAGGTTGGGATACGACGACGCGCTCGACGTGGTGGGAGTCCACTTCGTCGGTGGTCTCGTCGGGTCGTTGCTCATCGGATTCTTCGCCAACCCGTCGTTCTTCGAGGGCAGCTTCAGCGAAGGAATCTTCTATGGCGGGTCCGCCGATCTGCTCATCGAACAGGCATTGGCCAACGGAGTCGCCATCGTGTGGTCGTTCATCCTCACGTTCGTCATCATGAAAGTGCTGGCCGTAACGGTCGGAGTTCGAGCCGAAGAACAGGCCGAACTCACCGGATTGGACCTCGCGTTGCACTCAGAAACCGCATACCACGACTAATTCACCAGAACCGATAGGAGACCAACTTCATGAAACTGATTACCGCAATCATCAAGCCCTTCAAACTCGACGAGGTGAAGGATGCGCTCAAGGCCGCCAACGTGATGGGAATCACCGTGACCGAGGCTCGTGGTTTTGGTCGCCAGGGTGGCCATGTGGAGACGTACCGCGGCGCAGAGTACAAAGTGGATCTCATCCCCAAGGTGAGATTGGAGATGGTGGTGGATGACGCCGTCGCTGATCGAGTCGTGGAAGTGATCGTGAAGAGTGCCGGCACGGGCAAGATCGGCGACGGCAAGGTGTGGATCACCGACGTGTCACGCGTCGTACGCATCCGAACCGCTGAGGAAGGCCGAGACGCGATCTAGCGTCGAGGCCTGGTGGTGCGTCGAGACGCGATCTAGCGTCGAGGCCTGGTGGTGCGTCGAGACGCGATCTAGCGCTTGCGTCGTTCGCGACGAGCAGCTCGCTTGGCTTCCTGCTCGGCAGCGTCGGGCTTTGCCCGCGCCACCGGGGCAGTCGTCGGAATCTTGAAACGATCATCCTCGTTCACGAGGCGGCGAAAGCCACCGAGTGCCACCGAGTACTGCACGGCCATGAGGCGTACGGCGTCGAGCGTGAACTTTTCCATGGCGTCCGGAATGACGGTTTGCAAGTCTTCGTACGACGGATCGTCGCTGGCCTCGCCGAGGGTATCGACGAAGTACTCGGTGCATGGTTCGCTGAGCAATACGCCGGCATCGATGATGGCCTTGCGGGCCACCATGCCGGTGCGAATACTGGCAGCAAGTGTGCTGGCGTCGTCGTACGCTCCACGGCGCAAACCCACACCTCGAGCGAAGGGATCTCGCAACTGCTCGGGCAATGCGAGCGCCAGGGCAGTGAGCGAATCATCAGAAATCGTGTTGAAGACGGCGACGTATCGCCGTTCAACAAGGATCTGATCACGGGCAAGGTTCATGGGCACGATGAATCAACTCTTGACAATCAAGACGAGAGACGACGGGGCACTACCCCGTGGCAATTCAGCTGATGGCTTTGACGTTGTGCGCTTCGACACCCTTGCGGCCTTGACCGAGTTCGAACT
This sequence comes from Actinomycetota bacterium, assembly GCA_017853375.1. Taxonomy (GTDB): domain Bacteria; phylum Actinomycetota; class Acidimicrobiia; order Acidimicrobiales; family Ilumatobacteraceae; genus F1-60-MAGs027. Next base: position 6,014 of record JAFMJP010000006.1, read on the forward strand.
CGACCTGTTGGCCCGCAACGAGAGTGCGGCGCCCGGTGCCTTCGATGTTGGAGAAGTGCACGAAGACATCCTGCTCGCCATCGCGAGAGATGAATCCGAAACCCTTCTCGTCATTGAAGAACTTGACGGTACCGGTTGGCATGATTACTCATTTCTTTGTTTGCTATTGACGTATCGAGTGATATGTCGTACCTCCACACTACTGACGAGTGCGACGGTTTCCTAGCCCTTCTCTGCATTTTCTCTAGCGGGTGATCACCGCCTGCAACTCACGTACTCGAAGGTGGTGGGATGTGCCCAACCGAAGGTCGGGCAGGCGGCCGGACGCACCAAGGTTGGTGCGCCAGGTCACCGACCACACCACATCCAATCGGGCGCGGAACATACCACTGTCACGCACCGAAGAGGGAACGGGATACTCGTACACGCAGTCGGTGGTGAGTACTCGTGAGATCAGCGGCGTCCACGGCACTCCGGGGCCGTCGCACTCCACCACCTCGCCGCTGCCATCACCCGGATGAAACTCCAGCGACTGCGGCGTGGCGGTGGTGGTCATAGTGACTATGCCACGCGGCGTGGGCACTTGCGCCGTCACCGACACCGGCACCCACAGAGCGGGGTGCACCCAAAACCATGTGGGGGTTTTCACGACACCGCGGGTGGGCGGGGGCGAGAACGACTGATCCAAGAGCGGCACGCGCTCGCGCACCACGTCGCGTGACGACTCGGCGATGGTTTCGGTACTCACTTCCGGAACCCAGACCAGCAGTGAGGTCTCTTCCTTGGTGCATTCATGCAGCACCCATGTGGTGCCGTTCCATTCGCGTGTCGTGGCGCCGGTGCGACCACCGAGACCGTACGTGGGAATGGGCAAACTCCAGTCGCACTTGGTGAGCGAGTGTTGGGAGTTGTAGGAAATCCCGGCGAAGATATGGTCACCGTCGACTCCCGCTTCACTTGCGTGCACCGCCGGTACACGCGGTGCGGGCAACGGACCGATCAGCACCAGCGCAAGAATTACCCACAACGTCTTTGCCGACGGAAACGCCGCGCACCACACCCGGCGCATCAAGTGCATCGAGCGTGTCATACGTTGCAGAACTTTTCTGCGGGTGATCGGCGTTCGATTCGTCTCGACCACAGGCGCCACGTGTCGTCGTTGCGGGCCAGTACCCACTCCACGCGACGCGTCCACACCGTGGCGTCCAGGATGATGTCGCCGATCTCGGTGTCGGCCATGCTGGCATCGAAGAAGATCCGCGTGTCGTATTCACATGTGACGAGTCGAACCCGGTCGTTGCTCGATGCGGAAATGGACTCGATGCGCCACTCCAACGTGCCTTCGTTCGGTTTGGTGCGGAGTTGCTCGGTTGCGTAGTACGCGAGTGCATCTGCGAGCCGCGCGCGTTCGGGGGACTCGGGAGCAGTCGACAGTGAAACGTCGCAATTGCTCGGGCGGTGGAAGCACTTCGTCCAATCGGAAATGAGCGTCGTGAATCGCAGCTCCATTGCCGCAGCATCGAAGGTGCGATCGGTGTTGCCGACCATCTCCGGCGATGCCGAGGTGACTGTCGGTTCAGCATCGATTGCAGTGGCTGTTGCGTCGTTGGTGACCGTTACCGGATCGGATTCGGCTGGCTCACCTACGTCAAAACTGAGTTCCGTTGGGGAAGCGCAACCCGTGAGCAGCGCTATCGCAATGAATGTGGCCATGTACCGCCGTGGACGACGCGACATGAGTGGCTCCTTGTCTGGGATAGTGGGTATTTTTCGGTACTCACCGGCACCGACTTGGAACCAGGAGTGACTTTGCCATAGGTGTGCACGCACGTGCGAAATCGTGCGTTGAATTTCCCGAGAACGTGCGTTCAAGGTCCGTCGGTAGAGTTCATAAACCCCAAAAATGCTCGAGCACCCCGATCTCCCTGCCGAACAGGCGCACATCGACCGCGCGTATACGGCCTTGGTCGACGCCCGTACGAGCGCGCTGGCGATCCGCAATCTCACCGAGGGCCAGCGAGGGGGCACCTTCCAGGAGCGATACGAGCGCAACTACTTCGACGAAAAGCTCGTCCAGATGTTGAACAACCTCGATATCGGGGATGCCGCCCTGGTGTTCGGGCGAATCGATCGAACACCCGATGCGGGTGGGGATCCGGAGGCATTCCACATCGGGCGACTCGCAGTGGCCGACGCCGACAGCAACCAGCTCATCATCGACTGGCGTGCTCCGGTTGCCGAGCCGTTTTATCGGGCGACCGGTCGCGACACCATGCAGTTGGTACGTCGTCGCCACTTCATGATGGACCGTCGCACATTGGTTGCCATCGAAGACGAGTTGTTCGGCGAGAATCACCTCGGCATTGGTCGAGACGAGGGACTCGAAACACCGAAGCTTCGTGGACAGAGCACGCTGCTTGCGGCGCTTTCCAAGGGACGTAGCGGACAGCTGGGCGACATCGTTGCCACCATTCAAGGAGAGCAGGACGTCATCATCCGAGCGCCGAACAAGGGCGTGTTGGTCGTGCAAGGTGGCCCGGGAACCGGCAAGACGGTCGTGGCGCTGCATCGTGCCGCGTACCTGCTCTACACGTATCGCTTTCCACTCGCCGATCAAGGCGTCTTGGTAATCGGCCCAAACAGGGTGTTCCTTCGATACATCGAGCGAGTGTTGCCGTCGCTCGGGGAATCCGGCGTACGCGAGGCGGTACTTGCCGATCTGGTGAATGACGTTCGCTACGGGGCAATCGACTCGGCAGTGGCTCGTCGCGTGAAGGGTGACCTGCGCATGGTCGACGTACTGAAGCGAGCCATCCGTGCGCGCCAGCGGCCCTTGAAAGAGCAATTCGAGTTGCCCTTCGGTGGAAGCGTGCTGCGACTCGGCCCCACTGAAACCGCTCGAGTGGTGAAGGAAGCGCAGCGCCGCACCAAACGCCACAACGAGCTGTGTCGTGCAGTGGAAGGCGAGCTGGTATCGATGCTCATGCCGAGCATGCGCGATCAGGAATACACACTGGCTACCGCGCGGTCGCGATTGCGGGAGATTCCGGAGTTTCGCGCACTGGTGTTTCGCATCTGGCCGTCACTCGGGCCGGCAGAATTGTTGCGCGACTTGTTTGGTTCCAAGGCACTACTCAAGATCGCGGGTCGCGACATTCTCGATGATTCGGAAATCGATTCGCTGTACCGACCACGAGCAGAGTCGCTTGATGTTGCAACCTTCAGCGACGCCGATGTTGCGTTGCTCGACGAAGCCAGAAATTTGCTCGGCCCCAAGCCACGAAAAGGTGGAGTGGTGGAGGAGTCCGACGACATCGAGACCTACGGTCACATCGTGGTGGACGAGGTTCAGGACCTCACACCCATGCAGCTGCGCATGGTCGGAAGGCGCTCACTCAATGGCGCCATGACCGTGGTGGGTGACATTGCGCAAGCAACCGGACCGTTCGCTCCCGGCGACTGGAGTGATGTGCTCGCGTTGTTGCCCAAGAATCGCGACGCGAGTGTCGCAACGTTGTCGGTGGGTTATCGCATTCCGCGACAGATCATGGAGTTTGCCGGAAAGTTGTTGCCTACGGCGGCGCCACACCAGACACCACCCACGGCAGTGCGCGAAGGCGACGCCGAACCTCGAGTCGTGTCGAGTGCGACGTCGTCGTTGCTCACCGATGTCGTGAATGAGGCACGAACGCTGGTCGCCGACTTGTCCGATGGACGTGTGGGCATCGTGTGCCCCGATGCGCTGGTCGATGCGATCTCCGTCGCCCTTGCCGACGCCGGAGTGAACTTCGGTCGAGCCGGTGCGTCCGGGCTCGAAGCCTCGCTCACGGTGGTGCCGGTCAGCGTGGTGAAGGGACTGGAGATGGACGGCGTGGTGGTGGTGGAGCCCACCGACATCTACGAGTCGTCCGATGCCGGCCCGCGCGGTTTGTACGTGGCACTCACGCGATCGACGCAGCGGCTGGTGGTGGTGCACTCGCGTGCATTGCCGCACGAGCTGCGCGCGTAGCCACGCACACCATCAGACGCGTAGCCACGCGCACGAGTTCACGCGTCCGCGCGACGGTGTTGCTACGCGTCGAGGGAGGTCAGTGCCAACCTCAGGAACGATTTTGCTTTGTCGGCATCGGCTGGGCGATTGCGCTCCACCGAACTGCGAGCCAGTTCGATCACCCGACGAAGGTCGTAGGTGAGCTGGTCGGCAAGTTCGCCGTATTGCGCCACGATGAGTGGCTCGGCAAATGACCAGGCTTCGTTGATCCGGTCAAGATGCAGGCGAGCCTCGTCGCGGTCATTGTTGAACGTTGCACGGCTGAGTGCGGTCACTTCATCGCGCAGCACCTGGGCGAGTTCGTCGAGGCTGGCGGTGGAGAGATCGGTGGAAACCGCAGCTGCCTCGCTCGGCGACAAGGTGGTGGGAGGAGTGTCGAGCTCCACCACCTCGGTTGCACAACTGCTTGCAAGTGCAGCGATGCCGACCACGGCCACGATGAGGCGCATCGGACTCATAATGTGACGAGCAAGCGCGCACCGACGAATTCATCGAGAGTGGCGTCACGGTCCACCACATCGTGCACCGTAAGACGGGTGGAACCAGGGCGACGGTCGCGCAACGTGCACTGGCGACCCGGAATGATTTGGTGCAGCTCCAATTGTTCGAGTGCGCCATCACGTTCTTCTACTTCCTCTGGAATACGCACCAGCGTGAATCGTGCTCCCACGGCAACTTGTCCGAGGGGAGTCACCGCCAGTCCCGATGTCGGGGAACCCGGAATGGGGTTTCCGTGCGGGCATGTGGACGGATTGCCGAGCAGACGTGCAAGACCCTGCTCGACGTCGTCGCTGATGACGTGTTCCCACTTGCATGCTTCGTGGTGGGCGCGTGCCCAGGGAAGACCGATCACATCGGTGAGAAAACGTTCGGCCAGACGGTGGCGCCGCACGATTCGGTTGGCAAGTTCCTCACCGGTGGCACTGAGGGCGAGATGAGTGGAATCCACCTGCAGCAGCCCGGCGGCCTCCATGCGCTTGACCATCTCCGATACCGAGGCGCGTGACACGTTGAGGCGCTCGGCGAGGCGAGCTTGGATGATTTCTGCGTTGTCTTCCCGCATCTCGTAGATGCACTCGCAGTATTCCTCGAATGCTGGATGGTGTTCACCAGCCACGGGCATGGCGCTCAGCGTACCGAGAAGCACACCGAGTAGGTACTCTTCGGCGGTGGCCACGGAGTCGGTTCTCGAGCGTTTTTCACCTGCAGTTCGCGCATGGTTCGAAGCGTCGTTCCCGTCAGCAACTCCCGCACAAGCGGGAGGATTTGCGCACATTCTCTCCGGCGAGCACACGCTCATCTCTGCGCCGACCGGAAGTGGCAAGACGTTGGCGGCGTTCCTCGTGGCAATCGATCGCCTGGTGACACTCGAAGTCCAGGAGCCTTCGACGACGCGCGTGCTCTACGTATCGCCGCTTCGTGCACTTGCGTTCGACGTAGAGAAGAACTTGCGTGCACCGATCGTCGGCATTCGTCACGCGGCCGAACGTTTGGGAGTCTCGTTTCGTGAGCCGACTGTTGCCATGCGCACCGGCGACACCAGCGCACGTGATCGTCAACGAATGCTGAGAAATCCGCCCGACATCCTCATCACCACTCCCGAGAGTTTGTACCTCATGCTCACCTCGTCGGCGCGTACGACGCTGGCGAACGTCGACACGATCATCATCGACGAAATTCATGCGATGGCGGCCACGAAACGCGGCGCACACCTGGCACTGTCACTCGAACGACTCGAAGAACTCACGGTTCGTCGCCCACAACGCATCGGATTGTCGGCCACCCAGCGGCCGCTCGAGGAAGTGTCACGATTCCTCGGTGGATTTTCCGACGGCGTCCCGCGGCCCGTTGCGATCGTCGATGCCGGTGCACGCAAGACATTGGAAATCGAAGTGGTGGTTCCCGTGGAAGACATGGGGGAGTTGGGCAAGGTGACCCACGAGTTGCGCAGCGGTCCTGCCTCCGCAGCCGCCGTCGAGCGCCGTACGAGCATCTGGCCGAGCATCACGCCGAGGATCCTGGAATTGGTGCAGCAACATCGCAGCACCATCATCTTTTGTAATGCACGACGCGGTGCCGAGCGTCTGGCCGCCCAGCTCAACGAGTTGGCATCGGACCTCGGCTTGGGTTCCGCGGACTACGTGAAAGCGCACCATGGTTCGTTGGCACGCGAACAACGCATCGTCATCGAAGACCAGCTGAAGCAAGGGCAGCTGCGGGCCATCGTTGCAACCAGCAGTTTGGAATTGGGCATCGACATGGGTGCCGTCGACTTGGTCATTCAAGTGGAGTCACCTGGTGCCGTGAGCCGTGGTCTGCAGCGCATCGGTAGGGCCGGCCACAGCGTGGGCGAGGCCAGTCGTGGAAAGGTATTCCCGAAGCACCGGCATGACTTGCTCGAGGTAGCCGTTGTTGCAGAGCGAATGATGAATGCGGAAATCGAGTCCACGCGCTATTTGCGCAACCCACTCGACGTGCTCGCGCAACACGTCGTCGCGCATGTGGCGATGCACCCCGATTGCAGCGTCGACGCCCTCACCACGATGATTCGTCGTTGCGCAAACTTTGCGGAGTTGTCCGACGAAGTGCGCAACAACGTGCTCGACTTGTTGGCAGGTCGCTACCCGAGCGAAGAGTTCCGCGACTTGAAGCCACGCATCGTGTGGGATCGCATCGCCAACACGTTGCGTGCTCGCGACGGGTCACAGCGGCTCGCAGTCACCAATGGCGGCACCATCCCCGATCGTGGAATGTTCGGTGTGTTCCTCCCCGACGGCACACGCGTGGGTGAACTCGACGAAGAGATGGTGTACGAAACACGCCCGGGGGAAACCTTCGTACTTGGTGCATCAACATGGCGCATTGAAGACGTGTCGTTCGACCGCGTCATCGTGAATCCTGCTCCCGGCGAGCCGGGCAAGATGCCGTTTTGGCACGGCGATCGACTCGGGCGACCGTTGGAGCTGGGCCGTGCAGTCGGGGCGTTCTTGCGGACCATTCGTGACGTACAAACCGCCGGAGGGGCGGAGCACACGCTCACCTCGCAGCACTGCCTCGATCCGTTGGCAGCGCGCAATCTTCTTCAGTACATCAACGAGCAAGTGGAGGCCACCGGCGCGTTGCCCGATGATCGCACCATCGTGATCGAGAGATTCCGCGACGAGATCGGCGACTGGCGAATATGCATCCACTCGCCCTTCGGTACTCCGGTTCATGCCCCATGGGCGATCGCCATCGAGCGGCGCTTGCTGGAGCGGCTCGGTATCCCGATCGAAACCATGTGGGGAGACGATGGCATCGTGTTGCGGTTACCGGAGGCAGTCGACCGCATACCCGTGGAAGAACTCTTGATCGATCCCGACGACATCACCGATGCGCTGGTTGCGGCAGTACCGCAAACCGCGTTGTTCGCAGCGCGATTCCGTGAGTGTGCTGCGCGTGCCTTGTTGTTGCCTCGTCGTCGACCCGACCAGCGGACACCGTTGTGGCAACAGCGTCAACGAGCCGCCGATCTCCTGGCGGTAGCCGCGAAGTACCCGACGTTTCCGATCTTGTTGGAAACCAGTCGTGAGTGTTTGCAGGACGTGTTCGACGTGCCCGCCTTGCGGGACGTTCTCATGCAGTTGCGTTCACGATCCATTCGGTTGATCAGTGTTGACACCCAGAAAGCCTCACCGTTTGCGCAGAGTCTGCTCTTCAACTGGATTGCTGCATACATGTATGAAGGCGATGCTCCGTTGGCCGAGCGTCGAGCGGCCGCCCTGGCGCTCGATCGAGATTTGCTCAACGACCTCCTTGGTTCGGAAGAGTTGCGCGAACTGCTCGACGGCGAAGTGTTGGCGGACATCGAACTCGAATTGCAGCACGTCGCCGAGTCGCGTCGCGCACGAACATGCGACGAGGTTCACGACGTGCTGCGTCGCGTCGGTGACCTCACCATGGATGAGCTGTCGCTGCGCTGTGACGGCAATGTCGCGGAATGGACCACCGAATTGGTGGGGCAACGACGCGTCATCGAAGTAGTCGTGGCCGGCGAGCGACGGTTCGTTGCCGCTGAGGACGCCGGCCGTTATCGCGACGCCCTTGGTTGTGCCTTGCCACTCGGATTGCCGCAGGCATTCACCGAGCCGGTGGATTCGCCACTGTTGGAGCTCGTGGCGAGGTATGCGCGAACCCATGCGCCATTCGTAGCGCGTGACGTGGCGCAGCGATTCGGAACGGCCGTGGACCGTGTCGTCGTGGTGCTTGCACAACTCGAAGCAGCACACCGAGTGGTGCGCGGAGAGTTTCGACCCTTCGGCACCGAGCGTGAGTGGTGCGACACCGAGGTGTTGCGCCTTGTGCGCCGCAGATCACTTGCCAAGTTGCGAAAAGAAGTCGAACCGGTGGACCAGCAGACGTTCGCCCGTTTTCTTGCCGAGTGGCACGGCGTCACGGCGCCAACGCATGGTGCCGATGCACTCGGAGAAGTGCTGTCGACCTTGTCGGGTTCGGCACTCGTGGCGTCCACGTTGGAAACGGACGTGCTTCCATTGCGTGTACGTGGTTATCGGGCATCGATGTTGGACGAACTGTGCACCAGCGGCGAAGTGGTGTGGGTTGGTGCAGGTTCACTCGGCGGCAACGACGGACGAATCCGCTTGTTCTTCGCCGATCAGCTCGGTTCCCTTCTTCCTGCACTGGAACCACTCGAAGCACCGCAGGGCGGTGTGCACGACCAGATTCGCGCTGCGCTCGCACAGCGTGGTGCGTGCTTTTGGAGCCAGCTCCGTGCCGGTGTACGCGGCGCAACGGATGCGGAATTGCTCGCTGCGCTCTGGGACCTGGTGTGGTCGGGCGAAGTAACCAACGACTCCCTCGCAGCGCTGCGTGCAGTGTTGCTTGGCGCACAAAGCGGAAAGAGCGCACGAGCACTTCCAACGACGGGTGCCAGTCGACGTGCTGCGGCGCGTTTGGTGCGCCCACGACATATACGTGGTGGTAACTCGAGTCGAGTTGGTCCACCGTCAGCCCAGGGACGATGGAGTCTGGTCTCTCAGTTGGTGGAACAACAGTCCACTGCCACCCAAGCACTGCACGCAGTGGCAATGCAACTCCTGGAGCGTCACGGCGTGGTGACTCGCGAAGCGGTGCTGGCAGAGCATGTGCGCGGCGGTTTCGCTGGCGTCTATGGGGTGCTGAAGGCTTTGGAGGAGCGCGGCGCCGTTCGTCGCGGATATTTCGTCGACGGCTTGGGTGCCGCCCAATTCGCAGTGCCCGGCGCAGTGGATCGTTTGCGGGCCTGCAAAGACCCGAACCTGGCGACCGAGCAAGGACCCGGCACCGTGGTGGTGCTTGCAGCCACGGATCCCGCACAGCCGTATGGGGCGAGTCTTGATTGGCCGGCGACGAGCGGCCGACCCACGCGAAGTGCCGGCGCATTGGTCTTGCTCGAGGAGGGCGAGGTGCTCGGCTGGTACGACGTGCGCAGTCACCACTTGGTCACGTTTGCCCGAACCTTTGAGCACGATGGTGTTTCCGTGTTGGCGGATGCACTCGGCAGCTTGGTAAAGGATGGACGTACGAAGAGTGTCGAGGTGCGAAAAATCAACGGCACGGCGTGTGACGACGCGGCGCCAACCACGGTGCAGGTGGTAGCGATGCTCGAACAGCATCGATTCGTGCGCGGCTATCGCGGGTTGGTGCTTCGCGACTGAACATTGGCGCCGAAGAAACGGCGATTCGATGTCGAGTTATTGCGGTTCGATGCCGCGTAGTCCGGCCCACGCGAGATTCGCGAGTTGTGAGCCAACGCGTGTGGGGTCGAACGTTTCGCCACTGGCGATGAGATAACGACTGACGCCCTCGGACATTCCCACGAGTGCATACGCCAACCGTCGCTGGTGTTCGCGATCGAGTCCTGCGTCGATCAGTGGCGCAATGGCTTCGGTCACGAGACGCTCCACGTTGCGGACTGCGGTGGCAAACTCTTCGTCGTTGCGCGAACCACTTCCGAACAACACCACGAAGGCATCCTGATTGGCCGACATCCACTCGAAGTAGGCGATGATGCCACGCTCGGTTTGTGTGCGACCGTCCGGTGCGTTGGCAGTGGCGTCACCGATTGCTTGGAGCATGTTTGCCGCCAAGTCGTCGATGAGCGCAAGGTACAAGGCACGTTTGGAGTCGAAGTGTTGGTACAACACGGGCTTGGTGACCCCGCCCGCTTCCGCGATGTCGTCCATTGACGTGGTGTGGTATCCCTTTTCCGCAAACTCGTGTCGCGCAACCGCAAGTATGAGCGAGCGTCGTTCGGCGGCAGGAAGTCGCAGACTCACGATGTCGGCTTGTGCTCGCCGGACACGACCTGTGGTTGTTGGTTTGCGGCTGCCTGCTGATCTTCACGGCGTGCTGCGCGAATGCCATAGGTAATCACGATCGCGGGAGCCAGGATGATGGAACCCACCACCAACGCCACGCCACTCACGAAGTGCATCGCTGTCGTGAACGACGTCCACAGTCCACCGAAGAATGCCGCCACGGAAACTGCGTACAACCCGTAACCCGTTCGCGACGCGACCTTGTTCCAGCGATCGATCCGGTTTCGTCGCACGACGACCGGGTCGAAGTCGTTTTCGGAATGCAACTGTGCGGAGTCCATGAGACAAAAATCAATCTAGGCTGAGGTTCTATCAACAGCGAATCAGTGGCGTCTTCTGTGGCTAGTGACACGGCAAAAGCGGGCAGCGATGCGGCCATTCTGCTCAGCGGCGTGGTGGTGGCACTCGGTGGGTTTCCTGCGCTGGCCGGAGTCGATCTGGCGGTGCGCAGCGGCGAGCTCGTTGCCTTGCGCGGTGCGAACGGCACCGGTAAGTCGACGCTCCTTCGATTGTGTGCAGGCTTGACGCCGCTCACGCGCGGAAGCGCACGCGTGTTGGGCGTCGACGTGGCAACACAGCGTGACACCGTACGGTCGTTGGTCGGACTGCTCGGACACGACAACGGTTTGTATTCCGACCTCACCGCACGAGAGAACGTTCAGTTCGTTGCGCATCTCGTGGGAGCCGGCACTTCCGATGTGGACGCCGCGCTCGATCGACTCGGTGTCGATGCACGAGTTGCTGCGACTCGCGCCGGTGCGTTGTCGGCAGGGCAGCGTCGTCGTACGGCCTTGGCTTCGTTGGTGGTGCGACGAGCGCAACTGTGGCTGTTGGACGAACCACACGCGGGTCTGGATAGTGCAGCACGAAGCGAACTGGACGGCATCCTGCGCGAGGCCACTCGTAGCGGTGCCACCGTTGTGTACACCACGCACGAGTCGGATGCCCTCGGCGCAACCGTTCCGCGCACGATCACGCTGACGAGCGGAGTCGTTGCACGCGACGTCATGGAGCACTCACGATGAACACGGTGCTGGCCATCGCCAGGAAGGATCTCACCATTGAATGGCGGACCCGCACATTGTTGGCTCGTGTCGTGCCGTTTGCATTGCTGGTGTTGGTCTTGTTCGCCGTGGCACTCGACAGCGAGCCGCTCATTCTGCGTGCTGCTGCGGGTCTCGTATGGCTGGCCATGCTCTTTGCAACAATGTTGCTGGTGCAGCGGTCATTCGACCTGGAGACTGCCGATTCGGCACTCGACGCACTCCTTGGTTTCGTTTCGTCATCGTCGAAGGTGTTCTTTGGCAAGGCACTTTCCTTGTTTGTGCAACTGTTCTCGCTTGCCGTGGTGCTCGTGTGCGCGGCGGTGGTGTTGTACGGGGCACGTGTCGAGGGCGGCGGCGTGGTGCTGTTGGTCACGGTGCTGCTCACGGCGACCGTGGGGCTGGCTCTCGTCGGTACTCTCTATGGCGTTGTGGTTGCCAACATGAACGGTCGCGACTCCTTGTTGCCGTTGCTCGCCCTGCCGGTGCTCGCACCCTTGCTGATCGGCGCAACACGGGCCACCGAAGCGGCGTTTGGCAGCGACACGATCGATGTATCCAACGGTTGGGCTTGGGCGGCACTCTTGGCGGTGTATGCGGTGGTCTTCGGTTCGGCGGGAGCTGCGGCGTTTGCGCCGTTGGCGCAGGGTGATTCGTGACATGACCACGGGTACCGCAGCCACCCGAGTGCTCGGCGTGCTCGCCATCATCACGACCGCATGGGTGGTCGTGAGTGCCTTTTTCCTCACGCCGGCCGACGTGGTGCAGGGCGACTCGGTGCGCATCATGTACGCACACGTACCTACGGCGTGGATTGCCTACCTTGCATTCGTTACCACTGCGGTGGCGTCGGGTTTTTCGTTGGTTCGCAAACACCGCACCCTTGGATTCGATCGTGTTGCAGGGGCATCGGCCGAGGTTGGCGTGTTGTTCATGGCGATGACCTTGATCACCGGCAGTTTGTGGGGACGCATTACATGGGGAACGTTTTGGCAGTGGGATCCGCGCCTGACCACCACCCTGTTTCTCTTCGTCACCTACGTTGGATATCTCGCAATCCGACGAGTAGACGTCGATCCCGTGCGACGCGCCCGACGGAGCTCGGTGATTGCACTGTTGGCGGTATTGGAGATTCCACTCGTTCATTTTTCCGTGGTGTTGTGGCGTTCCTTGCACCAGGAGGCCAGCGTCTTGAACACCGACGGAGACGTTCGGCTGGATGGTCTCATGCTCTTCACGCTGTTTTCGGGTGTGGTGGCATTCACCTTGATGTTCGTTTGGCTCGTGATGCATCGTCAGCGGCTCACTGCGTTGAGCGATTTGGAGCGAGTGGTCGGTTTGGACGCGGCAATCAGCGCACGTCGTGCCGAAGGTGTGAGCGGGATCCACGCAACATGAAGGATCTCGGTTTCATTCTCGCCAGCTGGGTCATGACGTTGGGTTCCATTGGAGTGCTTGCACTCGTCACGTTGCGTCGCGCCCGTGAACTTTCATCCCGGGTTCCCGACGAACACAAGCCATGGGTGTGAGGTAACGATGGACCTCACGCCTCGCAGTGCCCCCGAGCCAAAGCGATCGTCGCGTCGTGTGCTGCCGATCGTCGTTGCAGTGCTCGCCTCGGTGGCTGGATTGGCGATCGTGGTCATGTTCCTCACATCATCGATCGATTACTACTGCAATGTCGACGAGGTCGGGGTGCGTGAAGGTTGTGACGACACGCGTCGCGTGCGCGTCCAGGGATCGGTTGACGAGGGAAGTTTGCAATCGCGAGCAGGCAATACCTCTTTCGTGATGTCGTTCAACGGAGTATCGCTGCCGGTCGACTACGAAGGCGAGCCGGGCGGCGTGTTTCAGGAGTGCATTCCGGTGGTGGCGCACGGCAGGATCGTTGACGGAGTGCTCATGGCTACTCGCATCGAGGTGAGACACTCCAACGAGTACGAAGCGGAGAACGCCGACCGACTCGAAGAAGCCGAGAAGTCGGCATGCTCGTAGCCAGCCTGACGGCACAGTTGGGGCGGGCTTTCCTGCTCGTTGGTTTTCTCGCGGCGTTTTTCGGCGCTTTTGCCGCTGCAGTTGGTGCGCGCCGCAGTGATGTAAAGACGTTGCGGTTGGTGCCGCGTTTCGTCGTGCTGTCGGTGGCCATGGCAGCTGCGGCTTTCGCCGTCATGGAGTGGGCGATGATCACACGAGATTTCTCGTTGCTGTACGTACAGAAAGTGGGGTCGTACTCCACGCCTGCGCTGTACAACTTTGCCGCAGTGTGGAGCGCACTCGAAGGTTCCATTCTGATGTGGGTGTTGGTATTGGCCGGCTACGTGGCTGCCGTCGCGTGGTGGATGCGCAAACGATTCACCGAACCCCTCGTTGGGTGGGCACTCGCGGTGTTGTTGGCGGTGCTCGCGTACTTCTTCTTGTTGTCCTTTGGTCCCGCCAATCCTTTCGTCATTGGTCCACCTGGCGTGCTCGATGGACCCGGTCCGAATCCGCTGCTGCAAAACCACGTACTGGTGATGTTCCACCCACCGATCCTTTATCTCGGATACGTCGGAATGACGGTGCCGTTTGCATTCGCAATCGCAGCATTGATTGCCGGCAAAGTGGAGGACGGCTGGTTGCACATCACTCGTCGGTGGACGGTGGCTGCATGGGGATTCCTCACCTTTGGCATCGCTCTCGGTGGATGGTGGAGTTACGAGGTGCTCGGCTGGAGCGGTGTGTGGGCGTGGGATCCGGTGGAAAATGCCTCGTTGTTGCCTTGGATAACCGGAACCGCCTACATCCATTCGGTGATGGTGCAGGAGCGACGTGGTCTCCTGCGAGTGTGGAATGTTTCGTTGCTCATTGCCACGTTCAGCCTCACCATCCTGGGAACGTTCCTTACGCGCTCGGGGGTGTTGAACAGTGTTCACGCATTTTCCGAGAGCGATATCGGCCCGTGGCTGCTTGCGATGTTTGCCGTGGTGGTGGCAGTGTCGCTGGTGTTGGTATTCCTGCGTGGAGATCAACTTCGAGCAACAGGAGTCGTCGACTCCGTCTTTTCCCGCGAAGGTGCATTCTTGGTGAACAACGTGCTGTTTGCGGTGTTCGCATTCGTGGTGCTGCTGGGGACGGTGTTCCCACTCATCGTGGAAGCAATTCAGCAGCGACAGATCGTGGTGGGAGAACCGTTCTTTGATCGGCTTACCATTCCGATCGGGCTGACGATGTTGTTCATCATGGCCGTGGCACCAGTGCTTCCTTGGCGTCGCGATGGTCGTGAATTGCTTTCGCAGCGCCTCCTGGTGCCTGCGTTGATGGGTGTTGCGTCACTGGTGTTTTCGGTAGCAGTGGGGGCGACCGGGCTGGCGCCATTGTTGGCGTTCGGACTCGGTGGCTTTGCAGCGGGCAGTGCGCTGCGCCACTTGGTACGTGCGGTCCGGGTACAGCGCCTGCGCGGATTCGTCGGGAGAGCCAACGGTGGCATGGTGGTGCACCTCGGAGTGATTCTGATCTGTGTGGCGCTGGCGGCGTCGAACTCCTTCACGCGGAGCCAAGAAATCGATTTGGTCACCGGACGAGTCGCGAGTTTTGCTGGTCACACCTTCGAGCTCATCGACATTGTCGAAGAACGCGATGAGCGCAGCACCTCCGTGCGAGCACTGGTGAGCGTGGACGGGGGACAGGCGTACGCGCCGTCGATCACGAAGTTCACGCGCATCGGCATGAACGTCGGAACTCCGTCCGTGCGCACGAGCTTTACTCACGACGTGTATCTCACGCTGGAGCCACCCGTGAGGCAAGACTCCGGGCAGGCACGAATCAAGGTATTCGTCAAGCCGATGATCTTGTGGTTGTGGATTGGCACGTTCGTGATGGCGTTCGGCACGCTGCTTGCCGTACTACCCGGTCGTCGCAGGTCGATCCACGAGATTCGCGACGAGGTGGTCGACCGATGAGGCTCGCGCGAGTCGGGGCGCTGGGCGTGGCCGTGGTGATGGTTGGCTTCGTGGTGTTGCTGCTGCAGACCGACGGTGAGACCGGCGTCGGCGCACGATCTCCCTTGTTGGGTCAGCCGGCTCCGGCGGTGGTCACGAGCACGATCGATGATGAGTCGTTCGATCTCGCCCGTCGCAAGGGGTCTTGGGTGGTGCTCAACTTCTTCAACTCGACCTGCGTTCCCTGCATTGCGGAACACCCCGCGCTTCTTGCGTTTGCGAACAGTGAGGCATCTCGCGCCGACGGTGCAGAGATGTACACCGTGGTGAACGACGACTCCGATGATGCAGTGCGTGCATTCTTTGCCGCTAACTCCGGCAGCTGGCCCAAACTTCGAGACGGTGACGGCGCAATCGCGGTGGCATTCGGTGTTGCCAAGGTTCCGGAAACTTGGATCATCGACCCGAACGGTTTCGTTCGTCTCCGCATCATGGGTTCGGTGGTCGAAGGCGTGTTGGAAGATCAGCTTGCGTCACTGCGGGCGAGCGGATGACCCCGGTGTCGTTGCCTGCGATTCGAATGACCCGCCCGGCCCGGCGTCTGTCGTGGGCCGTCATCGCGATCGTCACGGTTTCGATGCTGGTGTTGGGATCCCTTCGTGACAGCGGACCGCTCACTCAACAGGACCGAATCGATTCGGTCACCAAGCGAATCGCCTGTCCGACATGCGACGGTGAGAGTGTGTTCGTATCGCGTGCATCTGCGGCGCAGGCGATTCGTGCCGAAGTGGCACGACAAGTGGGTGATGGGGTTCGTACCGACGATGAGATCGTTGCGTACATCGCCGACCGATTCGGTGGCGAGGTGTTGCTCGTGCCACGCGGCGAAGGGTTGGACGCGGTCATCTGGATCCTGCCCGTATTGGTTGCGGTGGTATTGGTCGTCGGTCTTGCTGCAGCGTTCCGACGCAGCCGTGGCGTACACGAGGGTGTGGTAAGTCGTCGTCGCTCGTGGTCGATTGGTCTTGCGGTTGCCGTCGTCGTGGGCGTTGGCGGTGGTGTGCTGGTCGCGCGGCAAGCGGGTCAGCGCCTTCCGTTGCAAACTGCCACGGGTGGGATCGAGGACAGCACGGCGTCGCTGTTGGCACAGGCGCGGCTTGCGGGGGCATCCGACGTGACCTCGGCGATCGAGTTGTACGGACGAGTCTTGGAAACCGATCCCGACAATGTAGAAGCCATCACGTATCGCGCATGGCTGATCATGCTGTCGGCACGACAGTTCGACGAGTCGCTGCGCAACCAGGCGTACGCATCCACCATTACTGCACTGGGGCGCGCGATCGAACTCGAACCCGGTTACCCGGATGCCATGTGTTTCCTCGGCATCGTGGTGTTTCGTGATGGTGGAGATGCGGCATCGGCGAAGGAGTTCATCGATCGTTGCCTGGACCGCGAGCCACCCGCAGAGGTCCGCGGGTTGGTCGAATCGCTGCAGAAAGAAGTCGACGCCGCTCTCGGCGAATGATTCGGCGATTGCCCGACCGAAAACTCAGTCGTCGCTCGGTGGGGGCCATGCGTGTGCTTCGATGAAGCGGTTGTCGACGCGCTCCAATACCCACACGCTGCCTTTGCCCCACTGTGGAGCGCCAGTCAGCCGCATTCCACCCGCAGCAAGACCATTGACGATGGCTGGAATCACGTCGCCATGACTACAGAGCACGGCGCGATCCGCGACGCCGTACAGCAGGTCGAACAAACCGGTGTCGACCTGCACGTGATCGCTGCCGAACTCCGCCAGTCGCTGGTCGAGCGTTACTCCGGTGTCGATTGCAACGGCGAGTGGTTCGACGGTTTCGATACACCGGCGATACGGACTCGACAACACCACGCTGGGTGAAATCGCAGCGAGGCGTTTGCACAGGTCGATGGCCTGTCTGTATCCAGAGGTGGTGAGTGGACGATCAATGTCGTCACCGTCGAAGTCGTTGCGCGAACCGGCTTTGGCATGTCGCACGAGATACAAGGGCACCGCGGCAACCTAGTGGGCAAAGGTAAACAATCGGGTAGCGCCAGTACCCCCGAGCCCGCGTCGTGGCACACTGTGGCGTGGGCTTTTTCGACCGCAACCGTGCAGAAGTAGAAGCCAAGGGTTTCGACCCCAAACGCCTTCCGCCAGGTCAGTACCTCACCGAGCGTTTCCCCGTCTTGCACGTTGGTGATGTGCCGACGTATGCCCCGGGCGAGTGGTCGTTGCAGATCGGCGGAGCGGTATCGGCACCGTTCACACTCGACTACGAACAGTTGTTGTCGCTGCCGTCGGTGACACTCACCACCGACATCCATTGCGTCACAAAGTGGTCGAAGTTCGACACGGTCTGGAAGGGAGTTCGTGTGCGCGACTTGTTCGAGCGTGCCGGAATCCGTTCGGGTGCCACGCACGTGATGGCACATGCGGAGTACGGATACACCGCCAATTTGCCGCTTGCCGACGCCACTCGCGACGATTCACTCGTTGCATATCAATATGACGGTGCCGATATCGAACCGATTCACGGTGGGCCTGTGCGGCTCTTCATTCCGCACCTGTACTTTTGGAAATCCGCCAAATGGTTGCGTGGGCTCGAAGCCACCACCGAGGATGCGCCGGGATTCTGGGAGCAGAACGGCTACCACATGTACGGCGATCCGTTTCTTGAACAACGTTTTTGGGGCGACTGAGCCTGCGGTGCAGGTCGCGTGCGACGGTGCGCTAATTGATCCCGTCGTGCAGTGTGGTTTCGCAAAAGCGATCACCTTGCGGTAGCGATGCCGATGTCTCGGGTGAGGTTTCGCCGTACAAGGCGTCCAACATGCCCTTCACCATGCCGCGATCCACGGCACAAATCACCGGATGTTCGATGGCGACATCACCGAACGGGCAGTGGTTGTTGATGATTCGCAATTTGTTCTGACGTTTCTCGGCATGCGCAGCAAAGCCGTGCGCGGTGAGTGCGTCGGCGACCTTCTGAAGCGCCGAGCGCAACGAGCGTTGACCGGCTACGACGTCATCACCGGTGAGCCCCGCCGCCATTGCTTGTCCGTATTTTCGACCGACTTCTTCGGCCATTGCCTCGGCGGCGTCGCGCGGCAGGCGCTCAAGTGCCTCCCCCAAGAGGGAGAGTACGAGATCGTCACTGCGAACGGGGAACTGCATCGGTTCAGCCGACATCACCGGGCGGTATCGCTTGGATGGGCGTCCTGCGCCGGCGTGTTCTGCGCGCACCACTTCCACTTCGAGATAGCCGCCTGCTGCGAGTTTGTCGAGGTGATGACGTGCCACGTTGGGATGGACTTCGAACTGCTCGGCCACTTGGGTGGCAGTGACACCCTCGTTGGCGTCGCGAACGTATAGATACACGGCTCTGCGGGTGGGGTCGCCGAATGCCGACGTGATCGCCGATACTTGTGATGCGAATGCGCCACCCGTCACGCTGTTCGCCGCGGCCTTGTTGCGCGTCACGCGATTAGCCTAACGAGCGCACATGAGCACACTGACACCCGAAATCGTTATTGAGGCGCTACGTCCCGTTGAAGATCCCGAGTTGCACCGTTCGATCGTGGATCTGAACATGGTTCGTGACGTGATGATCAACGAAGGTGTGGTCTCGCTCACCGTCACGCTCACCATTGCAGGTTGTCCGTTGCGTAACGAAATCCAAAATCGCGTGAACGGTGCAATTCGTCCACTGTCGGGCGTACGCGACGTGCAATTGAACTTCGGAGTCATGACGGACGACGAGCGTGCTGCATTGCGGGAAAAACTTCACGGCTCACCTGGCGCCACTGCCGGAAGTGCTCCGGCGCAGGGACACGCACAGGGTCGGGCCATCTCGTTTGCGCAGCCTGGTTCCAAGACGCGCCCGCTTCTCATTTCGTCGGGCAAGGGCGGAGTCGGCAAGAGCAGCGTCACCACCAACTTGGCGGTCGCCTTGGCGGCGGCGGGCCACACGGTTGGCGTGGTGGACGCCGACATCTACGGCTATTCAATTCCGCGCATGCTTGGCGCCGATCGTGATCCCGTCGTCATCGATCAGATGTTGCTTCCGCCGGAGAGCTACGGCGTTCGCTGCATCTCCATCGGGTACTTCGTTCCGGAAGGTCAAGCGGTGGTGTGGCGCGGTCCGATGCTGCACAAGGCTTTGGAGCAGTTCCTGACCGATGTGTATTGGGATGAGCCGGAGTTCTTGCTCATCGACATGCCACCAGGTACGGGTGACATCGCATTGAGTTTGAGCCAGTACCTGCCGCGTGCCGAGGTGTACGTGGTGACCACTCCACAGGAGGCCGCACAAAAGGTGGCTCGACTTTCGGCGGCGATGGCCAAAAAGGTGAACATGACCGTGCGAGGTGTCATCGAGAACATGTCCTGGTTCACCGGTGACGACGGCAAGCGCTATCAGTTGTTCGGCGACGGCGGCGGAAAGATGCTGGCGGAGGAACTCGGCGTTCCGTTGCTGGCCCAGATTCCGCTGGTGAACCAGCTGCGCGAGGGCGGCGATGACGGCAAGCCGATAGCGGCGGTTGCCCCACAGAGCGAGGTTGGTCAGATTTTCGCCGAACTCGCCAAGAAAATCGTGGAGATGCGTCCCAAAAAGGTCTTCAGTCAAGCGCTGAAGGTGAACTGACCTGACACACTGGTGACCATGGACCTACGTATCGGAGTCACCCACTCACCACGAGACATCAGTCTCGAGATCGAGAACGACGAAAAGTCGCGCCTTGCAGCACACAAGGCGGTGGAAGAAGCACTCGCCGGCAAAGTGGAGGTGCTGTGGTTGACGGACAAGCGTGGACGTGAAGTCGCCGTACCAGCCGAAAAAATAGCCTTCGTGGAATTCGGCGCCCCGGACGGCGAGCGTCGACTGGGGTTCGGAGCCTGACGCTTCGAGCGTTACTTTCCCGACGACTCGTCTTCGTCACGGGAAAAGGTGGCGTCGGCAAGTCCGCCGTTGCTGCGGCATTGGCGAAGGTCGCCGCCAGCCAGGGCAAGCGTGTACTCGTGTGCGAAATGGACGACAAAGGTTCGCTCGCCGCATACCTGGGACGAGGCGACTTGGCGTTTGCGCCGACGGAAGTGTCGCCAAACGTGTTCGCCATGGCGATGAACACCGAGGACTCTTTGCGGGAGTACATTCGCCTGTTCTTGAGAGTGCCGGTGATCGGCAGCTTGACGCCACTTTCGCGGATCTTCGACTTCGTTGCCAATGCGGCACCCGCGGTGAAGGAAATTCTGGCGGTCGGAAAGCTGTGCTACGAGGTGCGCGAACGCAACTACGACATCGTGATCGTGGACTCTGAAGCAAGCGGACACTTCGTTGCCCAGGTTTCGGCGCCGGATGCCCTCGCGACCTTGGTGCGAATCGGCATCGTGGCCGACCAAACCAAGTGGATGAGCGACCTTCTGCATGACCCTGCGGTATCCACCGTGTTGGCAGTGGTGACTCCAGAGGAGATGCCCGTGGTGGAGACCATCGAGCTACGCGACCGTTTGGCAAGGGCTACGCCGATCGACTTCGCCGGCGTCGTCATCAACCGGATGCCGACGGCACTCGTGGACACGGCGCTCCTGACGGCAGCACGCGAGATGAGGAGCGCGGCTGAAGCCGGTGGTTCCGGTCCTGCCGTCGGCTCTCTGGCATCAACCATCGAAGTGTGTGAGTGGTTGCTCGAGCGTCGTCGCAATGCCGAACATCACGCAAATCGCCTGGCCGATGCCTTGGAGTTGGGCAACGTGGAAACTCTCTCCGAAGCAGCAGCCGGAGCCCACTCGCCCGAATTGATCACCGAACATCTGGAACACGAGATGCGCCGCATCGTGAACGAGCACGCATGAACCCGAAACTCGACCCTCACGTGCACGACATGCTCGGGCATTCCAAGATGATCATCATTTGCGGGCCCGGAGGGGTCGGCAAAACCACTTCGGCTGCGGCGCTCGGCGTAGTGGCTGCGCGACATTTTGCCAAGCGTGTCCTGGTGCTGACGGTGGACCCCGCACGCCGTCTTGCAACCGCCTTGGGAATCGACGCAATAGGTAATGCCGAGGTGCCGGTGGATCTCCCCGACGCACAAGGAACCCTCAGCATTGCAATGATCGACACGAAGGCAAGTTGGGACGACATGATGCGGCGTCATGCCCCCGATTCATCGACGTGCGACCGCATATTGAGCAACGACTTGTACAAGACCTTGACTTCACGATTCGTGCACAGTCACGACTACGTGGTGACCGAGCGGTTGTTCGATGCTCGCGAAAGTGGAAGGTACGACCTCGTGCTGGTGGATACGCCACCGTCGCGAAGTGCGCTGTCCGTGCTGGATGCTCCTCGACGAATGGAGCAGTTCTTCTCCAGTCGACTCCTGAAGTTGTTGACTGCTCCAACCCAATCCCGATTGTTGTCCTTGGCGTCACGTCCCTTCTTCCTCGTTGCCGACCGAATTCTCGGTGCTGCTTTTCTCAGCGACATCGCAGAATTCTTCACGCTGTTTCGCACCATGGAGGCGCCGATCGTGTCACGTGCGCGTCGCGTCGGCACGTTGTTGTCCGATCCGGCGACTTCATACGCGGTGGTTACCAGCCCGGAGCCGGTGGCGATGCGGGAAGCGAAGTTTCTCGTCGATGAATTGCGGCGGAGAGACCATCGACTCGAGGTCGTCGTGGCCAACCGATTGGTGCCTTCGCGACTTGCCGCCGGGGCCGCCAACCGCGCCGACGTGCTGGTGGGTGCCGGGCAGGAGGGCGAAGGAAGCGACGACCCGTCGACCGTTGCCGTACGTCGGGCACTGGCCGGCGCCGAACGCGAGATTGCGAGCATTGCCGACCAGCATGCGGCCGCACTCGCACGCATCAACCAGTGGGGTAGCCGGGTGTTGACGAGCGAGATGCGCGGCGGAGACATCACCGACGTGGCGTCGCTGGTGGCGCTCGGCGAGTCCCTTCGCGGCTGACGAGCAAGCTGTTCCGGTCGGAACCCGATGAACGGCAAGATCGGAGCCCGGTGAACGGCAAGAATGGGGCTGCACCATGCCAACGCTCCTCGAGCTCACCAGTGAACACACGGCACTGTCGGATGACGAGGTCGTGCACCTCACGTCGCTGATTTCCGAATGGGGAATGCTGGCCGATTTTTCTTTCTCGGACTTGTTGTTGTACGTACCCGTTGCATCAGCCGGCGGGACGAACTGGTTGACCGCATCCCAGGTACGAGCAGCAACTGGTCAGACCCTCTATCAATCCGACTTGGTGGGCGAGTATGCCGACGACACCGATCGTCCGTTCATTGCTGCAGCAGCACAAAGCGGGCAGATACAGAAGGGTGAAATCACCTTGCCCTACCTCGAAGCCCCGGTGAACATGACCGCCATTCCGGTGATGCATGAAGGCAAGACGATCGCGGTGTTGACGCGCGAAGTATCGACGGTGTCGGGCCGTCGTCCTGGTCAACTTGAGCGCACGTATCTGTCGATATTCGACGACTTTGCCAACATGATTGCAACGGGTCTCTTCCCGTACGCGGGTCGCGTCGCCGACTCCAGCGTGGCGCCGCGCGTGGGTGACGGTGTCATCGTTCTGGACGGGAGCGCGCGAGTACGTTACGCCTCGCCGAATGCCGTCTCGGCGTTGCACCGGATTGGAATCCGCGCAAACGCAGTTGGTCAGAGTCTCGCCGAGTTGGGGTTCGCCCAGGACGCTGCACGCGTCTCCTTCGAGCGTCGAGAACCGGTGGTGGAGGAGCTCGACCAAGAGCACGATGTCACGCTCCTTGTTCGCTCCATTCCCATCCTGAAGCGTGGTGCGCGGGCCACGAACGTGATCGGCGGAGTGGTCTTGATGCGCGACGTCTCCGAACTCCGTCGTCGTGATCGCCTGATCCTCACCAAGGACGCCACCATCAAGGAGATTCACCATCGCGTGAAGAACAACCTGCAAACCATTTCGTCGTTGTTGCGTTTGCAGGGCCGCCGTCTGTCTTCCGACGAGGCAAAGGATGCCATCGCTGACTCGGTGCGTCGTATCCGCACCATCGCATTGGTGCACGAAACGTTGTCGCGCGAACCGGGTGAGGACGTTGCATTCGTCGAGATCGTTCGTCCGCTCATCCAGCTGTCGCAGGAGAGTCTGCAGTCAAGTGACCGACCGGTTCGATTCGAAGTTCGTGGTGACGGAGGTCGGCTTCCCGCAACCATCGCCACGCCGCTGTCGGTGGTGATCTTGGAGTTGCTGCAGAACGTGGTCGACCATGCCTTTGGCGACAAGCGCCGTGATGGAGTCGTGCGAGTGTTCCTGGCGCGCGATACCGACGATGACGCGCTGCATATTCGCGTCATCGACAATGGTGTGGGAGTCGATGAGCAGTTCGATATCTCTCGTGCAACGGGCCTCGGCCTGTCGATCGTGCGAACGCTGGTCACCACCGAACTCGGCGGCACGATCTCCATGCGCCCGGCGAGCAATGCCGACTTGGTCGACGCTGCGCTCGACGATGGGAGCGGCCAAGTGGGAACCGTGGTGGATCTACGAATCCCTACCGAATAGTCACCACTTCACGTTGAACGTGACGCCCGACGGTGGCGCTCGTCAGTGCAATTCAGGCGATGCTGGCGCGGCGGGCCGCAGCCGCACGACGTCGCATGTCGCGACGTTCTTCTTCGCTGGTGCCGCCCCAGACGCCACAGTCTTGATTGGTGGCGAGTGCGAACTCGAGACATTCCTTGCGTACACCGCAGTCGGCGCACACTGCGCGAGCTCGCACGAGCATGCGCGTCGCTTCACCGGTGTTGCCGATGGGGAAGAACATGTCGGGGTCGATGTCTCTGCAGTTGGCGTTCACTCGCCAGGAGTAATCAGCGGAACCAAGGGCGAGGCTTTGAGCGAGGATGGACATGCGGGCGTCAGGCTAAGTGGCGAAAGGGCAGAACGCAAGGGGCAAATTCGCTACCCTGACGCCTGGGGCCGACTGAGCGCCCATCACACGAGAGCCCCACGAACATGCGCACAACCACCCAAGTGATGGCACACCGCGGAGCCTCAAAGGCTGCCCCCGCAAACACCATCGAGGCCTTCGCCCTCGCGCGGCGAATGGGTGCCCATGCAGTGGAGCTTGATGTGCGCCAATGTGCAACTGGTGAATTGGTGGTGCACCACGACCCGACGCTGAAGGATGGTCGAATCATCGCGCACGTGGCGGGCAACCAGTTGCCGGATTTCGTCCCCACGCTGGACGAAGCCCTCGATGCCTGCGGTGACATGTGGGTGAACGTCGAAGTGAAGAACCATCGCACGGAACCCGACTATGACAGCGCGGATACCCGTGCCTTGGCGGTGCTGGACGTGCTGCGTCGTCGTGTGGGTCAACACGGAGATTCCGGGCGTTACCTGTTGTCGTGCTTTCGGCGAAAGACGGTGGACCGTGTGCACGAGGCATGGCCGGAACTTCCAACTGCTTGGCTCACCGTGAGTGTGGGAAATGCCGACGAACTCGCTCGCGAGTTGGCGTCAGCCGGACACGTTGCCGTTCATCCGGAAGTAACGCGGGTGACTCGCGAAATGATCGAAACATTTCATGCACACGGAGTGCAGGTGAACACGTGGACCTGTGACGACCCTGTGCGTATGCGGGAGCTCATTGCATGGGGAATCGATGGCATCTGCACCAACGTGCCGGATGTGGCGCTCGAACTCTTGCGCGGCTGATTCCGCCGGTGGTGCCTTTGCTAGTACTCCACCAACATCGGCTTGATGAGCCGTAGTGCTTCGGCGTGATGACGAATGGTGAGTGTGGTGGTGTCATCGATGTAGTCGCCGTCGAGTTGGTATCCGAACGGCGCCGGAAAGTCGAACACGACTTGCTCGACATCCTCCACGACTTCGATGCCGCGTCGCGCCGCGATGCCGCCCTTTCGCAACGCGCTCCACAACGTCGACAGCATCAGCGGCGTGGAGAGGCGACGAAACGTGATTGCGACGAGTCGCTTCTCGAGCGACGCGGCACGCGAGAGTTCTACCGCACGCTTACCCACGTACGTGTAGGGGTTGGTGTTCAGCACGATCGTGAAGAAGCCGTTCGGAATCTTGCGGCCGTCGATCTCCACCGTGAAGTGCGGGAACTTTCGGTCGTAATCCACGAACCATGTCTTCAGCGCGGAATATGCAAAGAGCGGTTGGCCGACGAGACGTTTGAAACTGAAGGTTCGTTCCACTTGCCGTACGACTTCGGCGTCATACCCGACGCCGGCATGGAAGGTGAAGTATCGACCGTTTGCTTCCCCCAACCCGATCGGCGCGACGAGTCCGCCATCAAGACCGGCAGTGAGCTGAGTTACCGCAGTGAGTGGATCGTTTGCCATGCCCAGTGATCGAGCGAACACGTTGGTAGAGCCTCCCGGGAGTACCCCGAGTGCCGTGGTGCTTCCGGCCAGACCCGTGGCAACCTCGTTGAGGGTGCCGTCGCCGCCGAAAGCGATCACTGCATCGAGCCCGCGGGTGACCGCGTCGGCTGCGAAGCGGGTGGCGTGACCCCGCTCGCTGGTTTCCACCACCTGCACATCGTGGTGACGGGCCAGATACTGGTGGACCTGCACGGTGTTGCGGGGGGTCACCGAGGTGGCAAAGGAATTGACAATGAGCAGGATTCGCAAGCAATTTCACGGTACCTGGCTGGGCTCCTCCACTCGGACTGGCTGCCATCGTGGCGGCGCGGCATGGACGCAGGTCACACGTGCCGTACCCACGACTTCGTCGACCGATTCTGTGTTCAGGTGACCGAGCGGTAACAATGAAGGTCATGAAAATCGTCGTCTGCGTGAAGCAAATCCCAGATCCCGCCACGCCGGGGTCGCTCGACTCGGCCACCAACGCGCTGAAGCGTGACGGCAAACTCATCTTGGATGACTCCGATGCCTATGGCGTCGAGATGGCATTGCAACTCGCCACCGCCGCCGGTGGAGGCGAAGTCAACATCGTGTCGATGGCACCGAACAACGAAACATCCGGAATGCGCACTGCGTTGGCGATGGGTGCAGTTCGCGGAGTGCTCGTGTCCGACCCCGCACTCGCTGGCTCCGATGCCCTCACCACTGCAAAGGTGCTCGCGGCAGCGATTCAGAAAGTCGGCATGCCGGACTTGGTGATTGCCGCCACCGAGAGCACCGACGGCTACACCGGCACGGTGCCGGAACAGATCGCCGAGGTACTCGGACTACCTTCGGTGACCTTCGCCAAGAAAGTGAAGGTCGAAGGCGGAACACTCAAGATCGATCGACAAACCGAATCCGGTTACGACGAAGTGGAGTGCCCACTTCCCGCACTCGTGAGCGTGACCGCCGGAGTGGTGGAGCCGCGCTATCCAAGCTTCAAGGGAATCATGGACGCAAAGAAGAAAGAAATCGTCACCGTGACCGCCGCCGATCTTGGCGTGTCGCCGGTCGGTTGGTCGGGTGCCGGACAGAAAGTGGCATCGGTGACGCAAGCCGAGGCGCGCAAGGCCGGACAAGTCATCGAAGATGACGGCGAAGCATTCAACAAAATCGTGGCGTTCCTCGAAACGCTGAAGGTCATCTAAGGGAGACGATCATCATGACTCTGAACAATGTGTGGGTATTCGCCCAAGGCAACAACGGAACCATCAGCAGCTTTACCGCAGAATTGCTCACCAAGGCACGCAGCCTCAGCGACAACGTGTCGGCATTCGTTGCAGGTGACGGCGCGGCGCTCGCCGACGCCCTCGGCAAGTACGGCGCGAAGAAGGTGTACTCCACGGGCGACCTCGGTGGTCGACTCGTCGGTGTTGCCGCCGCCAATGCAATGAAGTCGCAGATCGATGGTGGAGACAAGCCCGACTTGATCCTCTTCCCGCAGAACTACGACGGACGCGACGCGATTGCGCGTTTGTCGGTCAAGCTCGGCGTCACCGTGCTCACCAACAACATCGATATCGCCGTCAACGGCGGCGAGGTGGTGGCAACGACTCCAATCTTCGGAGGCAACGTCCTGTTCGCCGCTGCCTTCACCGGTTCTGGTCCGCACTTGGCATCGTTCCGACCCAAGAGTTTTGCTGCCGAAGAGAGCGGCGGTGCCGCTGCTCAGGTGGTGGCAGTGTCGGTGCCCGACGGTGGAGCAACTGCAGCAGCCAAGGTCACCGCGGTGCATGTGGAAGAAACCAGTGGTCCCAAGCTCGACGAAGCAAACATCGTGGTGTCCGGCGGACGCGGTTTGGGCGAGTCACAAAACTTCGGGATGGTGGAGGAGTTGGCCAAGTTGCTGCACGGTGCGCCGGGCGCGTCGCGCGCAATCGTGGACGCTGGCTGGGTGCCGTACTCCTACCAGGTTGGCCAGACCGGCAAAGTGGTGAAGCCGAGCGTGTACATCGCGGCAGGAATCTCCGGTGCCACCCAACACATGGTGGGCATGAAGGGCTCCAAGAACATCATTGCGATCAACAAGGACAAAGAGGCGCCCATTTTTGCGGTTGCCGATTTGGGCATCGTTGGCGACGTGCACAAGGTGTTGCCGAAGTTGATCGAAGCCCTCAAAGCGCGCGGCTAGCCAAGCAACCCTGCGTTACGCCGGAGGGTATTCGAGCTACACCAAAGGCCAGGGGTAACGCCGGCCGCTGTCGTCGACGGGGAACTGTTGGTGGTTCAACAACCACGTCGCACGGTGGGTCAGTGCCTCCACTTCCTCGCTATCGAGGAGCGACGCAACATCGTTCGGAACCGCGTCTGCAACTCGTCGTACCGCCTCCAAGAGAGGCTCAGGGATCGCCTCACCACCGAATTCCCAGATCACGGTTCGCAACTTGAAGTCGGCAGCAAAGCACAGACCGTGATCGATGCCCCACACGTGATGGTGGGCGTCGATCAGGATGTGTCCCGATTTGCGGTCGGTGTTGTTGGAAACGATGTCGAAGACGGCGACCTTGCGAAACTGATCGTGCAACTCGGGTCGTGATTCGAACAAGGTGAAGTAGTGCTGCTCGAAGTCTGCGTCGATCAACAACTGCACAGAACCTTCGCCCAGCGGGCCGTCACGCAGCACCGTGATCGGGACGAAGTCGAAGCCCATTGCAACGGCCAAGCGGTATGCAGCAACTTCGCGGCGATGGAGCCCCGGCGCAAAATCCCACAAGGGACGCTCGCCACGCAGCGGTTTGTAGATCGCCCGACAGGACCGTTGGCCTTCGGATACCCGTACCAAGAAGGTGGCGTTGCTGCTGTACGGCATTCGCATTTCCACCTCGATGTCACCCTCGGTGAGCAGTTGCAACGTCGTCAATTCATCTTCGGGCATGCGTGTCCGTCACGATTGATGGGCAGACCGCAGAATGCACACGGCGGACGCCCGGCGCGCACGAGGCGGTCCGCGTGCTCGCAAAATGCAACTGCCTGGGCGCGCGAGATGCGAACTCGAACGCGGCTGGCATCGAACTCGGGATCATCGTCGGGGGATATCTCCTCGAATTGCAGGATCAGATGGTCGTCGCGACGGTCGTAGGCAAGCCCGACACTGCCGAGGGCAAATGCTGCCCCGTCAGGTTCGACGAACGACGAGGCGCGAATGGATCCTGGCGACACTGCCGGAGCGTCCTCCAACGTCTTGCGCAGGAACACTGCCAGGGCAGAAATCTGTTCCTTCTCGCATTTGATGGAGAGCATGTCGCTTGCGTCACCAAATTGCAAGAAGAACGTGCGCGCACCGGGCAAGCCCACCACTCCGGCGGTGAAGGCTTCGGCGGATTCGTAGTCGCGGTAGAGGCTCATGACGGGCGGACTCGGTTCACGATGGGCGTAGTTCGCGCAGCGAACCACCGGTGGAGTTGACGGTCAGCACGATCGGAGCCGTGTCGGAATAGAGAATCGCCGTCACCGAGCAAGTGGAGATGACGATGCGTTGAAACAGGTCCAGTGGTGTCCCCATCGCGTGGGCGACTGCAGCTTTGATCGGGTCGGCATGCGAGACACACACCACGGTCTTGCCGGCATGGCGACGACGAATCACGTCGAGTGCCCCAACCATTCGGGTTTGCATCTCCACGAAGCTCTCACCTTCGGGGAAGCGGAAAGAGCTGGGCGTTCGTTGCACCGCAGTCCACTCCGGTTTCTTGTACAAGCGGCGTAGTGACTGTCCGGTCCACGACCCGAAGTCGCACTCGAGGAGCCCGCGTTCGATTCGCACCGGAACGCGAAGTGCGCGACCAATCGGGGCCGCAGTCTCGCGGGCTCGCTCCAGCGGAGACGAATAGATTGCGTGAACTTTTCCGAGTTCGGCAATCCGCTCGGCTGCGTGGGCGGCTTGTTTCTTGCCGCTCTCGGCAAGGTGCAGACCTCGGGCACGACCAGGCAGCACCTTTCCGGTGGTGGGTGTGGTGCCGTGGCGGACCAAGAGAACGAGTGTCGGCTTGGCAGACATGCGTGCTCAACCTATCCCCATATCTCGTAGCGTCACCGTTCGTGAATACGGGGAAACGAGCGACACGCGACACGCACGTACGACTCCGCAAGGAGATTGAAGCTTGCCGGGCTTGTCCACGGTTGGTGCGTTGGCGCGAAACGGTGGCCCGCGAGCGCAAGGCTGCGTACCGCAATGAAACATATTGGGGTAAACCCATCGCTGGTTTCGGCGACGATGCGGCTCGGGTCGTCGTGCTGGGGCTGGCGCCAGGTGCTCACGGTGCCAACAGGACGGGGCGTGTCTTCACCGGTGATCGCAGTGGCGACTGGTTGTTTCGGGCCATGCACAAAGCCGGACTGGCGAATACTGCGGCGTCGCGATCACGAAAGGACGGTCTGGAGTTGCGGGACGCCTGGGTGACCGTCGCAGTGCGATGTGCCCCGCCCGACAACAAGCCGCTTCCACTGGAGAAGAAGAAGTGCTCCGGCTTCCTCGACCGCGAACTGGCGATGTTGCCCAACATGCGAGTTGTGGTGTGTCTCGGGAGTTTTGCGTACGTGGCAGCGTGCGAATTCTTCGGCGTGTCACCTCGTCCAAAGTTCGCGCATGGTGCGGAGGTTCACGTGCCGGCCGGCACCACTGCGGATGATTCACGCGGCGCGGTGACGCTCGTTTGTTCGTATCACCCGAGCCAACAGAACACGTTTACCGGCCGGCTGACCGAACGAATGCTCGACGATGTGTTCGCGCGGGCAACGTCACTTGCAAAGGGCTGAAGCGCACCGTGGTGGTGCGCCGCTGACGGCTAATGCGCAGCGGGCGCGGTGCCGTCAGCCTTCTTCTTCGGCGGTGGCACGCCGATCTTCACCGACGTTTCGGCGAAATCCGGCCACCGTCGGCGGCTCACGACGCTGAGCAGTCGCAATAGCTTCATCGCTTTTTCGTCCGTTTGTGCCGGGCGAGCGACGACGGAGCCGTCCTTGATCATGCGATTCATCACCTCTTCGCCAAGTTCGGTACGCACGACACACAGAGTCCAATCGTTGTCTTCGCCGATACCACCGGTGGAAATGTCGGCGTGCTCGGCAGCAAAGTCGGGGCACATCTTGCAGCCCTCTCGGGTCCACTGGTGACATTCCTTGAGATCGATCTCATGGAACGAGCCATCGCGCATCCATATCTGGAACGCACCCTTGATGTTCATCTTCACCATGTCCTCTTTGCGCAAGCCGTACTTTGCGAGAAAGAGTTCCTCAAAAATGGCATCGTCGAACGTCTTGGAACAGAGCAGACCGATGTTGAACAAAAATGGCTTGCCGATCTTTCCTGCCTTTCGCTTCCACATGATGGGTAGCACCGAGGACTGGCAGCTCATCCCCACCAACGCGATGCGCTGCAAACCGGCTTCAGCCGCATCCTTGATGGCGAGCGTGTTCGCAGAATAGGTGTATCGGCTGCCGGATGAAGCGAGTACTTCTTCGCGAGTGCGGGCAAGACCAGGCTTGGCCTTCCAGTTGGAGCCGTCACCATCGAGAAAGCTCGTGAGTGCAGCGTCGATGTAGTCGTGCTTCAACAGCCAGATGAGCATTGCGCCGACGAACCCGCCGTCTTGACCCTTCTTGTGGGTCTCGTCGTCCGCCGCGCGAACCAGGAGAAGTTGTCGGTACTGGCCGTACATCTCATCGTCCTTGCGCATGCGACCGTGGAGATGCTCATCGGCCTCCTGTTCCCAATTACGGAAACGTGGGCACGCACGGGTGCACGTCGTGCAACCTTTCTCTCCGTGGCCGCAATTGGTGGGTCCAAGCTCTTCTTCCAGGTGGAACGGCTTGTACTTGCCTTCCTCGTGTTCGTAACCGATCACATCGTGCGGGCAGGAGATCACGCACCCGGCACAACCCGTGCACAGTCCGGTGTTGATGACCTCTTCGTAGAGCTCTTTCCATTGTGCAGTCCAGCGGGTGCTGGCTGGTGCTTCGGCTACGGACACGACGACAACTCTACGATGTCCGCTCGTGACTGGCGCTCGAATCGTCGTTTGGCGAGTGGTTCCGACAGAATAAGCCCATGACATCCAGCATCATCACGTATCCCCCTGAGGTCGAGGCGTTCCGCAGCGAAGTCCGTTCATGGCTGGAGGCCAATCTTCCACAGGGATGGTTCGACGAGGGCTTTGAGCTGTCGTCGGCGGCACGCAAGAAGTTCAACGACGAGTGGCCCGACAAGTTGCACAAGGGTGGCTGGATTTGCGCAACCTGGCCCAAGGAATACGGCGGCAAGGGACTCACCACCCTGCAGGGTGTGGTGCTGAACGAAGAGTTTGCGCGTGCTCGCGCACCGATGCGCGCCGACTTCTTCGGTGACACGTTGGTGGGCCCCACGTTGTTGCAATGGGGGACTGAAGAACAAAAGAAGGAGTTCTTGCCGCAGATCCTTGCCGGGAAGATGCGCTGGTGCCAGGGATTCAGCGAGCCAAACAGCGGAAGCGACCTTGCCAGCCTGAAGACCACTGCCGTGTTGGACGGCGACGAATGGGTGATCAACGGCCAGAAGGTATGGACGACCGGCGGTCACTACGCCGATTACTGCTTCTTGCTCACGCGAACCGATCCAACCGCGCCGAAGCACAAGGGCATCTCGTATCTCTTGGTACCGATGCGACAACCAGGCGTTGAGGTGCGCGGCATCACGCAACCGGATGGCACCGCAGAGTTCTGTGAGGTGTTCTTCACCGATGCTCGATGCCCGAAGGACAACGTGGTGGGCGGAGTGAACAACGGTTGGAAGGTGGCCAACTCGACGCTCGCGTTCGAACGCGGCATGAGCGCCACCACGGGCTATCGCCGCTTCGAGGAGGAATATCGGTTGATGGTCGAGGCAGCAACCAAGAACGGCGCAATCTGCAATCATCTCGTCCGTCAACGCTTGATGCAGTACTACAGCAAGATCCAAATTCTCAAGTACAACGGTCTGCGTTCTCTCGGCGCGAATCTGGCCGACAAGAAGGATTTCGGAGTCATGGCGCTGGGAGCAGCGAACAAGATGTTCTGGAGCGAGATGCACAAGAACGCAATGGAGCTTGCGCTCGACATCTACGGCACGCACGCAATGTTGATCAACACCGGTCCTGAGTCCGGCACATGGCCGGGAGCACTCCGCGAAAAGCGTCGTGAGGGTTATCCCGTCAGCGCGATGATGTCGTCGTTCTTTTTCTCGAGGTCGGAAACCATCTGGGGTGGTACGAGCCAGATTCAACGCAACATCGTCGGCGAGCGGGTACTCGGCTTGCCAAAAGAACCGCGTCCAGCGGGAGGCGAGTGAGCAATG
>JAFMJP010000048.1 GCA_017853375.1 Actinomycetota bacterium
TGATGAGGTACTTGCGCTCGGAGCTACGGTCCGGCATCAAGCGAATACGGCCGGCAACGATCTCGCCTTCCTTGTTGCGGAACTGGTCGTACTTGCCTTGGTACTCCACTTCGCGAATGCGCTGGCTCAACACCGCGCGGAACGTGGACGCGGCAATGCGGCCAAGTTCGTCACGGCTCGGCGTGTCGTCCCGCTCGTTGCACCAGTTGCCGTCGGCATCGATGTCGTAGGCGGTGAAGGTCATCTCCATCGTGTCGGGGTTCAAGCCGACGATGACTTCCTCGGCCGCACCAGGACGTTTCTTGTACGCGGTGGCGAGTGCCTCTACCAGCACCTGCAACAGCGCATCGATGGACAAGCCGCGATCTGCGGCGATCATCCGAATGGCTTCCTTCATGTCTGATTGATTCATGACGCAACCTCCTTGGTGTGTCGGTCTGAAGATGTGCCGGCGCCCCACACGAACACGGTTCGCGCACGTTCGATGTCGTCGTACGACACCGACATTTCGGTTCCCGTGTCGTCCAGGCAAATCACGATGCCGCGATCATCGGCGCGCAGCAGCACTCCCTGCAAACGGCGGCGGCTCTCGATGGCGCGGTGCAAACGTACCGACACCACCTTGTTGACTTCACGTTGGAAGTGCTGCGGGGTGCGCAACGGGCGCTCCAAACCAGGACTCGACACTTCGAGTGTGTAGCGACCCGGCATGGGGTCGTTGTGATCGAGTTCGCGCGACACCAATCGACTCACGAGCGCAATGTTGTCGAGCGTGACACCAGACGGCTGCCCCGGCGGGGTGTCGATGCTGAGGCGAAGGACTCCGGAGACCATTTCCAGGTCGTAGATCTCCAGACCCAAGTCGGCGACGATGGGCGCCGTGAGGGCGCGTACCCGCTCAACGACGGTGTCCGTAGTCATCGTCTCTGTGGCTCCCTTTTCGTCGTTTTCGTAACCGGTAACTCGCCCACCCCAGTCGTTACATGAGTCAAAAAAAGGCGTGGGTGGTGACCCACGCCTTTGCGGTCTGCACTCATGCTGACTGTAGAAGGACGTATCCATGATAGCCCCGGGAACTAGCCTTCGTTCCGCGTGATTCATCGCTTGTCGACGCTCTTTGTGCGCACATTGCGTGACGACCCAGCCGAGGCCGAGGTACCAAGCCACCGCCTGCTGGTGCGTGCCGGATACATCCGACGTGCGGCTCCCGGTGGCTACACGTGGCTGCCGCTCGGCATGCGGGTGCTCCAGCGCGTCGAGCAGATCGTCCGGGAAGAAATGAATGCCATCGGCGCACAGGAGGTGCACTTCCCTGCCCTCTTGCCGCGCGAGCCGTACGACGCCACCGGTCGCTGGACCGACTACGGCCCCAATTTGTTCCGACTGCAAGATCGCCGTGGTGTCGATTACCTGTTGGGCCCCACGCACGAAGAAATGTTCACGTTGCTCGTGAAGGATTTGTACGGCAGCTACAAAGACCTACCGGTGTGGCTGTACCAGATTCAAACCAAGTATCGAGACGAGGCTCGGCCACGAGCCGGGTTGCTGCGCGGCCGCGAATTCGTCATGAAGGACTCCTACAGTTTCGACCTGGACGACGACGGTCTGCAGCGCAGTTACGACGCGCACCGTGCGGCGTACGTGAAGATCTTCGCACGCTTGGGCCTCGACGTGGTGATCGTCAAGGCAATGTCGGGCGCCATGGGTGGTTCGGCGTCGGAAGAATTCCTGTCGCCTTGCGCGTCGGGTGAAGACACGTTCGTTCGTTGCAGCGCGTGCGACTATCGCGCAAACACCGAAGCCGTGCGCATCGGCACGGTGCCTGCCATCGATGCCAGTGGCACACCTGCAGCACGCGTGGTGGACACACCCAACACGCCCACCATTCAGACGTTGGTCGACTTGCTGAACGGTCGCGACGATCTACGCCGCACACCGAGTGATGCGAGCGCATCGGGCAACGCAGGTGCGTGGTCGGCCGCCGACACCCTCAAGAACGTGCTCGTCATGCTCCGCCACCCCGACGGCAGTCGAACTCCGCTCGCCATCGGCGTCCCGGGTGACCGCGAAGTGGATACGAAGCGCCTCGAAGCCGCCGTGTCACCCGCCGAAGTGGATGCCTTCGGCGATGCCGACTTCGCCTCACGACCCGGATTGGTGAAGGGCTACATCGGCCCCGACGTACTCGGAGAAAAGAAACCGCTCGGCATTCGCTACCTGCTCGACCCGCGTGTGGTTGCCGGGAGCGCGTGGGTTACGGGTGCCAACGAACCCGGACACCACGTCGTCCACTTGGTGCATGGTCGCGACTTCACCGCCGACGGTGTCATCGACGTTGCCGAAGTGCGCGATACGGATCCATGTCCAACCTGCGGCTCGCATCTGCGCATCGAACGCGGCATCGAGATGGGACACGTGTTCCAACTGGGCCGCAAGTACGCCGAAGTGTTGGGCTTGCAAGTGTTGGACGAAAAAGGCAAGCAGCGCGTGGTCACCATGGGTTCGTACGGTGTCGGCGTATCGCGCGCCGTTGCGGCAATCGCCGAACTGCACCACGACCAACTGGGTTTGCGTTGGCCACGCAGCGTTGCGCCGATGGACGTGCACGTGGTGATTGCCGGCAAACCCGGCGACGACACTGGCCCAGCAGCCGAAGCATTGGCCGCCGAGCTGTCCAAAGCCGGGTTGCACGTGTTGCTCGACGACCGCGACGGCGTGTCACCAGGTGTGCGATTCAAGGATGCCGAATTGCTGGGAATGCCGATGATCGTCATTGCCGGACGCGGCGTTGCAAAAGGAGTGCTGGAGGTGCGCGACCGCATCGCTGGTACCACCACCGAACTGCCGATCGACCAAGTCGCCGCACACGTCATCGCGGCTAGCGCGTAACCGCGCGATGCTTCGACTCAGGGGTGCCGTTCAGCACTACGCATGGGGCGACCGATTCGCCCTGCCGGAAATGCTCGACATCACCGCCGACGGTCGCCCCTGGGCAGAAATTTGGTACGGCACGCATCCACGCGGACCGGCCCACATCGACGACAGCGTGCACCTTCCTGCACCGACGTATTTGTCGGACGAAGTTGGCGACCTGCCCTTCATCGTGAAGTTGTTGGCTGCGGCACAACCGTTGTCGCTGCAAACGCATCCGTCCACTGCGCAAGCAGTCCGCGGATTCGCGCGCGAGCAGGCCGCCGGGATTCCGCTCGACGCCGCGCATCGTGTGTATGCCGACGAGCGCGCCAAACCAGAAATGGTGATCGCGCTCGACAGCTTCGAAGCGCTCTGTGGGTTCGCATCACGCGAAGTGGCATTGCAGCAGTGCGCCGATGCAGGAGCAACCGGGTTGGCTGCGCTCGTCACCCAACACGGGGTGGCACATGCGGCGCGCACCGTGTTGATGGGCAGCGTGTTGGCGGGCACCGAGTTGGCACGCGTCGCCACACCGTCACCCGCCATGACCCAGCTCATGGAGCACCACGACGACCCCCGCGCAGTGGTGGCCCTCCTCATGCACCACGTGCGGCTCCACCCAGGCGAAGCGTTGTTCCTCGACTCCGGCACCGTGCATGCGTACCTGCACGGAGTTGCGCTCGAGGTGCAGGGCAGCTCCGACAACGTGATGCGAGCTGCATTCACCGACAAACACGTCGACCTGGACGAGTTCTTTGCCATCGCACGACTCGACGACGCAACCTCCGCTGGCGCACTCGTTCCCACCGAGCGCGTGTCCCCCACCACCACGGCATACCGCTGCAACGCGCCATTTTCCGTGATGCGACACGAACTCAACGGCACCTTTGCACTCACCGCGACGTCGCAACACACCATCGTGGTGTGCACATCCGGAAGCGTCGGACCACTCACCCGCGGTGCTGCCGCCTACGTTGCCGCGGGCGAGTCGATTGCGCTGGAAGGCACCGCCACGCTGTATACGGTCAGCGCATGACACGCGGCGCGTTGACCACTCGCGCTGTGCACACTCGCCATGTAAACGCTCGCGCTCGCCGACTCATCGTCGGCCTTGCGGCGGCCATCATCTCCATGTGCATCGTGTCGACCGCCGGGACAACCCACGTTCATGCCACGACGACCCCGAAATCCACCTTGTTGGTGCTCGGTGACAGCCTCACTTGGGGCACCAACTTCTTTGCAAAATCGCAAAGCAGACTCGCTGCAACCAAACACTTCGACACCGTTCTTGTCGACAGTCGGTGGGGTCGGCGAATCAGCGGCCTCAACTCCACGCGATACTCGGGAAATGCAGCCCTCAAGCAACTGATTGCCGACGGAGTCCGACCGACGGCGGTGATCGTCGCACTCGGCACCAACGACGTGGCGATCCTCACGAAACGACGCGAATACGTCACCGTCATCCAGGAGTTGATGAACACCATCGGCAACGTTCCCGTCGCTTGGGTCACCGTGCATCGCGTCGACTCCGCAACCACCACACGTCAATCGCAGAGATTCAATGCAACCCTTGCGCAGGTGCTGGCGAACTACCCGTTGGCCAGCCTGTACGACTGGGTGGCGGACGTGAAGAAGAACCCCAAGGTGATGGATCCCGACAAGATTCATCTCAGTCCGCTCGGACACGAGACGCGAACTCAGGTGTATGTGACGTTGGCTGCGTTGCTGGCGCAACGCGTGAGCGACGCAACGAGCACCACGTCCGTACCGCCAACGGTGGCGCCGACGACCACCATCGCGCCGTAGCGCGCCGCCGCTCAGCCTTCGACGGTGCGGCGAATCTCGACGATTTTTTCCGACGAATGGTTCGCATCGGCACCCTGTTCGTCGAGCAGTGCCGAACGATCCCGCGCGGCCTCGCGCTCGGCGATGGTGGTATCCACGCGTTGCAGCGCCGCGTCCACCCCGTGTTCGTGAATGAAGGTGGCCCAGTCCACGAGGGCTTCCACCATCTCGCGCTCGGGCACCACGGCCACGTTGCGACCCTTCACGAACAAGTGTCCGCGCTTGTTGCCGGCTGCGATACCGAGATCGGCCTCGCGGGCTTCGCCCGGGCCATTCACCACACAACCCATCACCGCGATTTGTAGCGGCAGCTTCTTGTCGGCAAACGCCGCTTGCGCACGATTGGCAACTTCAATCACGTCGATTTCGGCCCGACCACAACTCGGGCACGCGATGAGGTCGACGTTCTTTCGCTCCCGAAGCCCGAGTGCTTCGAGCAGTTGGCGACCTGCGCGCGCTTCTTCCACCGGATCGGCAGTGAGGCTGTAACGAATGGTGTCGCCGATGCCCTCGAGCAGCAACGCACCAATACCCGCAGTTGCCTTCACCAAACCTCCGGGAAGTGGCCCGGCTTCGGTGACACCGAGGTGCAGCGGATGGTCGGTGACGGCGCTCAACTTGCGATACGCCTCCACCATGAGCGGCACATTGGACGCCTTCACTGAAATTTTGATGAGATCAAAACCGACTTCCTCGAAGTAGCGCATCTCGGTTTGCGCCGACTCCACCATCGCGTCGGCGGTGAGACCACCGTATTTCTCGTAGAGCGCCGGGTCGAGCGAACCGCCGTTGACACCGATACGAATGGGCACCTTGCGATCACGGGCTTCGCTGGCCACCGTCTTGATGTGCTCGGGTTTGCGAATGTTGCCGGGGTTCAACCGGAGACCCTGGACTCCGGCCTCCAATGCGGCCAACGCCATCTTGTACTGGTGATGAATGTCGGCAACGATCGGAACCGGTGACCGCGGCACGATCTGGGCCAAGCCTTCGGCGGCCTCGATTTCGTTGCACGTACAACGCACGATGTCGCAGCCGGCTGCGGCCAGAGCATAAATCTGCTGCAGCGTGCCCTCGACATCGGAAGTTTTGGTGATGGTCATCGACTGCACGCTGATTGGTGCGTCGCCGCCCACCGCAACCTTGCCAACGTGGATTTGTCGGGTCTTCTTGCGTGGGAACGACGGTGCGGTAGTCATTGATCAGCCGAGCGGTTGCGTGATGTCAAGGTACAAGCCTGCCACGAGCAGCATCACCAGGAGTACCACCACGGCGGTAGCCACCGGAGCCAGCTTGCGAACATCGGCGTGATACCGGCGAGTACGAGTGGAACGTAGACGCTCGTACACCGCCACGGCGGCATGGCCGCCATCGAACGGCAGCAACGGCATCATGTTGAACACGCCAACGAACACGTTGACCGCGCCCAACAACAAGAGGACACCCTTCCACCCTTCGTCACGGCCCACTTCCCCACCCAATTGACTGGCACCCACCACGGTGCTGGGACGCGTGAGTGGGTTGGCTTGCTCGCTGGTCAAGTTGTCGGCGAGGTTGATGGGATTCAACACGGTGAACACACCGGTGATGGAATCGCGGGCAGTACCCACCACGTCTTGTGCGGCGCGCCCGACGGACTCCAGCACGCCGAGCTGCACGTAATCGCGCGACCATCCGGCCACACCGAAGAAGGCGCGCGCCTCGGGAGTTTCTTCCGACCCGGGGAACACCGTGAGCGTGGCGTTGAGCACCAGCGTCTCGCCGTTGCGATCGATGACCACTTCTACTTGGTCGCCGGGCTGCTTGGCCCGCACGGCATCAACGAAGTCGGCGGAGGTGGGCACGTTCTTGCCGTCGAAGACCACAATCACGTCGCCTTCACGCACACCGGCAGCTTCGGCGGCACTTCCCGCGTACGGCTGTTCCATGACGGTGACACGACCCGTTTCGCCGTAGCGACCAGACACCGCATACACACCCACGAACAACACCAGCGCAATGACCGCGTGCATGAGCGAACCTGCCGTGATGACCAGCAATCGCCGCGGGAACGATTTGGATCGGTACGTGCGATCCTCATCGGCAGCATCGGTGTCGTCCATGTTGTTCATGCCGATGATTCGCACGAATGCGCCGATCGGGAATGCACGCAAACCGTATTCCACCTCGCCACGGCGCCACGCAAACAACTTGGGGCCGAATCCCATGTAGAACTGCGTCACCTTCATGCCGGTGCGCCGCGCAGTCACGAAGTGCCCGATTTCGTGCAGGAACACCGACACGATC
This sequence comes from Actinomycetota bacterium, assembly GCA_017853375.1. GTDB lineage: Bacteria > Actinomycetota > Acidimicrobiia > Acidimicrobiales > Ilumatobacteraceae > F1-60-MAGs027. Next base: position 7,045 of record JAFMJP010000048.1, read on the forward strand.
AAGCCGACGACGAACACGAACGTCCAGATGTTGTTGTACGCCAACCAGGCAAGGAGCGCCACGATGATGCCGACACCACCGATGGTGGTGGACATGGGCACCTTGTCGCCGGAGTCGCGAGTCGGATCGCCGCCACCGCCGACGAGGTCTTCGCGAACGCGGGTATAGAACGAGCTCACGCGCCTACGGTACCTGCAGCGTGTGCGAAATTTTGGACGATGCCGTGCGCAAGATGTCGCGCACGGGCGTCGGCAGCGAGCACATCATCAACGTTGGAAAGGGTTGCGCCATCGTGCTGCTGGAGCGTGGCGTCATTCACTTCGGCAATTTGCAGCCAGGAAATCCGTCCCGCAAGAAATGCATCGACGGCAACCTCGTTGGCTGCGCTCAACCACGCCGGAGCAGAACCTCCCGTACGTCCGGCCGCGTACGCCAAATCGAGACAGCGGAACGTCGTGCGATCCGGCGCTTCAAAATCGAGTCGACGCAAGTTCGTCCAGTCCACCGCACCGAAGGACACATCGAAGCGTTCGGGCCACGCAATGGCATATGCGATGGGCAAGCGCATGTCGGGCATCGACAATTGTGCGATGGTCGCACCGTCGGTGAACGTCACCATCGAGTGGATGATGGACTGCGGATGCACCACCACCTGGATGTGGTCGTAACCAATACCGAACAACTCGTGTGCTTCGATGACTTCGAGCCCCTTGTTCATGAGCGTGGACGAATCAACCGTGATCTTCGGACCCATCGACCAGGTGGGATGGGCCAATGCCTCGGCAACGTTCACGCGCGAAAGGTCGTCACGAGTCTTTCCTCGGAACGGACCACCGCTTGCAGTGAGCTGGAGCGAAGCAACTTCACGCTTCGCGTCGTCGCTCGAGCGCAAACATTGGTGCAGCGCGCAATGCTCGCTGTCAACCGGGACGATCATTGCCCCCTTCGTGCTGCGCAACGGCTGCACGATCGGCCCGGCTGCAATCAAACTTTCCTTGTTGGCCAGCGCCAAACGCTTGCCTTGTCGAAGCGTCTCCAGCGTGACGGGAAGCCCGGCAAAGCCCACCACTGCATTCACCACCACATCGGCACCATCCACCACGTCGGCGACGTCGTCGGTGAATTTCACCGTCGGGAAGTCGGCCGCCAATCGCTTACGGACCGACGCATCAACCACGGCCACCACGTCGGGACGGTGTTCTGCGAGCTGTTCTCGCAACACTGCTTCGTTCGACGAAGCAGCCAGCGCCGTGATTTCGTACCGACCGTGCGATGCGGCCACGACCTCGAGCGTTTGTCGACCGATGGATCCGGTGCTGCCCGCGAGGGCAACCTTGACGGTCACGTCAGAAGAGTCAGCTGGCCCACGGGGTCAGCGTGACGGCGAGGAAGTACACCGTTGGCAACGACAGCAATACGCCATCGAAGCGATCCAGTACTCCGCCATGGCCCTTCAGCACGGTGCCGAAGTCCTTCACTCCGAGCGAGCGCTTCAAGACTGACTCCAGCAAGTCGCCGATCGGCGCGGCAATGGACACCACGGCGGCGAGCATGATCCACTCCATGAGCGAGTTCCATGTGTCGCTCTGCAGGCCGAGGATGACCACCACGCAGAAGGTGGCGATGGTGCCGCCGATGAGGCCCTCGACCGTCTTGTTCGGGCTGATCGACTCCTTCAACGGTGTGCGACCGATTGCCGAACCTACGAAGTATGCACCGATGTCGTTCGCGGCAACCGCGAACACCGCGATGAACAACGTGTCGGTGCCGATGTTGGGCAACGCCGATGACAACGTCGACATGCGCAGAATCATTCCCGCATAACTGCCCAACAACCCGATGTACACCACACCCAACATGAGGGTGCCCAGGCTGGTGATGGCACCGCTCTGGTCGTCGTTGGAACCAACCATGCTGACCGCACCAGCAATGAATGCGAACACCACCACCATGGCGATGGCGAGATGCGACATGTAATAGGCAGCGAGCGGCGCAGCCACGCACGCCACGATTCCCACCACCATCGGTGCACCAAGCCCGCGATTGCTGGTTTGCGAAAAGAACTCGAGGGCAGCGATGCCGAGGACCACGATGACCAACGCCATCACCGCGGCCGGCCCCACGAACGACGTACCGACGAACAACACCACCAACACGAGACCGACGATGACCGCCGAGCTCAGGTTGCGATCTGCACCAATCGGACGAGGTTGGGTGCCGGTGTCACCGCGATCAGGACGAGCGCGACGAACCTGGCTCGGACGAACAGGCGTCGGCCGTCGTGGTGAACGGTCGCGAACGGTCGGGCGGGACGGATCAGCGGTGCGATCGCGCGGGATGGGTCGGGAAATGTCACCGGTGCGGTCGCGCATGGTGGGATGCGTATCCGACGTCCGACGAGCGCGCTGATCGGTGGGGTCGCTACCAATTCGAATGCGTCCTTCAGGAGCGGGGCGGCTCACCGGCGGTGGCGAGGCCGGACGGCTTGGTTCGCGAGTGGGGCGTGAGGCATCACGTGTGCCCGGCCTGCTCGGGTCGCGGGGTTGCACACCAAAACGCGGGCTCTCCCCCGTTGGCTCCTCGCTCCAATGCGGCAATTGCGCGGTATCGGTGGAGTCCACGCTGATGGCCGGTGCGGAATCGTCGGAGTCGGCAAATTTCACTTCGCCGAACTCGTCACCAAAGTCGATCGTGTTGTCGCGAAGTTCACCCGTCGTTTCGTTCGAGTCGGTGTCGTCGCGTCGATCATCGGACATGGTCAGACCTCCATCACTTCTTGTTCTTTGCGGACTGCGGCTTTGTCGATGTGATCCACGTGCTCCTGGGTCATCTTGTCGAGATCCTTTTCGGCGCGCTCGAGATCGTCCTTGGAGATGTCGCCATCCTTCTCGGCAGTTTCCATGGCCTTGCGCGCATCGCGGCGAATTCCGCGAATCGTGACACGACCTTCCTCGGCGATGTTCTTTACCACCTTCACGTAATCCTTGCGGCGCTCCTCGGTGAGGGCAGGAAACGCCAGACGAATGACTTGGCCGTCGTTGCTCGGGTTCACGCCGATGTCACTGGCCATGATGGCTTTTTCGATCGCAGCAATTGCCGAACGGTCGTGCGGCTTTACCACCAACATTCGGGCCTCAGGCACCTGAAAACTGGCGAGCTGCTGCAATGGCACCGGTGCGCCGTAGTAATCGACGTTGAGTTTTTCGATCAGCGCCGGGGAGGCCCGACCCGTGCGCACCGCCACGAACTGGTGCTGAACGTGCTCGACGGCTTTGTCCATCTTGTCGAGCGACTCGAGAAGTGTGTCGTCGATCACGCGACTAGCGTACCGATTTCTTCGCCCTTGAGTATCGCACGCAAATTGCCGCGTTGCAGCAAATTGAACACGACGATCGGCAACTTGTTGTCCATGCAGAACGTGATTGCAGTGGAGTCCATCACGCGCAAACCCTTGTTGATCACGTCGAGGTGCGACAGGTGCGTGAAACGTGTGGCGTTCTTGTCCAACTTCGGGTCGGCCGAATAAATGCCGTCCACGCCGGAGTGCGTGCCCTTCAAGATTGCCTGTGCCTCGATCTCCGCAGCGCGCAGTGCAGCCGCGGTGTCGGTGGTGAAGAACGGGTTTCCCGTACCGCCAGCCAAGATGACGATGCGACCCTTCTCCAGGTGGCGTTCACAGCGCCGACGAATGTAGGGCTCGGCAACCTTGGGCATTTCCACTGCGGTCATCACGCGGGAGTGCTGACCGGCACGTTCGAGCGCGTCTTGCAACGCCAGCCCGTTGATGACGGTGGCGATCATGCCCATGTAGTCGGCTTGCGCCTGGTCCATTCCCCGACCACTGCCCTTGGTGCCACGCCAGAAGTTGCCACCACCAACCACGATGGCGATGTCCACGCCGAATTCTTCGCGTGCTTCGCGCAGTTCGCCGGCAAGTTGGGCCAACACGTCGTTGTCGAGCCCGAAGCCCGACTTTTCGGCGAGAGCCTCACCCGACAATTTCAACACCACTCGTTTCCAGCGGGGCTGGGTTCGAGCAGTCATGCGTCTCTGAGATTACCCGATTTCCACTTGGGCGAACCGCACGATCGAGGCAGAGCCAATGACCTGCTTCACCGACTGCTTGTCGTCCTTGGCGTACGGCTGCTCCAACAGGCACAAGTCCTTGAAGAAACCGTTCAACTTGCCGTCCACGATCTTGCCGATGGCCGTCTCTGGCTTGCCTTCGTTACGGGTTGCAGTTTCCAGCGTGGCGCGCTCGGCGGCAACGACATCTGCCGGAACTTCATCGCGAGTGAGGTACTTCGGGCGCGCAAAGGCGATGTGCACGGCGATGTCGTGGGCCAACTCCTCGGTTGCACCCTTCATCTCCACCACCACCACGTTGACACCACGACCGCCCTGCACGTGCATGTAGGAGTCCATGATGTTGCCGTCTGCCGCTTCGAAACGCACCACTTCGCCGAGCTCGATCTTTTCCTTGAGCAGGATCTTCAAGTCGTCGAGTTCCTTGGAACGCTCGGCCACTGCTGCTTCGCC
>JAFMJP010000140.1 GCA_017853375.1 Actinomycetota bacterium
CAACGTCACCGACGAGACTCCGGCCATCCAATTCCACACGCTGCCACAGCCCCACCACATCGTCAGCCGCCAACGACTCATCTGCAGCAACCAGGGTTCGCGCAGCCATCATCAATGCTCGCGAGGACCACGGTGAGCGCTGCGGCTGTTTGGCAATACGACGGGCTGCGTCGGCAATCTGTGAAGTCCACTCCTGCGGATTGTCGCCCATACGAATTCGTTCGGCAATGGTCAACGTTCCCACTGCAGGGTCACGGTCCAGCAGGTCGTCGATCTCGTCCGGAGTCATGAGCGACACATCACCACGTGCCGTCACCAACGCCGCACCCTCAGGCACCACTCGACTGGCACGTTCGCTGGTGAGCACCCAACCACGCGCCACCTGGTCGTGTGACGGCAAGAGTCCGGCATCGATCGATGCAGCCTTTCGCCAGCGCGACGTGACCAATGGCCAGGCAAAGGTGATGCTGGCGCGATGCGACAGCGGGAACGCACGTACGTCGTCGGGTGTCTCGATTCCTTGTGGGCGGGTCGCACCTGCGGCTGCGGTGCTCGACATGCCGCGAGTGGGCACGGCCACCACCACGGGTTCGGGCGACTCGTTGGAAACGTGCATCACCAGTCGTCCGCCCTGATCGGCGACAACGAACACGCGTTGCACCACATCGCCACCCGGTACCGCCACCTTGGTTTGCACCACGGGAGTGCCGTTGACGCGTTGTTGACGCACGCTCGGCGATGTTCGTGGATCGTGCCACTTGTCGCTGGCCGCCAGCCACCAACCACAGCTGCTGCCGCGCCAGCCATCGGGGAACACCACACCGAATGGGTCCACCACGGCACTTCCCGCGCCGTGCAACCCGATTCGAATGCCCTGCCGTGCCATCTTCATTCGTTGCAACACCCTCTATTCGCGCTCGGACTTGCGTGAGCGCGTCATGAGACGCATCAAGCCATCGGCAGCACTCAGTCGCCCTTCGCATACTTCCGCAACCGCTTCGGAAATCGGCATCTCCACACCCACCTTGCGCGCCAGCGCCACTACCGTGCCTGCGCTCTTGACACCTTCGGCCACCATGTGGTTCATCGAAGCATTGATGTCGGCGATGGACTCACCTCTACCCAACCGCACACCCACGGTGGTGTTACGACTCTTCATGGACGAACACGTGGCGATCACGTCACCCATCCCTGCGAGTCCCGAGAACGTTCCCGGATTCGCGCCAAGTTTGGCGCCCAACCGTCCCATCTCCGCCAAGCCGCGCGTGATCAACGTGGCTCGCGAATTGTCGCCAAAACCCATACCGTGCGCCATGCCTGCAGCAATGGCAATCACGTTCTTCACCACTCCACCGATCTCGCATCCAATCACGTCGTCGTGTGTGTACACGCGAAACAACGGCCGGGTAAACACCTCCTGCAGGCGAGCCGCCACCCGCGCATCGGTGCACGCCACCACGCTGGCTGCGGGTTGTCCGGCTGCAATCTCTCCCGCCAGATTCGGTCCCGACAACACCGACACCACATGGTTGGGCGCCAAGTCCACCAGCACTTCGCTCATTCGCCGGCCGGTGCCACGCTCCAACCCTTTCGTCAAACTCATCAACACTGCGTCGGGTTCCAGGTGCAGCGCCATCGTCCTCACCACATCTCGAAAACCCGCCGACGGCACCGCCACCACCACCAGCGATGCATCGGTCACCGCATCCACCAAATCGTTGGTGATCTGAAGTTCGCCGTGCACCTGATGATCCGGCAGATAGCGGGAGTTCACACGCGAGGTGCGCAATTCCTCGGCGAGTTCCGGTCGTCGTGCCCACAGCACGGTTGGCGCATTATGCGCCACGTGCGATGCCATCGTGGTGCCCCACGAGCCGGCACCAATCACGGCCACTCGAGCAAAGGGCAATCCCACGCCCAAATCGTAGGCTCAACCCGATGAGCGCACCGGCTGGAGTCGCCGAATGACCGCACTCGCCGATGTTGCCGTGGTGGTGCCCATCAAGTCGTTCGCCCTGGCAAAGTCGCGCCTCGCGGACTCCTTGTCGGCGGACTCTCGCCGCGAGTTGGCGCGTCATTGTGCCGAAGCGGTGCTCCGCGCGGCATCACCCCTCTCCGTCTACGTGGTCTGCAACGACGACGAGGTTGCCGCTTGGGCTCGCGCCAATGGGGCCCACGTCGTGGTGCCTGGGGTACTCGGGTTGAATGCGGCTGCCACCGCAGGTCGGGATGCCGCCAGGGCGGCAGGACATCACCGGGTGATGGTGGCACACAGCGACCTCCCGCACGCCAAGGACCTTGCCTCGCTGTGTGAGGTCACCGCCGACGCGGTGGTGGTGCCCGACCGGCACGGCGATGGCACCAACGTGCTCCTCGTGCCATGTCGTGGCGAATTCACCTTTGCCTACGGGCCTGGGTCGTGTGCTGCACATCGCGCGGAGGCGGCTCTCCGTGGGCTGTCGATGGAAGTTATCCAGCGTGAGGACTTGGCACTGGATGTGGACACCCTCGACGATCTTCGACTGGCCGGGCTTTCCACGTCGGCATGTGGCCCCACATCGACCCAGCACGGGTCG
>JAFMJP010000141.1 GCA_017853375.1 Actinomycetota bacterium
CGCGAGGCAACTGGTCCAATGGCCATTGGTGAAGCGGTGTACGGAGCATGTGCGAGCTGCCATGGTGCCGCAGGTCAAGGTGGCGCTGGCCGTGTCTTGCACGAGGGCGAAGTGTTGAAGACCTTCCCGCACATCGAGGACATGCTGAACTACGTCTACACCGGGAGTCAGCCCTTTGTTTCTGCTGGCCTTGCCGTGTACGGCAATCCGGATCGTGAGGGTGGCGCGCACGCACCGCTCTCGTACAACGGCAACGCCATGCCGGCACAAGGCGAATCGTGGGGTGGCGGTCTGACCAACTACGAAATCCTGGGCGTGGTGTGCCACGAGCGTTACGCCATCGGTGGTGCCGACCCCAAGAGCGAACAGTGGGCAGCCGAATATGCGACGTGGTGCTCGGAGGATTCGGAGATCTTTGCCGCACTCGAATCCGGCACGGTCGACTTTGACACCCTCGCCGAGACCTTCTCCATGCTGGAGACTCCACCGCGCGAAGTGGGCACCCAGGCCCGCCCCAGCAACAAATAATCGCCTGACGCCCCAGGCTTCCTCGACACACCATCGCACCTGGTGCTCACTCGGCAACAACGACGTAGTCACGTGCCACATCGCTGGGTCGGCGTCCCAGCCATTCCACTCTTTACGCTGAAGGCATCATGGATGTAACCGACGTAGGTGCGCTGCAAACTCGTGACACCGATGTATTGGTCATCGGCGGTGGTCCGGCCGGTGCCGCAATGGGGTATTGGATGTCTCAACACGGGAACTCGGTCACCGTGGTCGAGCGGAAACACTTTCCACGCGAAAAGACGTGCGGTGACGGACTCACGCCTCGAGCAGTGAAACAACTCGACGACATGGGCTTGGGCGAACGCCTCAAGCAGTTTCATCGCTACGAGGGCCTCCGTGCCACTGCGCACGGAAAAGAACTCGAGCTCCAATGGCCCACTCATCCCATCTATCCGCGTCATGGTTACGTCGTGCGCCGACGCGAACTCGATGCCATGGTGGCTTTCAACGCCGAGACATCCGGTGCCACGTTGCTGCAGGGTCATGAAGCCGTCGAACCGCTCATGGAGAAGGGTTGTGTACGCGGGGCGGTCATCAACGACCTCGACAACAACCGTCAGGTTGCGATTCGCGCGTCCTACGTGGTGATTGCCGATGGCGCAAACAGCCGTTTCGGCCGTTCACTCGGCACCGCACGAACCAAGACGTGGCCGTACGGAACTGCCATTCGCACGTACTGGGCGAGTCCGCGACACAACGAACCGTGGATCGAATCGGCGCTCGACGTACAGGATCGAAGCGGAAACTCCATGCCGGGTTATGGATGGATCTTCCCCGTTGGCGACGGCACCATCAACGTAGGCGTTGGATTGCTCTCGACGTTCAAGAAGTTCAAGGACGTCAACACCACACACTTGTTGGACTCTTACGCCCACATGATCGCCGAACGTTGGGAGATCGATCCTGCCTCACCGGAATGTCGCGCAACCAGCGGAAAGATTCCGATGGGCGGCTCAGTCTTTCCAAAAATGGGCCCCACCCACTTGGTAATTGGTGATGCTGCCGGCAGCGTGAATCCGTTCAACGGCGAAGGTATCGACTACGCGTACGAAACCGCCCGCATGGCCGCCAGCGTGCTGCATGATGCGCTCCGAAGTGGCGATGCATCGGCGTTGCAGCAATACCCCGAAATGCTCGACGCTGAATACGGTCAGTACTTCAAAGTTGCACGGCTCTTTGCCCGAGTCATCGGTCGGCCGGCACTGATGCGCGAGTTGTCACGCGTCGGCATCCACAGCCGCACCCTGATGGAATGGGTGTTGCGCATCATGGCCAACCTGTTGCGACCCGACGAAAAGGGTCCTGCTGAAGTTGCCTACGCGATGGCGGCACGAATCGTACGTCTCGCACCAAACGCCTGACGTACGGGTCAGCTGGCGCAGATCACTTCAACGACTTCGTCGCGATCAAGATCAAGCACCGTGGTGATTCCGGTCGTGGAATACGAGTCGATGAATGCTCGCAGTGTTGGTGAACGTTGTGCGCCTGCACATGTACGAACGACTCCATTGGCGAGCGGAATGTGCCACCCATTCTCCAACACCCCCGTATCTCCCCCATCCACCATGTCCACGATGGTGGGAAGGGCCAGCGTTCGCGAAGCGGGTCCGTTTGCATTGACGAGCGCGTACCACACGATTCCATCACCCAGCAGATCGGCGAGCAACACACAGGCTGCCGGCGTCGTGCGATCCGTGCAGTCGATTTCCCCTGGAGTGTCTCGCACGATGTTGATGGTCCGACCATCGTCCAATGCAAGAGTGGCGGAGCCAACCGTGATTCCCTCGATCACTGCGAACGCCTCACTTGATTGGATCGTCATTACCGAGGCGACGGCATCGATTCGACGTTGCGAAGGCTGCGTCGACGAGTCGTCAACACCGCGCGGCCCACGACTGGTGATCAACTGCACCACGGTCGCAAGCACCAACAAGGCCCCGATTGCAGCCCAGGTACGCCATGACAACAACTGACGCATCACTCGTCACACTACGACGA
>JAFMJP010000049.1 GCA_017853375.1 Actinomycetota bacterium
CCAACCTTCACACAGTGTTCAGCCAAGGCCTCATACTCCGACGCTCCAAAAGCATCGAACTTCTTGAAGAGTTCAAACTGACTGAGTGTGGACTCCTTGCTGGTGTCCCAGTACGCAGGTGAGTGCCGTGAAGCAAGCGTCTCTGCCTTGTACGTCTGGAACTTCGCGGCATCTGCACCACCCTCTTTGGCCAACTCGATGAGTCGCTTTGCGAGATCCAGTGATCCCTCGTGATTCACTCCAATTTCGGCGATCAGATAGGGATCCGAGTCGACATCGATGCGTCGCGCCCCCAGCTGAATACTGGGCTGTAGATGCTGTTGCGTTGACTCCTGGGGACTCACGAGGTTCGGCCCCGATGCTTTTCGTGCAACCGCTGCTCGTGATGCGCCATCATTGCTGAATCGTTGGTGATGTTGTCCTCGTGACGGCGATACCGGTAAAGAGGGAGTGGTACATGGTGAATGGTGTACCGATCGAGAAATCGCAACCGAAGATCCCGGTCTTCGTGCCGCAGGAAGGATTCGTCATACAGACCGATATCAATTAACTGCTCCGCTCGAAACATGATGCCGCATGCAATGGGATCTTTGGATGCATCCCCGCGTTGGAGAACCTCCTCACGATCGTCAACCAATAAATAGTCACATGACACTGCGTCCATCTGCGGATTTTCAGCCAAGAACAGATACAGCACTTCAAGAAATGACGAATTCACATAGTCGTCAGCGTCGACTCGAACGATGAACTTGGAGTGCGTCGACGTAATCGCACGGTTCAAGCTGGCTGGCAATCCAAGATTCGAATCGTTTCGCAGCACGATGATGTTGTCGCCAAACGTCGTCAGAATCGCCTGAGTTCGATCGGTACTGCCATCGTCTACGACGATGATGTCGAATTTGTCGCGCGGAAATCGCTGAGCCAGGAGTGATCGAATGCAGCGCCCCACGTAACGCTCCTCATTGTGGGCGGCAACAATCACCGACACCAATGTGCTTGATGGCATGCCATTCACGCTACGACTCCGTCACGCCAACACTGGCGCAATGGTCGCGCGTACTCTCGCCGGCACCGACTCATCCATCTTGACCACCACAGGAAGGGATACACAACGTGCCAGTCGAGCCGCAGTTGCAGGAAATGCCTCCGTTAGGTCACCATGGTGCGCGACGAGTTCGGGCATGTGCGACCACGTACCCGCGAAGTGCCAAGTAACGGCCTCGGGGAGAATCTTGGTTGCCAAACCAGCTGCAACGAGTCGATTGCGCAGCTCACGGGCGACGTCCGCTGATGGTGTTTCAAACACCAGTGCATCCGCAGTTTCAACGGAGCCCGCCGGGACATCGCGTGCCACGATTCCTGGCAAGTCCTTGATCGAACGCCAGATCGAGTCGCGATTGTATTGCTGTCGTCGTACGACCTCGTCAAGTTTGCGAAGTTGCGCCAAACCGACTGCGCCCTGCAATTCCGTCATTCGATAATTGAATCCGCTACCTGAACGAGTGTCCTCCCAGCGCGGAACCTTGGGGTTGTTCTCATGCCCATGGTCATGCCACGCAGCGGCTCGCTCGTAGTCGGATCGATCGTGGAACACGATCATTCCACCTTCGCCCGTTGTCATCGTCTTGGCGAAGTCAAAACTGAACGTTCCCATTCGACCCCAAGTACCAAGAGCTCGCCCGTCGAGCGAACCACCGCAACCCCATGCAGCATCTTCGATGAGCACCACATCGTGACGCTTGCATACGGCAGCTATCTCCCGCAGCCGTGCTGGCGTTCCGAGCATATGTACTGCGATCACTGCTCTTGTGCGAGGCGTGATACGACGTTCAAGATCGGCGGGATCCATATTCAACGTTCCATCGATTTCGCAACACACTGGGACTGCACGCGACTCGATGATTGCTTCAGCAGTCGCCACGAACGTAAAGCTCTGAGTAATGACTTCGTCGCCTGGTTGCAGGTCGAGTACGGCAAGTGCTACGCGTAACGCTGCGGTTCCCGAAGTGACGGCGAGCGCATGTGGAACTCCCATGTACGTCGCAAATGCGGCCTCAAAATCCCGCACCTTGTACGAGCCGTTGCGCATGGCGTCGAATCCGTGTCGGAACAGCACACCGCCACGAGCAAAGATGTCGTTGATTTCTGCCTGTTCTTCGGCGCCAATTACCTCAAATCCCGGCACGACGGATTCCTTTTTGCATGAGTTGCTACATCCTCTTGAAGATTTCGATGACACGCTCGTCGGTGAGTATCGAGCGAAAATCGACGCCGAGCGCATTCGTGAGAGGTTTCGCATGCACCACGGTGGACGCCACCAAGCGCTGATACTGCTCGTCCGAGAGGTCCGCACACACACCAGTCGGCAGCGTCACCTTCTGTTTCTCCATCATCATTTGAAACTCGGCGTGCTCGACCGGATAAAACTCACCGAGCGCATTCAATGCGATGCAATTGGCGATGCAGTGATGAAGACCCAACACCACACTGAGACCTGCAGAAAAGGGATGCACCACTCCGACGTAGCTGGTCGCGATTGCGCACCCACCCAGGTAGGACGCCACCATCAGCTGCTCGCGGGCCTCGACACTCATCATGTCGTCGGCAAGGAATACCTGTCTGCACAAGTTCACTGTTTCACGCGAGTACGCATCACCGACGGCATTTCGATAAGAGCCTGCCAACGCCTCTATGCAGTGAATGTACGCATCCATCCCCGTATAGAAGTACTGGTCACGCGGCACGGTTGCGGTGAGATCAGGATCGAGCACCATCTGGTCAAACACCGTGAAGTCGCTATTCATGCCCAACTTCAGACCTGAGGCCGTGTTGGTCATGACGCACGTGCGAGTGGCCTCCGAACCCGTGCCCGAGATGGTCGGCACCGCAATCTTGTGGACTCCAGGCAGCTTCACCAAGTCCCAGCCCTGATAGTCGGCTGCCTTGCCGCCATTGGTCAGCAGATTGGCAACGGCTTTCGCGGTATCCATGGTGGTGCCACCGCCGAATCCAACGATCGTGGCAGGCATGTCACTAAGTTGTCCGCGAATCTCGTTCGTTATGACATCTATTCCGTCGGTGGTTGGCTCATCGGTCGCATCAACGAAACGAACGATGTCAGTCGTTCGAGCTCCTAGTCGAGTCATCAGGTCCTGCCGATCAGCAAAGAATGAGTCGACGAGATAGACGGCTCTGGCTTCTCCACCAACCACATCGCGTCGAGCGTCAACGAAGGCTGGCAATCGTTGCAATGATCCGCGACCAATCGTGAATCCACCGACGTTGCGCACCACTTTGACGCCGGTATCAAGGATGGATGCACTCGATGCAGAACTAATACGGTCATTCTACGAGGTGACTTTTGCATCACCGTGGGGCGGCGCAAATGTCGTGGCCGCGAGAACTACTGTGATTGCGTGCCTGAACTGACGGGATCTTTTGACACCGAAAAGCTGCCGCGCATCGCACCAGGCTCAGTGACCGTCACCATCGCGCGCACGGTAAAGCCAGGCTGTTCGGCGCAATTCACCACATGGTCCGAAGAAATGATTTCTACCGTCAAGAAGTTTCCGGGCTGTCTTGGCGCAACGGTTTTGCATCCCGGCAAGGACTCCGACGAATATCACATCGTGTTTCGATTCGTCGATGCCGTGCATCTTCGACAATGGGAACGTTCAACAGAACGAAACACGCTCCTGGCAAAATCGGACGACCTTATCTCGGCGGAGCGCGTCACGGTCACTGCCGGTGGCGAGGAATTCTTTACCGCACAGACGCAGGTTGCACCTCATCGCACGAAGTTCGGCAGTTTCCTTTCCGAAGTTGCATGGGTATATCCGCTGGCTCTCGGCTTTACGATCGTTTTGGGACCCGCGCTGGGTTCGTTGTCGGTGTTTGTCCGTGCGTTGATTTTCACTGCACTCATTGGGCTCACCTCGCGACTCGCGGTCACGCCATTCCGACTGCGATGGCATCGCCGACGGATGCTGCCGCAAGATCGGCATGTCGACAAATGAAGCTGAGTGGTGGCGGGGGCAGGATTTGAACCTGCGACCTTCAGGTTATGAGCCTGACGAGCTACCGGACTGCTCTACCCCGCGTCGGGTCTGGTCAGCCTACCGTCGCTGCGAGGCATCCTGATGTTCGGAAAGAGGTGGAAAGCACTCGAGGCATCATTGCAATCGATGCACGGCCAAATTGAAGATCTACGAGGTGACCTCGCACATCGCTCACACGAGATAGAGGCCATAGTTTCACGGATTCGTGCATTTGAAGAGCGGCTCGGCAATGCGGATGCGCGGGTCGCCCAAATGACCACCGAAATCACCAACCAACTCCACGAGCTCAACTCTGAGATCGAACATCTGGCAAATGCTGCCGACGCGGCCAGTGCGCAGGCCGTTGCCGACCTGCGTTCCAACCAGGTGCGAATCGCCAGCGAGCAAGCCCGTTACGCCATCACCCTGCGGCAAGATCTCGCGGAGCTTGCCGAGTTGTTGCGAAAAACACGCGGCTAATCAACTGCCGCTCGGTCGCCCGAAGAGAGGAGCCGTCAGCCCCCGACCTGTGTGATTGCCTGTCGCAAGAGTTCTCGAGCCTGTACCAACTTGGACTGATACAGCGCGAAATTCGGTGGAGTCTCCGCAAGTGCGAGATTCGCCTCGTCAAACAACTCTTCAGCGCGAATCAACAGTTCGGTAGCTGTGAGCGAGGACGTGTCCTCGCTGGGCACGGTCGTCGTTGTCGCAGTTCCGCCCGATGCATCCGGGGTCGGATCAGTCGGTGCACTTGAACCGTCGTTGATGCGCTCACCAAGGTCCGTGGTGAAACCCGGGAAGAGTCGTGCAACTGCCTCAGTGAGGTTGTCGGTCATCACTACTCGGTTGTCGTAGGAGACCAAAAACTTGCGCACGAATATCTGCTTTGCTGACGGATCATCGGGACGCACGAACAGCGGTCGGACGTACATGAGACCCCGCTGCACGGGTACAACCTGCAGATCTCCGAAGATGACGCGTGACCCGCGTTGGTCGAGCAACGTAATCTGCTGAGCAATCACCGGATCGCTTCCAAACTCTGCTGCCACGGTTGCGGGTCCTTCGGGCAAGGGTTCAGGCAGTTCGAACACCTGAATCTTCCCGTACGACTTGGGATCACTCGATACCACCATGAGTGCACGGAGTTCTTTGCGAGCATTGTCGGCAGAAAACGGCACGAACGGTCGGAGCATGGAGAAAGTTGGTGTGCCAAGTCCGTCACCACCGTGGAACATGGTGTAGTACGGCTCGAAGCGAAGCACGCTGGCGTCACGTACATCGATACCCTCCGTCACGCCAACCCCCACTCCACCAACCACTCCAGTGACCGATTCGGGCTCCGACGCTGGCGCCTGAGCAACGCTCCATGCGGCGTCACGATTGAAGAACAGTGTGGCATCGTCGAACTGATATCGACCGTACACATTGGTCTGCACGCGGAAAAGATCTTCGGGATATCGGAAATGAACGGTGAGCCCCTCCGGCGCTTCACTCACATCCGTGAAGAGGTCTGGAAATGCCTTGGACCATGCGGTAACGATTGGGTCCTTTGCATCGACTACGTAGAACGTCACATCGCCAGTAAATGCATCAACAACTGCCTTCACGCTGTTGCGCACGTAATTGAAGGAGGTGTTCAGGCCGCCACCCGGGGACAATTGGTCGATGTTTGCCTGCTGCGCGTAGGGATACCTGTCACTGATGGTGTAGGCATCCAACACCCACTGCACCGTTCCGTTCACCACCACCGGGTACGGGTCGGCGTCGTAACGAAGAAAAGGCGCGAGTCGCTCCACTCGGGCAGTGACGTTCCTGTCATGGATGATCCGAGACTGCGAATTCACCAGGCTTGAACCGAACAAGTTGTACTCGCTGTACTGAATTGCGTAGGCAGCACGTCGCAGTGCAGACGAGAGCTGTACACCGCCCGTCGTGGAATCAGTTGCGGTCGACCCCGTGCACGGTTGCTCCACTTGCTCGGTGTTTACCAATGCGTACGAATCAATACCTTCGCCGAAGTACAGCTCGGGTCGAGAGACACCAAGATCCACGTACACAGGGCGTCCGTCAACGGTGGTGCGACTCGCTGGTGCGGCAATCACACCGCAACCGTGGGTGTACAAGAGGTGACGAGAAACCCAAGTGCGATTGGGGATTCCCTCTGAGTTCAGTTCGCGTGCCGCCACCATCACTTGTTGCACTCGCCCATCGATCTCGTAGCGATCGACGTCGAGATCGCGGACTGCGTAGAACGAGGTTTGTCCCTCGTCCAGGATGAAACGATCACGCATCTGCAGCGGATCCAACTGGCGAACATTTCGCAATGGACCGGGATCTTCGTTGAGTTTCGTTGCAGTGAGCGGCTGCAGATCGAGGGTCTCGCGGGTGATGCTTCCGAGCGCCATCGCAACCTTGGTTGCTTCGATGTTTCGGTCGATGAACGGAAGTTCCCGTGTGCTTACGTTCGGCTGAACGATGAATCGTTGTACTACGGCCGGGTATACGCCACCCGCAGTTACGGCAATGACGATCCATAGGACGGTGGCCAAGACCGGCAAACGCCAACCACGCTGACGAAAGTTCGCCAAGAACAACACCGCAACTGCCAATGACACCAGAATCATCAACTGCGTCGCGGGAAGTTGGGCGTTCACGTCGGTATACGTGGCACCCTGAACGACACCCCGAGTGGAACGCGTGAGGTTGTACCGCGAGAACCAATAATCTGCTGCTCGCACCACCGACAACACTGCAAACAGCACACTGAGATGAACCTTCGCGAGGGGCGTCACTTTGCGTCCCTGAATCTGCAGTCGAATTCCACCATTCAGAGCATGGACTCCGGCAGTTACCAAGGTGATGAGCACCAGCGCTGCAAACGTCCAGTCGACGACAAACTCAATGAACGGGAGGCGCATCACATAGAAGCTGACATCTTGATTGAAGAGCGGATCCTTTACGCCGAAGTTGGTGGCGTTTCGAAAGAGCGTCCAGTCCTGCCATTGCGCAGCAGCTGGCGAGCCGATCAAAAAGCCCAGAACGACGCTCACCATGATCCGGAACGTCCAAGCTCGACGTGCCGCGAGTTCCCGATAGCCGGCAAGGGCTCGCTCTTGCGGGGTCGCGGGCACCAAATCGGGACGAAGCCGATCAGCCACCCACATATTGAGCATCAACACCACGGCAGCAATCACGGTGAAAGCTCCCGCCAGACCAAATCGTGAGAACAAGATTCCCCAGAACACATCCGTTCGATCCAACGACTGATGCCAGATCACATCGATGTAGAAACCTGCAACACTTCGTGCCGAAACGAACACGGCAACCACTGCAAACATCACCGCAGAGAGGATGATGCGACTTCGACGCGGACGTCGAAATCCGAAGCCTCCACCAGAAAAGACGGGACGACGAGGAAGCTCTCCGGGGATGCGCATAGCGCCGAAGGCTACTTGTCGAGAGGAACGACAAGGCAGCGACATCCGGCATGCGCCAGTGGATGTTGATGTCCTGTTGGGAAGTGCTCGCCATGGGTGATAACGCCGGCAAGCGCATTGTCCTCGGCATCGGCACACGCGGGGCCGTTCGGGTCCACTGCCCAACACACCGAGGCAGCACCGTCACACCCGAGGAACACTCCACGTGCATACGTGAAGTGTGCGATATCGGCTATTACGAGAGAGAGCCGTTTTGATTTCCATTCCTGAAAGAGTGAACGCAACGCGCTCGCAAGTACGTCACGGTCGCCAGATGCAATGTCTATCGCCGAAGCAAAACGTTCGTGAAGTGGACGGAGAAGATCACTGGCCAACATTTCGCACACTGCTTCCACGACGCCACCTCGTGCAATGGTGGAGCGTAGATCTGCTCGACGCGAGTCCGACAACGAACGTGCACCGTCGACGGCAATACTCGTGACGGTTTCGTGAATAGCTTCCGCGTAACGCTGAGCGTGTTCCGCTAGCGGAGCGAGCATTGCTGAGAGTGTGAGGCTGGTGCGCTTGGCACGCACGTGGGTGAGCGCTGCATTTTCGTCGTCGGCCAGAAGTCGTTTCAACGCTCGGGTCATGGCCTCGATTCCAGGTTCCACCACGTCCTTGCGCTGACTGAATACCGACTCTTGCACCACCGGCGGAGTTACGGCAGTCGGGGTAGTTGAGGTTGACGTTGGTTCTTGGTCGCCAGTAACGAGATCGTTCGTGGATTCTTTGGCCACGCGCTCGGTGCTACCGGTTCGCAGACGGGCAAATATTTCATCTACTCGACTCGTCACGGGTGTTGCAGGTTCGTCTTCTGGTTGAGCGTGAACGCGATCAAACACGGGATGCTCCGGAGCATCGTTTTCCGGTGTAGGACGGGAGCTCTCGCGCTTGCGCTGTCGGTCAAAGATGTTCACTACTTCGGCGATATGTTCAGGCGTGCCACTGCTTGGCG
This sequence comes from Actinomycetota bacterium, assembly GCA_017853375.1. Classification (GTDB taxonomy): domain Bacteria; phylum Actinomycetota; class Acidimicrobiia; order Acidimicrobiales; family Ilumatobacteraceae; genus F1-60-MAGs027. The sequence goes on from JAFMJP010000049.1 coordinate 8,472, forward strand.
AGGCTTCGATTTCTCGCAACGAACCGGATTCCGTCGGGGATTCAGGTACTGGCGAGACTTCGGATGACGAAGTCTCAATCATCACTGATGGTGATTGTGCTTCCGATTCATTTGAGATTCCGACGGTGTCGGCTGCGAGGTCATCGGCGCTGACGTCCTTGTCTTCGGACTCGTCACGATGCGCCTCCCCCAACTCGTGTGCGTACTCCTTGGCGTCGAATATCGGTGTGTCGCTGGTGCGCGACGGGCGGGGTGGCGGCGGAGCGTCGGGCGGTATGAGTGGCGGAGTCACTCCGGTACCGCGCAGTGTTTGATCGAACTCGTTCAAATCACCCACCACATCCGTGGCCGCATGGCGGGCCCGCTCAAAGGCGCCAAGTAGACGTTCACGTTCGTGCACCAGACGTTCCAAATCTCGCCGGGCTTCCTCTGTTCGTTTGGCAAGATCCGTCAACACTCGCTCGCGATAGGCACGTACCTCGGCGATCATCTCTCGCCCTTGTTGTTTTGCAAGCTCGAGTTCCTGTTCGGCTTCCCCGGAGACATCGCTGCGACGACGTGAGGCCTCCATCGTCGATTCCTCGAGCAGCCGGGTGGCCTCGCGGCTCGCATCGCGCACGATTTGTTCTGCTGATTCGGCCGCTCGGTCGCGTATGGCTTGGGCTGCGTCGCGAGCCGAGGTGAGCACACGGGCTGCTTCGGCCCCCAACAATTCGGTGACCGCAGCTTCGTCAATTGCGGCAACATCCACTGGGCCTCGCGCTTGCAGAGCCTTCAGTTCACTTTCCAAGAAACGCTCACGCTCGAGAAGTCTCGCCAACTCCACCGAGACCTGACGAAGAAAGTCACGCACTTCCTCTTCGCGGTAACCGCGCCGAGACACCGTGAATTGGGCCGATGCGACTGCGGCGGGCGACGAGGGATCCGGTCGCTGGAAGTCGAGAGCCATGCCCCCAAGAGTACGCCTGAACTAATCGAGGTTCGTGGAATCAGTTAGTGGGTCGCCACCAATACCGCGCAGGATGTCAAGTGCATCCTGCAATGTGCCCACGGTCTCCACTCGCATCGTTGCGCCACCTATGCGACGCGCAAGCGAGATGTCCTCGGCCGACTGACTCGCAGGAATGAGAAACAGTTTCGCCCCAGAGTCACGCGCTGCCACCGCCTTCTGTGGAACTGCACCGACTGCACCGACACTTTCGTCTCCTTCGATGGTGCCGGTAACCGCCACTTTCACGTTGCCCGTAAGTGACCCCTGGGACAATTCATCAATCAATGCGAGTGTGAACGCCAATCCTGCCGACGGCCCACCAATGGAATCGGTATCAATCCCCACTTCAAACGGGGTTTTCACCGTTCGCGTGTCACGCGGCATGATGCCGACGATGGTCCGTTCACTGTCATCAGGGGCAGCAATCAACTTGATGTTCAATGTGACTACTTCCTCCGAACCCTCGCGCCGTACACCAACGGGCACGACATCCCCCGGAGACTTGGTGATGACCACCTCGATGAGGGCAGGAAGAATCGGTGTTGGTACACCGTCAAATGTGACGATGGTGTCGCCTACCTCGAGCTGTTCGCATGCACTCTGCGGACTTGGTACGTCCTCGCATACGACGTCGTCCACCACCACCTCTCCATAAACGAACTCCGACTCGATTCCCAAGCGAGTGAATGCCACAAATTCGGCAATTTGTTTGGACGACACCATGGCACGAGCATTGCCCGCCCTTTGTTGAGTTGGTGTCTGTGTTCCGAATCGCTCTTCAAAGGTGAGGATTCTGACATCGCCATCCCTCCATGCGGCGACTGCATCGAGGAGCGACAGGCGACTGCCCAACGCAGTGACGAACATGACTTCGCCATCGGTTTCATAGCGAGTGGCGAATGCCAGAGCGTCTTCACCGAATGACATCCGCGGTGCCACCGCTTCAGCCGCCCCTGGCGCAAGTTCCCAGAGGCGCACGCGCGTGAGGGATCCCACGATGATGGTCGACATCAACAGCCACGCAACGGTGAGTAGCGGCAAAGCCCACCACACTCGCCGGACCGATGCTTGAGATTTCGGGGGCGGTGGCGGAGGCAGGGGTACGCTGGACGTTGCCGTGATGCCGTCGTTGTTGGTTGTGGCGTCCATGACCGTTACTGAGGTTACGACCAGAATCGCCCTCGTGGGCGGGCTGGCATTCGTCGGACTCCTCTTTATTGTGCGAAGTCTTTCCACCAACCACCGCCAGCATGGATCCACATTCGTCGTCGTGAACGTGACCGAGTCGAACACGGCCTCGCCTGCGCGTTCCCAATGGTTGTCGAGGCGAGTTGGTCTTCCGCGTTGGTTTGCCAGCCAGCCACGGTCTCTTCTTTCTCGGGCAGTATTCCTTGCAACACTTGCGCTGGTGAGTGGCCTCACGCTGGGTATTGGTCTAGCAGTGGGCCTGCTCGCATTGCTCAACGGCATGAACACGGGATTGAACTGAGCATGTCATCTGGTCCGCTCACCAACATCAAGGCAATCGCATTCGATTTTGACGGGGTGTTCACAGATGACCGCGTGCTCGTGTCACAAACTGGTGAAGAGTCGGTGTTCTGTAGTCGATCTGACGGGATGGGAATTGGGCTACTGCGAGACGCCGGCGTCCAGATGATCATCATTTCCAAAGAAACGAATGCCGTCGTTTCTGCTCGCGCGAAGAAGCTGTCGCTTGAGGTGGTGCAGGGATGCGACGACAAGTTGCCCGTGTTGCGCGAGTGGATGACACGTGTTGGTGCGACGGTGGACGACACCGCTTACATGGGCAACGACATCAACGATGTGGAATGCATGAACTTCGTCGGTGTTGCCATTGCCCCATCCGATGCCCATCCGTCGGCACTGGCCGTAGCCGA
>JAFMJP010000142.1 GCA_017853375.1 Actinomycetota bacterium
ATCGCCGCCGACGGCAAGGTTGATGCCAGCGTGATGACACCTTTGTTGGCGTTGGCGCGCGAACTCGCCAACTGAGGCAACCCGCGGCACGCGAACGCGCCGACTCGGAACTCCCGGCGCGCGAACGCGCCTCGGGCTACGACAGGCTGCTACTCAGCAAACGCAGGAACTCGCTGCGCGTTGGCTCGTGCTCGAAGGCCCCGCAAAACGCCGATGTCGTCGTGACCGAGTTCTGTTTCTCCACGCCTCGCATCATCATGCACAAGTGCTTTGCCTCGATGACCACCGCAACGCCGAGCGGGCTGAGGGCTTCCTGGAACGCATCACGAATCTGTGTGGTGAGCCGCTCCTGCACTTGCAGTCGTCGTGCGCATACATCCACCACTCGGGCAACTTTCGACAATCCGGTGATGTAGCCGTTGGGAATGTACGCCACGTGGGCTTTGCCGTAAAACGGAATCATGTGGTGTTCGCACAGGCTGTACATCTCCACGTCCTTCACGATCACCATCTCCTGCACGCTCTCGGTGAAGATTGCACCTCGAATGATCTCGACCGGATCGTGCCCCTGGCCCTGGGTGAGAAACTGCATCGCCTTGGCAACTCGCTCGGGAGTTTTGAGCAGACCTTCTCGTGACGAATCTTCGCCGATCAGATCGAGAACGTCCTTGTAGGCAACCGCTAGCCCTTTGGTGGTTGCCTCGTCGTATGTTTCAATTTTTTTGTAGGCCATGGCTCGTTCCTTTCTAGGGATGGGTCACGATGTCGGCGGGATACTGCACGATGTTTCGCGGTGTCTCGGCAAGTATCACGTGCACGTCGAGATTGGCGGCAATGTGGGGGCGCAGGAGACCATGTATCACCACGGCGATGTTCTCCGCCGTGGGGTTCACATTCTTGAATTCCGGAACGTCGACATTGAGGAACTTGTGGTCCAAACGATCGAGCACATGTTCCTTGATGGTGGAGGAGAGCACTCCGAGATCCATCACATATCCCACCACGGGGTCAACCGGACCACAGACACGGACCGTGAGTTCGTAGTTGTGCCCGTGGCCACTCGGATTGTTGCACTTGCCGTAGATCTTGGCGTTGTCGGCATCGCTCAAGTTCGGATTGTGAATCCGGTGGGCTGCATTGAAGTGTTCGTGTCGATACACCGCCACACGAGGGGTGCTTGCGGCAGCCATGACTACGTCTCAGGCTACGAGACGTGTCTGGTCACGCGACAATCTCCACGCCACCTCCAGGATGCTCGATGATCCAGCGTCGCAACGACGACACGGCAGCAGGAGCGGGCATGGCCAACACCCATCCTGCGCTGGAATCATGTTTGCCTTCCGCGATTGCCACAATCAGGTCCGCAACATCAGCCGGTTGCAGGGTGGACGACAATCCGTCCACGGGCGGAATTCCCTCCGGGACCAGCGAACGATGCAGGGGAGTATCGACCACGCCCGGAGCAACCGTGAACGCGCGTACACCGTGCGGCTCGCCCTCGGAGTTCGCCACCACCGTGAGAAGATGCAGCGCCGATTTTGACGACGCGTAAGCAAAGAAACCGGGAAACGGATCGAGCTGCGCAAGTGAGGAGATGTTCACGACACGCGCATCGCCATGTGACGTCATGGTTGGCCACAGGGTGTGAATCGCCGTTGCGGGAGCAAGCACGTTGATGTCGTGCATCGCCCGAAATTCCTCGGGGGTGGTGTCGGCTATCGACATCACCTTGGCAGTGCCGGCGTTGTTCACGAGCAAGTCGATGCGCCCATGGGTGTCGGCGATGTGTCGCAACACTGCGGAGAACACGTTGGTGTCGGTGACATCGCAGGGGTGGGGCTCGAACCGATCTCCGAGCGCTCGTTGTAGCGACGCGAGCTTGTCGCCATCGCGAGCGATGCCCGCCACAGTGTGACCCGATTTGACCAGAAGCTTGACGAGAGCCGCACCGATTCCCGTAGACGCACCTGTGACGATGGCGAACATGGGTTCACACTATTCTTCGTGGGGAGGAGAAACCCATGGCCACCAATCCGCAACAACTCGAACGCATTCGCAACGGAAAGGGTTTCATCGCTGCTCTCGACCAGAGTGGTGGCAGTACGCCCAAGGCGCTCTCGTTGTACGGCATTGCCGAGACGGAGTATTCGGGCGAAGCACAAATGTTCGACCTCATTCATGCCATGCGTACGCGCATGATCAAGAGCCCCGCGTTCTCGGGCGATCGCGTGCTCGGCGCAATTCTGTTCGAAGGAACGATGGATCGAGAGATTGACGGCGTTGGCAGCGCGCAATACCTGTGGGACAAGAAGCAAGTGATCCCATTCCTCAAGGTGGACAAGGGTCTTGCGGAGGAGAGCAACGGCGTGCAGGCAATGAAGCCGATGCCCGAGCTCGATGTCTTGCTCACTCGTGCCGTTGCCAAGGGAATTTTCGGCACCAAAATGCGTTCGGTCATCAAACTGGCGAATCGCGATGGCATTGCGGCCGTCGTCGCGCAACAGTTTGCGGTAGGTCGCCAAATCATCG
>JAFMJP010000143.1 GCA_017853375.1 Actinomycetota bacterium
GTGCTGCCGTCGGCTGCGTCGGTGTGTTTGCCGTCAATGAAGTTTCGGAACTTTTTCATGACGTTTTTCTACCACGGTGCGTTTCGCGCTGCCCATGCCGGCGTTGTAGTAGAACAGTCGCGTGAAGCCGGCGCACGCCACACTCGGCGTCCCCAAGGAAACCAAGACCCTCGAGGGTCGTGTGGCCCTTACCCCCGATGGCGTTCGCGAATTCGAACGCGCCGGCATCGAGGTGTTCGTGGAGAAGGACGCGGGTGCTGCTGCCTCCATTTCCGACGCCGAATTCGTGGCTGCCGGCGCAACCATCGTGCCCACGGCCGCCGATGCCTGGAGCCAGAGCATGGTGGTGAAGGTGAAGGAACCCACCGAGAAGGAGTTCGGCTATCTGCGACCCGATCTCACGTTGTTCACGTATCTGCATCTCGCTGCGTATCCGAAAGTGGCAGAAGCGCTGTTGCGACAGCGCACCACCGGCGTGGCGTACGAAACCGTACAAACGGAAGATGGCGCCCTGCCGTTGCTCGCACCGATGAGCGAGGTGGCTGGTCGACTCGCCACTCAGGCCGGCGCGCACTATCTGCAACGCCCTTACGGCGGCCGTGGCGTATTGATGGGTGGAGCACCCGGTGTACGTCCGGCCAAAGTGGTGGTGATCGGCGCAGGCAACGTGGGATGGAACTCCGCACGTATCGCAGCGGGCATGGAAGCTGAAGTCGTGCTCCTGGACAAGAACCTGGATCGCTTGCGCTTCATCGACCAAATCGAAAAGGGACGCATCATGACGCTCGCGTCGAATCGTGGCGCAATCGAACGCAGTGTGCTGGATGCCGATCTGGTGATTGGTGCCGTGCTGGTTGCAGGCGCCCGTGCACCGGTGGTGGTCACCGAGGAAATGGTCAAGACGATGAAGCGAGGCGCAGTGATGGTGGACGTCGCCATCGACCAAGGTGGCTGCATCGAGACCATGCGCGAAACCACCCACACCGATCCGGTGTACGAAAAGCACGGTGTCATTCACTACGCCGTGGGCAACATGCCGGGAGCCGTCCCCAACACCAGCACGTACGCACTCACCAACGCAACGTTGCGGTATCAGCTGCAGTTGGCAATCCACGGTGCGCGCGGCGCAGCCGAGCGGGACGCCGCAATGGCGCTCGGTGTGAACACCGTTGGCGGGTCACTCACCAACAAACCCAGCGCCGAGGCGCTTGGTCGCGACTTCGTCGAACCGCTCGTTGCCCTGCGTGTGTCAAACTGACCGCATGACAAAACTCGGCTACAACACCGGATATTGGGGTTCAGGTCCGCCCGCAGGCGTGGTGGAGGCGGTGAAGGAGGCCGACAAGCTCGGATTCCATTCGTTGTGGACCGCCGAGGCCTACGGCAGTGATGCGCTCACACCTCTGGCATGGTGGGGCTCGCAGACCACCAACATCAAACTCGGCACGGGCATCATGCAAATGAGTGCGCGTACTCCGGCTGCAACGGCGATGTCGGCGATGACGCTCGATCACCTGTCGAACGGTCGAATGATTCTCGGGATTGGCGCATCAGGGCCACAAGTAGTGGAAGGTTGGTACGGTCAGCCGTACCCGAAGCCGTTGGCGCGCACACGCGAGTACGTCGACATCGTGCGCACCATCGTGCGACGCGAAGCACCGCTCGAACATCACGGTGAGTTTTTCGATCTTCCGCTACGAGGTGGTGCCGGTCTCGGCAAACCGCTGAAGAGCACCATCCATCCATTCCGCAAGGAGATTCCCATCTACTTGGCTGCCGAGGGCCCGAAGAACGTGGCGCTTTCTGCCGAGATTTGCGAGGGCTGGTTGCCGTTGTTCTATTCGCCCAAGGATGACGCGCATTACCGGCGTTGCTTGGACGAGGGTTTCGCCAAGTCGGGCAATCCGAACAAGCGCGACACGTTCGAAGTGGTGGCGTCTCTCTTCGTGGTGCCTGGCGACGACGTCGAGAAGTGTGCCGACATGATTCGACCCTTTGTTGCGTTGTACGCCGGCGGCATGGGCGCCAAGGGCGCGAACTTCCACTTCGAAGTGTTCGCGCGAATGGGATGGGAACACATCGCCAACCAAGTGCAGGAGCTCTACCTCGAAGGCAAGAAGAAGGAAGCTGCCGCGCTCATTCCGCTGGAGATGGTGGAAGATGTTGCGTTGGTCGGACCACTCGACAAGATCAAGGGTGAGCTACCGAAGTGGAAAGAAACTGCGGTCACCACGTTCCTGGTTGGTGGGCCTGCATCGTTCCTGCAGATGTACGCCGACTTGTTGGCGTAACAACAACGACGGCTACCGCTCGGTGCTGCGCTAGTCGCAGCAACTGTCACGCCAGCCGCAACCAGCACACTTGTAGTGCGCGTGCTCGGCGTGTAACGCGTGACCGCATTGCGGACATTCAGAGAAGATCGCAAATCGCGTCGAGCACGCTTCGGCCGGCTCACCGGAATTGGTCTGCGACGACGCCGCTTGAGACAACACCGTGTGTGACGCAATTGGTGCGTTGGCG
>JAFMJP010000050.1 GCA_017853375.1 Actinomycetota bacterium
ACGGCGGCAACGGGTGGCGGCACCAACCTCGTCATGCAACTGCACTACGACGGCCGTTTCTTCGTCGGAGTAGTCGAGTCGATACTGCAACAACACATCGATGCCGGGCGCAAGCGCCTGAGCGAATTGCTCGCCGGATAGCAGTGCGTTATACGTTGCGGCGAGCGGTGAGCACCACGGGCTGCCCGGCTGCCAACTGACCACACGCCGCATCGATATCGGTACCTCGATTGCGACGAATCGTGGCGTTCACACCGCGATCGGAAAGTCGATCTGCAAATCGTCTCACGCCCGCTGCATCGGTGCCGCGAGTCGGAAAACCCGGTGTGGGATTCAGTGGAATCAGGTTCACATGTGCCGTTGGCTTGAGTGACAGTGCCAACTTTGCGAGCTCGCTGGCGTCGCGGGCGGTGTCGTTGACGCCTGCGATCATGGCCCACTCAAAACTGATGCGGCGATTCTTCACGCGTAGGTAATCGCGACACGCAGTCATCAGCTCTTCCAATGGATACCGCTTGTTGATGGGAACGAGGTCGTCGCGTAAGTCGTTGCGCGCGGCGTGCAACGACACTGCAAGATTCACGGGCAGCGGGCGAGTGGCCAACGTGCGGATTCCCGGCACGATACCCACCGTGGAGATGGTCAGATGTCGCGCCGAAATTCCCATGTCGCCGTGGAATCGCTCCACTGCACCCCACACGGCTGGCTCGTTGGCGAGAGGTTCGCCCATGCCCATGAACACGATGTTGGCCACCCGCTGCTTTCGCTGCTTGGCATGTCGCGAAGCGCGCACGACTTGTTCCACGATTTCGCCAACGGTGAGCTGGCGACTGAAGCCCGCTTGACCCGTTGCGCAGAAACCGCAGGCCATGGCACAACCGGCTTGCGTGCTGACGCACACCGTGACCCGATCGGCGTAATGCATGAGGACGGTTTCGATCGGATGATGGCCGTCGGCGAGCCGCCACAAGAACTTGATGGTGTCGCCTTTGTCGCTCACGCTCTCGCGAACGAGCAACAAACTGGTCGGAAGTTTTTCGTTCAACTCGGCACGCAACGGCGCCGACAGCGTGGTGATGTCATCGAGTGCCTTGCACTGCTCGTACAAACCGGCCCACAGCTGCTTCACGCGATAGGCGGGCTCGCCCGACAGCACCTCGGCGAGTTGGGCGCCTGTGGCGTCGTACAGCGACCGCGGTCGGCTCATCTCACCGTCGACTGCTTCGCGTGGGGGCTTCGTGTTCACTCCGTCAAGTGTGTGGCGATTTTGCGCCGATTGTGGGATACCCAGAAACTACACTATCTACGATGCGAGATAAGCACCTCGAGCGTCGCGACCCCGACGGGCGCGACCCCGTGCGGCGCGACCCCGATCCAACCGGTGGTCGTGGCATGGCTGCCGCATTGCTGCGCCGCGCTCGTCAGGAAGCAGGCCTCACTCAAACTCGATTGGCGGAACTCGCCGACACCGCGCAGTCGGCGATTGCGGCCTACGAAGCAGGAGTTCGCGAACCCACCTTGCCCGTGCTCACACGCATGTTGGCAGCGGCCGGCATGCGACTCGAGCTCGATGCAACGCCAGACGAGTCGTTGTATCGGCTGTGCGATCTTGCGCGTGACGTTGCGGCAGTGAAGCCCTCTGACGAACGACGGCGGCTTCGGTTGGTGTTCGAATTCTTGCGCGGTGTCCGAGACGACAATCAGCCGCTCGCACTGTTGTTGTCCGTCGAACCGAGGCTCACCGGCGACGAACGGTTCGATGCGTTGTTCGGGGGTCTGGCCGAGCACCTCAGTGTGCACGCACACATCGACCCTCCAGCGTGGGTGCACGAGCCGTCCCGTTTCCTCGATCGGGCATGGTGGGTGAGCGAGCTGTCATCGGCACGTGCCTCGGCCCTGGTGCATACGCCGGCATCGTTGCGTCGCCGTGGTGTGATGATCGACCGCCGTGACCTGGAGTCTCGATGACACAGCCGTTGCTCGATCGCAAGCTGTTGCGGGCCGCATTCGGTGTACTTGCAGAAAAACTCTCGCGCCGTGGTGTGGTGGGCGAGGTGCACGTGTTTGGGGGCGCGGCCATGGTGCTTGCATTCAATGCGCGCGCCGCAACGCGAGATGTCGATGCATTGTTCAAGCCCGATAGTCACGTGCTCGAAGCGGCACATGAAGTTGCCACCGAGCTGCGTCTACCGAAGTCGTGGCTCAACAATCAGGCTTCGGTCTACGTATCCGGTCGCGCTGGTCGCGGCACGCCGGTGTTCGATCACCCCAACCTTCGCGTGATGGTGACTCCGCCGGAACATCTCCTGGCGATGAAGGTCCGTGCAGCACGTGCCACTCGCGATGCAGACGACATCCGTGTCCTCATCGGGCACCTTCAACTGCGCAGCGTGTCGGCGGCCATTGCGATCGTGGCCCGGTATTTTCCCGAAGAGCCGCTGAGTGATCGTTCGAAGATGTTGTTGGAGGACCTCTTTCGCCCGTCGAGGCGCAAGTAGTCCGACTACTGAGGCGCAAGTAGTCCGAACTACTTCAGATGCGGTGTGGCGAGTTTCTCGTAGTCGCGCATGCGTGCCCGCAACACATCCAGCGAGGCGGTCCAGAAGTCTTCCTTGGTCACATCCAGACCGAATGACTGGCCCAGTTGCTCGGCGGAATCCATGCCGGCGCGCGACAACAAGTCGTCGTAGCCGTTTCGGAACCGTTCGGGGTCGCGCTGGTATTGCGCATACAGCCCCAACCCGAACAACAAGCCGTAGGTGTACGGCCAGTTGTAGAAGTGACTGCCGTAGTAGTGGGGCTTGAGAATCCACATGTACGGGTGCGCAGTGGACTGGTCGATGCCGTCGCCGTAGGCACGTTGTTGTGCATCGCCCATGAGCTCGTTGAACTCGCTCACGCCGAGCGTGCGACGTTGACGACGGGCAAACACCTCCGACTCGAACAGGAATCGGCTGTGAATGTCCACCACAACTTGCGCCGCGCCCTGGAGATCGACATCCAGCAAGGCCAACCGCTCGTCACCCTGCAGTCGTGAGAGGCCTTCTTCTACGACGAGAGTTTCACAAAAGATGCTTGCCGTTTCCGCAAGGGCCATCGGCAAACTGCGCTGCATCGGTGTGCGGTGTGCCAATTGCGTGTTGTGGTACGCGTGGCCCAACTCGTGCGCCGTGGTTTGGGCGGAGTCGACGCTGCCGCTCCAGTTGAGCAGCACCAACGAGCGGTCGTTGACGAACGACATGCAGAATGCGCCACCCACTTTGCCTTCCCGGGGTTCGGCGTCGATCCACTGCTCGCTCAGTGAACGGTCGACCAAACCCGCAAGGCGATCGCTGTAGGCACTGAATGCGCCACGCACCAACTTGACGCCGTCGTCCCACGAGATGTTGCTCGGGGCAAACGACAGCGGCGCCAGCAGGTTCCACCACGACACGCCGTTCTTGTCGCCGTTCAACCTGCCTTTCACGCGCAGCCAGCGGCGGAAGTCGGGGAGTGAGGCATGAACCGCCGACTGCATCGCATCGAACGTTGCCCGGCTCACGCTGTTGGCGTACAGCGACGCATCGAGTGGTGACGACCAATCGCGACGTCGATTCACCGTGTTGGCTTCGCCCTTGATGGCATTCATCGCTGCCGCGCATGCCGTGCCGAGGGTCGGCCACGCGTGCATCTCTGCTTCGTATGCGGCTTTACGAACTCGCACGTCCGGGTTGCTGGCCAATCCGCGTACTGCTGCCATCGGGAGTTCCTTGGCGCCGTCGGGCAGCTCTACCGTGGTCTTCAATTGCGACGTGAGATCGCCTTGCAAGCGGCCCCACGATGACGAACCGGTGGTGGACAATTCTGCGTAGAGGTTTTCTTCGGCTTCGCTCATCTGGTGTTCGGCGCGGGCCTGTAGACGTCGAAGTGGTCCGAGGTGTTCGCGAGCTTGTTCGCTGAGTTTTGCCAATTCGTCGGCGTTGAGCGATTTCACCCACTCGGCCAAACGAGCCACGAGCGGCGACATCTTGCTGTCGATCACTTCGAGCTCCGACAACAAACCCTGGGCGCGTTCGTGACGCGAGTCGGTGCTGACCGTGGCGTACACGTAAGCGCCGAGCACGTTGTTGGCCTCGGCCACGGCATTGAACGCGGTGATCACCGCATCGGCGGCCTCGCCGTCGTGCGCGGTCGGGGTGCGTGGTGCAATGCCGCGCACGTTGTGTTCGTCAAAGAGCGAGCTCAAGCGGCCCACGTCGGCGCCGAGCCGTTCCATGGCATCGGTGAACGAGCGCGAATCGAATGATTCGTGGACATCGGCAACACTCCAACGGGGCAAAGCAGGCGTTTCGGGCATGGTGCGAAACTATCTGAGCGGCGCTCAGGAAATGATGCCGACGAAGACCTCGTCGTGCTGTGCCACGGTCATTCCGATCGAGGAATACAGGCCGATTGCGGCGGTGTTGTCGCCCGCCACATACAACATTCCATGTCGCAGTCCCTGAGCGGCCAAGTGTGCAAAGCCCGCGATGGTGAGCGCACGTCCGAGGCCCTTGCCGTGGTGGGCGGGGTCGACGCCGATCACATAAATTTCGCCCGTTGGCTCGGCGTGGCGGTGATGGTGCGCGTCGGCGTGGTCGTGGTGGTGTGCGACGGCGTGGTCGTGGTGGTGTGCGCCGGTGTGGTCGTGATGGTGTGCGTCGGCATCGTCATGCACTTGCGTCCAACAGAAACCGGCGATACGACCATCGATTTCATGAACGAGGAAGCCATGTGGATCGAACCAAGGTTCGGCGAGGCGCTCGGCGAGCACGTCGTGATTCCAATCGCCTTGTTCCGGGTGGCCTGCGAAGGCGCGGGCATTCACTGCGAGCCACTCCTCATTGTCGGTACCTGGTCGGAATGCCCGGGTGGAAAAGCCATCGGGTAGACGGTGGCGTGAGTCGAGCGGCAATTCGCAACGCATCAACAGCAGCGGCACATCGATGCGCAGGCCGTGCCGCGTCGCACAGTCGTGTTCGACGGCGGTTGGACCATTGACAAACCAGCGAACCGAGCCTCCACCAGCGGAACGAATGTCTGCTATCGCAGAGTCGAATTCTTTGGGGGAGACGTGATCGTGACTTCGCATCACCCAACCGCGATTCACTCGCGAAAGGTGAACGTGCGACACGGCAGAAGGCTACCGATGTACCGATGTGCCGATTACGGTTGAGCCGTGCCGACGAAGAAACCAGCAAAGCCTCTGCGTAGGACCACGTCGCGTACGGCCACGTCGCGAACGGTCAAGTCGCCGTCGCGACCCAAGCGTCCCACAAAAGCCGAGTTGCCGGCGCATGCACGCACGATTCTTCGTGAGTTGAAGAAGGATTATCCGGTTGCGATCTGCGAGCTCACCCACGATTCGCCGTTCCAACTCTTGGCTGCGACGATTCTTTCTGCGCAATGCACCGACGCACGCGTCAACATGGTGACGCCGAGTTTGTTCGCGGCATATCCCACGGCTGCAACGCTGGCCGTGGCCGACATTTCGCACGTGGAGAATCTGGTTCGGTCCACCGGTTTCTACGGCACCAAGGCAAAGAATCTCATCGGTATGGCCAACGCGGTCATGACGCGCTTCGGCGGCGAAGTGCCGACCGCAATCGAGGATCTCGTGACGCTCCCGGGGGTTGGACGAAAAACTGCAAACGTGCTGCGCAGCGTGGCATTCGGACTACCGGGATTGCCGGTGGACACGCACGTTTTGCGGTTGTCCAAGCGACTCGGCATCACCAAGGACGGCGACCCCGTGAAAGTGGAACTGCAACTCAATGCGTTGCTGCCACCCAAGGAGTGGGGAGAGTTCAGCTTGCGAATGATCCTGCATGGGCGGCGCATTTGCGATGCACGCAAACCCAGGTGCGCAGAATGCCGACTTGCCACGCTGTGCCCGTCGCGATCGGTGTAGCGGCATCGCCCGGGCAGGGGCAACATCTAGCCTTGCGCGCCATGGCCAACGACCGTCACGATGCATCTGCAGCCGCTGAACTCTCGGCACTGGTCGATGCCGTCGAAGCTTGTCGGTCACGTCTCACCGCGTTGGCCGAGCGCCGTAACGCGGCGGTACGAAACTCCGATGACGAATCCGACTCGTTGCTGGTGTCGATCTATGAAGCAGAGCGCGGTCTGTCCACCGCCATTCGACTGCTGCAGCGCGCCGCCCGCACCGCCCGCTGACATCGCGTCGTACGCGTATTGCAGCCGGAACTCCGTGCGCATTTTTACAGCGTGTCAATCGGTGCATCAGTAGCCTTGCTGTGTGAATCGCTACCCAAAACGCGACGATTTACGCGCAATGTCGGGTTACCACTCGCCGCAGGTGTCGGTGAAGGTGCGACTCAATACCAACGAATCGCCAATCGAGCCACCGGCTGAGTTCGTTCGAGAGCTGGCGGCAGCGGTCGGTGCAATTCGTTGGAATCGGTACCCCGACCGAGCCGCACGCGACCTTCGTGGGGCAATCGCCGCGATGCACCATGTGAGTCCCGACAACGTGTTCGTGGCCAACGGCAGCAACGAAGTGTTGCAGAGCGTGCTGCTTGCCTACAGCGGTGCCGGTCGCAGCGTTGCAACGTTCGAGCCCACCTACCAATTGCACTCGCACATTGCGCGCATCGCCGGAGCCACCGTGGTGAATGGCCAACGAAACGCCGATTTCACACTGAGCGAGGACGAGGTGCAACGAGTGCTCCGCGAGCACCAGCCGAGTGTCACGTTCCTGTGCTCACCCAACAACCCCACCGGAATGGCGGAGGATCCCGACATCATCGCCAGCACCATTCGGAGTGCCCCGGGTGTCGTCGTGGTCGACGAGGCATACGCACAGTTCTCGCCGCACACCGCCCTGCAGTACGTGAATGAGGACTCCAGAGTTGCCGTGAGTCGAACGTTTTCAAAGACATGGTCGATGGCAGCGGCACGTCTCGGTTATCTCATCGCGCCAACCTGGATGATCGAGGACTTGGAGATCGTTGCTCTGCCGTACCACCTCGACGCACTCAAGCAAGTGGCGGGCGTCATCGCGCTGAAGTACCTGCCACACATGGAGCGTGGAGTTGCCGAGGTCGTGGCCGAACGCGAGCGAATGCTCCGAGAGATGCGTTCGATGCCGCTCACCGTGTGGCCGAGCCAAGCCAACTTCATCCTGTTTCGGCCGGAAGCACTGGCTGGCAACGCGCCGGGGTCCGGCTCTGCGAGTGGGGCGGGTCGTACGGTCTGGCAGCGCTTGCTCGAGAGTGGAGTGCTCGTGCGTGACTGCTCGTCATGGGATGGTCTCGCCAATTGCCTGCGTGTCACCGTGGGAACATCGACGGAAAACGATGCATTCATTGCGGCGTTGCGCAACGCCCTGTCGGCGCGAGACTAGAAGTCATGGCCCGATCCGCCCGTCGTTCCCGTTCCACCAAAGAAACCTCGGTGGACGTATTCATCGATTTGGACTCACCTGCTTCCACCAATGTGTCGACTGGAATTCCGTTCTTTGATCACATGCTCGATCAGCTGGGCAAGCACGGTGGATTCCGCTTGGACGTGCAGGCAAAGGGTGATCTCCACATCGACACGCACCACACCATCGAGGACGTCTCCATCGCGCTTGGTGAGGCGTTTCGCGAAGCCCTCGGAGACAAGGCCGGCATTCGTCGCTTCGCCAGCGGAGCGTTCCCGCTCGATGAGGCACTCATCGATGTTGCACTCGACGTGAGTGGTCGACCATTCGTTGCATGGAACGTCGAGCTGCCCGAGTGCCTGCCGCTCGGCAATCCGCCGTTCGATCCGCAACTCGCCGAGCACGCGGTGTCGTCGTTTGCCACGGCTGCAGCAATCACGCTGCACGTCAACAAGCGGGCGGGCACCAACGTGCATCACATCATCGAAGCCACCTTCAAGGGTCTTGCACGATGCCTACGAGACGCAGTGCGAGTGGAATCGACAGGAGTGCCGTCCACCAAGGGCTCGCTGTAGTGACTGCGCCACAGCAGGGGTCATGAACGCGCCGATCATTGCGGTGCTCGATTACGGCATCGGCAACCTTCGCTCGGCACAAAAAGCACTACAAAAAGTTGGCGCAGATGCGCGGCTCACCAACGATCCGGTGTTGATACGCGATGCTCATGCTGCCGTGTTGCCTGGTGTCGGGAACTTCGGTGCATGCATGTCGGCCGTACGTGCCGCTGGGTTGGAAGATCTCGTGCACGAGCGCATCGCCAGTGGGTTGCCGTTCCTCGGCATTTGTGTCGGCATGCAGATGTTGTTCACCGAAAGCGAGGAGAGTCCGGGAGTTGCCGGACTCAACGCGGTGCCTGGTGTCGTTCGTTATCTTCCCGACACCGTCAAGCGACCACAAATGCAGTGGAACCAACTTCGGATCCGTGGCAACACGAGTGGCGTTACAGCGGGCGCCGGCGAAGCGGGTGCCGGCGAAGGGGCTGGACACGGCTCCGGGGCTTCCCACCGTGACCCGATGTTTGCGACGCTTCCCGACCAACCCTTCATGTACTTCGTTCACTCCCTCCATGGCGTGCCGAATGACGAATCATGCATCGTTGCCACGGTCGACTATGGCTGCCGCGTCACTGCTGCGGTGCGCGTGGACAACGTGTTTGCAGTGCAGTTCCATCCTGAAAAGTCGGCAGTCGACGGTTTGGGCATGCTGTCGAACTTCGTCGACGCTGCTCGCCTCGTGAGGGTGTAACCACGTCATGGAGTTGTATCCAGCCATCGATCTTCGTGGCGGTCGTGTGGTGCGCCTCGAACAAGGCGACTTTGAACGCGAACGCGACTACGGCACCGATCCGCTCGAAGTTGCGCGTCGATTCACCGCCGACGGGGCAACGTGGTTGCACATCGTCGATCTGGATGCGGCAAAGGGTGATGGCAACAACCGGAACGTCGTGCGTGGCATCGCCAAAGAGTTGGGCGACCGTATTCGAATACAAACGGGTGGAGGCGTCCGCAGCGTAGAAGACGCTCAACAACTCGCCGATGCGGGGGTGTCGCGTGTGGTGATGGGTTCTGCTGCCGTACGCGAACCACAACTCGTGGATGCAGTGGCACACATCGTCGATGTTGCGGTGGGGCTGGACCACCGCAACGGGGAGGTGGCCACCGACGGGTGGTTGCAAGGTTCGACCCTCACGCTGACCGACGCAGTCATTCGATACCCGGCGGCGTCGGCATTCGTCATCACCGACATCTCCCGCGACGGCATGTTGGCGGGTCCCGATGTGGATGGCTTGCGCAACATTGCAACGCTGACCACCACACCCGTCATCGCCAGTGGAGGAGTCGCGGAGCTCGGAGATCTTCGCGAGTTGCGCGACGTGCGCGGGCTCGCCGGAGTCATCGTCGGAAAAGCCATCTACGAGGGTCGTTTCAGCGTGCGTGATGCAGTGCGAGCGTTGCAGGCATGATCACCGAGCCAGTTCAGGTGCGGGTATGACACGTTTTGCCCGCGTGATTCCGTGCTTGGATGTCACTGCCGGTCGCGTGGTGAAAGGCGTCAACTTCGTCGGCTTGCGCGATGCCGGCGACCCAGTGGAGCTCGCAACCCGCTACGACACCGAGGGTGCCGACGAAGTGGTGTTTCTCGACATCACTGCTTCGAGTGACCAGCGCGTGACCATGGTGGACGTGGTGTCACGTGCCGCCGAACAACTCTTCATTCCCCTCACGGTGGGAGGGGGCGTGCGCGATGCCGACTCGGCGAGAGCGTTGCTGCGCGCCGGCGCCGACAAGGTGAGCATCAACACCGCTGCCGTACAACGCCCCGAGCTCATCAGTGACATCGCAGAGAAATTCGGCAATCAATGCGTGGTGTGCGCAATCGATGCCAAGCGTGTCGACAACGACTTCGAGGTGTTCGTGCACGGCGGACGCACCGCAACGGGTATCGATGCCCGCGAATGGGCGCAACGTGCCGTGTCGCTTGGTGCAGGGGAAATCCTGCTGACGTCGATGGATCGTGACGGTACTCGCGAAGGGTTCGACATCGCCCTGACTCGCGCCATCGTGGAGGCGGTCGATGTTCCCGTGATTGCGAGTGGAGGAGTGGGCACACTCGAACATCTCGCGCAGGGTGTTCTGGAAGGCGGAGCCGATGCCGTGCTGGCCGCGTCCATCTTCCACTTCGGTGAGTTCACGGTGGCGCAAGCCAAGGCTGCGATGTCTGCTCGCGGCATCCCCGTACGTCAGTAGCCTGACCCAAATGTCGGGTGACGAAAAACTGCCGATCAAGATGCTGAACGATCGGCTGTTGGTGAAGATTCCCAGCAGCGACGGTGAACGACGCTCGGGCGGCGGCATTCTCATTCCTGCGACGGCGCAAGTTGCCAAGCGTCTCGTGTGGGCAGAGGTGGTGGCGCTCGGCCAAAGTGTGCGGTCTGCCGAAGTCGGTGATCGAGTGTTGTTCAGCCCCGATGATCGTTACGAAGTGGAGGTCGGCGGCATCGATTACATCATGTTGCGCGAACGCGATCTCCACGCCGTGGCTGCCTCGCGTATCGAGGCCAGCACCGGCTTGTACCTCTAGGGCTTGGCGTGCGCATCTCTCCAACTCGCGACGAGTTTCGCGCACTTGCAGCTACGTATGGCGTGGTGCCGGTGTGGACCGAAGTGCTCGCCGACCGACACACGCCCGTTGGTGTTTTCCTCGCGCTGGTGGGTGACGCGCCCGGATTCCTGCTGGAGTCGGTCGAGCATGGCGAGCGATGGGCTCGATTCAGTTTCGTCGGCTGTCGTCCACGCGCCGAGATTGCAATCATCAACGGCAAAGTGAAGGTATCCGGTGCGGTACCCGCATCGGTACCCCGCGACAAGGGTTTCCTTGCTGCACTCGAGGCGATGCTTGCCGCGCATCAGGCACCCGTCATGCCTGAGCTTCCACCCCTGCAGGGCGGCATGATCGGCCACATTGGGTACGACATCGTGCGCGAAATCGAGCATCTTCCCGACGCACCTCGTGACGACCGGAACATTCCCGATGCGATCATGAGCATGATCGGCTCCCTTGCTGCATTCGATCACTGGCGACAACGCGCATTCCTCATCGAAAGTGTTCCCACGTTGGGCCTCAGCGCCGAACAGGTCGATGTCGCATACGACGCGGCCGTCGTCGCCGTGCAGCGAATGGCCGACGATCTGTCCCGCGCGACCACCAGTG
>JAFMJP010000051.1 GCA_017853375.1 Actinomycetota bacterium
ACCAATCATCCAACGACAGCTGTTCGGCACGAGCCTGCGGGTCGACGCCGCTGGCTGTGAAATCCTCGGCAATTACGGCTCCATCGAGGGCCCTTCGCAACATCTTGCGACGAGTGGCGAAACCTTGGCGAACCAGCGCAAACATGTCGGCGAAGGGTGCGGCAACCGCCGGAGTTTCCCGACGAACGATCTCCACCAATGAGGAGGCCACACGTGGCCGTGGCAGGAAAACTGCCGACGACACCTCGCCAGCGATGCGTGCAGTGGCCCAATAGTTCACCTTCACGCTCACGGCACCAAATGCGTCGCTCTCGGGTTGCGCTACGAATCGTTGCGCGACTTCCTTTTGCACCATCACCAGCAATCGTTGCACTTGAGGTACGCCGTCGAGCAAATCGGCAACGAGGGGAGTTGCGACGTTGTACGGCAAGTTTGCGACCACCGTCCACTTCGGCGCGGCTGCGAGCAGTTCGCTCCAATCAAGTTGCATTGCATCGTCGTGCACGACTCGAACGTTGGTGAGCTTCGCCACGTTTTCGCGCAACACCTGCACCACCCCGGAGTCGATTTCAACTGCGAGAACGTTCGCACCGGTTTCGGCGAGCGCCATGGTGAGAGCCCCGAGACCTGCGCCAATTTCCACCACATGGTCGTTGGTGCCAACCCGTGCAAGGGAAGCGATTCGTCGAACCGTCTCCGGCTCGACCACGAAGTTCTGACCGAACGCCCGACGCGGGGCAAGACCATGTCGCTCGAGCAACTCCGCGGTTTGCGAGCGAGTGAGTGTCACCAGGTGATGGACACGGGAATTGGTGCGTTCACCAGATCGGACAACTCCACGAACAAGCGCGTGTGCAACACCACGGTGATGTTGGCCGGAGTGGACGGCATCATCACGTTGGAACACGCGATGGAGCGGCCATTATTGAGGTTTTTCACCACGAGCGTGGTTCCGTAGGGTGCCAGCGGCGCGTTGCACACGGTGTTTGGAGCGCCATTGAAACTGCTGAACGTGGCCAGACCTGTGAGCTTGGTGCTGTCCCCGCTGGGGTAGGCGATTGGTGCGGTTCCCGTTGGCGCGACCCCGGACGGACCCGAGAGAAACACCGGCGCCGGGGCATCGCTCGTGTTCGGCGAAGCCTCGATGCTGATACCTGCTGCGGCGACGGTGGCCACTTCCGCCTGTGGCTCGCCGCGGGTGAAGAACACCACTGCAGGCACCACCACGAGCGTGAGCAGCCCAACGAGCGTGACGCGACGGCGATCGCTTGCAGACAGGAACATGGGGCTTGAAACGCTAGCGAGAGAGTCGCGGAAACGCCCTGTGAGCATTTTCCACGGTGATACGTGCAATGTCGGATACCGACTCCTCCCGCACGCTCGCCAAGCATTCACCGATCAGTCGAACGTGAGCAGGTTCGTTCTCCTTGCCGCGATGTGGCACCGGCGCCAACCATGGCGCGTCGGTTTCGGTGAGCAACTTCTCGCTCGGACAAAACTTTGCAGCGCGACGAATGTCGTCGGCCTTGTTGAACGTGACGATTCCCGAAAACGACAACCACGCACCACGTTTCACCGACTCGCGTGCCTCGGCTTCGTCGCCGGTGAAGCAATGGAACACCACTCGCTCGGGCATACCCTCTGCATCGAGAACGTCGAACGTGTCGGGCCACGCATTGCGAGTGTGAATGACGAGGGTGAGATCGTGTTGCTTGGCGAGGGCAATCTGCTGCGCGAATGCCTCGCGTTGCACCGTGCGATCGGAGTGGTCGTAGTAGAAGTCGAGGCCACATTCACCGATTGCCACGATCTTTTTCTCATCGAGCTGGGCGGAGCTCAGCCCATCGACGAACGGGGTGATCGTGTCCACCCCGAACTTTGCCTCATGCGGGTGCAAACCAACCGTCGCCCACACGTTGGCATGCCGCTGCGCAATGGCCAATGCCTGTGCGGTGGTGTTGGCGTCGGTGCCGATGACGATCACTTTGTCCACGTCGTGGGCATGCGCGTTGGCGATGGATGCGTCGCTCCCACCTGGAGTGCGCTCGTCGTACACGTGGCAGTGCGTATCGATCCAGGTAGGCAAGGTACTTATGCCTTTTTGCGCGGGAAGAGCGGCTCACCTTTTTCCACGGTGAGGCCACCGGGGTAGGCACCCCACACCGTGTCTACGCCGATTCGTCGATCTTCGATTCGACCCGGCAGTCCGATGCGTCGCCAGATTTCTTGTGTGGTGGTCGGCAGTGCCGGGTTGGCGAGGATCACCACGATGCGAAGTGCTTCGAGCGCATCGCCCATGACGTCGTCGACTGCACTGCCAGGTTCCATCTTCCATGGCTCGTGTTGTTCGAGATGTGCGTTGGTTGCACGGATGAGACTCCACGTTGCTTCGAGCGCGCGACTCGGTTGCGCTCCGCGCCATGCGGCGTCGGTGTCGCGCACGACTTCGGCTGCGATTGTCGCGAGTGGAGAGTCTTTGCGAGGAGCCGGGCCACGGCCACCGCACTTTTTCTCCACGACGGTTGCCACACGTGCTGCAAGATTGCCCAAGTTGTTGGCAAGATCGGAGTTGTATCGCGCGACGAGCCCTTCGTAGGTGAAGTCGCCGTCGTTGCCGTACACGGTGTCGGCCAGTACGTAGTAACGGAATCCGTCGACGCCGAATTCGTCGACGAGGTCGAGTGGGCTCACCACGTTGCCGGTGGTCTTCGACATCTTCTCGCCACCAACCAGCAGGAAACCGCCGACCGCCCAACCCTTCGGCAATTCGATGCCGGCGGACATCAGCATTGCGGGCCAGTACACGCAATGGAAACGAATGATGTCCTTGCCGATGAAATGCCAGTCCACCGGCCACCGGTCGGCGAATCGTGTTTCGTCGGTGCCGTAGCCGTGCGCGGTGATGTAGTTGGCGAGCGCGTCGAACCATACGTACGCAACATGATTCGAGTCCCACGGCAGGGGAATTCCCCACTTCAGGGTCTTGCGACTGACGGAAAAATCGTTGAGTCCACCCTTGATGAATCCGATCACCTCGTTGCGACGGAATCCGGGGACGATGGCGTCGGGGTGCTGTTCGTACCAGTCGAGCAAACGTTGCTCGAAACGCGACAGACGGAAGAAGTAGTTCTCTTCCTCCACATAGACCGCTTTGGTGGTGGTGTGAATGGGGCAATGACCGCCAACCAATTCTTCCTCCGTGTAGTACGCCTCGCAAGCCACGCAGTAGTGGCCGCGGTACACGTCGAGTTCGATGTCGCCCGCGTCGTAGCACGCTTGCAGCAACTGGTGAACGCCGCGCTTGTGCCGTTCTTCGGTGGTGCGAATGAAGTCGTCGTAGCGAACGTCGAGTCGCTTCCACGTGTCGGCATACAGCGGGGCGATTTCGTCCACGAATTGGCTCGGCGTCTTTCCTGCGGCTTCGGCGTACTGCTGCACCTTCAAGCCGTGTTCGTCGGTGCCGGTGAGAAGGTGGACATCATCGCCGCACAACCTGTGCCATCGGCACACGGCGTCGGTCACGATGGTGGTGTACGCATGCCCGAGGTGGGGCTTGGCCGTCACGTAGTAAATCGGTGTCGTCGCCGAGAAGTTTGGCACCACTCCAACCTACGCTCAACCCCGTGACTTTTCGGTTCGATCACGCCACGCAGGTACGAACGATCGGCGACGGCGTGTTCGCTGCCCGAGTGCATGACGGCTGGGACATCGGTGGCAATGCGAACGGTGGGTATCTGTTGGCGTTGGTGGCCTCGGCATTGCGTGCGGCGACCGGGCGGTCATTGCCCGTGGCGCTGTCGTGTCACTACCTGGGGCCGGTGAATGATGCCGATGTCACGATTGAAACGTCGGTGCTGAAGACCGGCAAAGCGTTCACCACGGCGCTTGCCACCATGCGTCAAGGCGACCGCGTGATCGTGACCGCACTCGGAACGTGCGGCGATGGTCTGGCGATGGGTGCGGTCGAACATTCGACGCTGGTCATGCCCGCCATTCCCGAATTCGAGCGAGCCACGCCGCGCGGTGAAACGAGCGCGGGGCTGCCGGGACTCATGAACAACGTGGACGTGCGACTGCACCCGGACGACACTGGTTTTGCCACGGGAAGCCCCAAAGGCGAGGCGCACGTTCGCGGATGGTGTGCATTTCGCGATGGGCGACCAGTGGATGCTCTTGCGCTGACGTTGTTTTGCGATGCATTGCCGCCGGCGATGTTCAACTTGTCGGGTGCGCCAGGCTGGGTTCCGACGGTGCAATTGTCGTTTTATCTTCGTGGAATCCCCGATGGCGCTCCGGTGTGTGCCGAGTTCACCACGCGCGAGTTGCACAACGGCATGTTCGAGGAGGATGGCTCGCTGTGGAACGCGTCGGGGGAGTTGGTGGCGCAATCGCGACAACTCGCGCTGTTGCCGCGGTAGATACAGAAAGCTGATGCGACTGCGGTAGGTACGGGCGGCTGACCCGTCTGCGGCATCAGCCGAGCGTCAACGTCAATTCGTACACGTGACGCTTTGACACTCCGAAACGGGCCGACACCTTTGATGCGGCATCCTTGCGCGACACACCACTGGCGATTTCGGCACGCAGCGCGCTGATCAACTCGTCGTCGGAAGGCGGTGCAGCCGGTGCGGCACCCGCCAACACCAACACGAATTCGCCGCGCGGCTCGCCGTCGGCGTAGCGCTTCACGGCATCGTGCAGGTTGCCGCGCCACACGTCTTCATGAATCTTGGTGAGTTCGGCCGCAACTGCGATTGATCGGTGGGGGCCGCACATGGTTTCCAAGTCGGTGAGTGTCTTGTGCAGACGATGCGGCGCCTCGTACAGCACGGTGGTGCGCGATTCGCCGGCGACGGCCTCGAGACGCTCCTTTCGTTCCACGCCGGATCGCGGAAGAAAACCTTCGAACACGAATCTTCCCGCAGGCAATCCGCTGATGGTGACCGCCATGATTGCCGCCGACGGGCCGGGCGTGGCCGTAATGATGCCACCAGCGTCGAGCACCGCACGAACGATACGTTCGCCGGGGTCGCTCACGCCGGGGCTGCCGGCGTCGGTGATGAGTGCAACCGTCTTTCCTCCGGCGATCAACTCCACGATGTTCTCGCGAGAGTCATATTCGGTGTGTTCGTTCACGACGAGGAGTGGTTTGTCGCTCACTCCGATGCGTTGCAGCAGCTTGCTGGAATGTCGCGTGTCCTCACAGCAGATGACGTCGGCTTCGCGCAGGGCGTCGATGGCACGGGCGGTGATATCGGCAAGGTTGCCGATGGGCGTGGCAACGAGAACGAGTTTGCCGGTCATACGGGCCGACTCGTTGACGGTGCATCGTTCACGCGCCGCACTTCCACGATGTCTCCCACGCGCACGCCCCAGCGCTCGAACGACCCGGCGCGTGCTTCCACCACGCTGTGCGCAGCCAACACGGGCATCGGCAGTCGCATGGGACTCAGCTGCTGTACCTTCATCACTCGAGACTCATCATCGAGATAGGCGACGTCAAGTGCGCACCGCATTCCGATGGTGTGCACCCATCTGCAGTTGGGCAATACCAGTGCAAATTCGGGGTGTTTCTGCCCGAGCATTCCGCGACGACGCTGTGCCCGGGTGTCGGCCACGGTGGCACTTGCCAACACGCGGCCCTGTGCAACCAGCCACGCATTGGTCGACGTCATACGTTGAAGCGGATCTCCATGACGTCGCCGTCGGCAACCTCGTAGTCCTTGCCTTCGACGCGGAGTTTGCCCACATCGCGTGCCTTCGACCATGAACCAATCGACAACAACTCGTCGCAATGGATCACATCGGCACGAATGAAGCCGCGCTGCAGATCGGTATGGATTTTTCCGGCACATTCAGGTGCTTTGGCTCCCGCATGAAATGTCCATGCGCGCGATTCCTTGTCGCCAGTGGTAAAAAACGTGCGCAAGCCAAGCAAGTGGTATGCCGAGCGCACCAAACGGGGTAGCGCACCCTCGCCAAGTCCGAGTGCTTCGAGCATGTCGATGCGATCTTGGCCGACCAATTGAGCGGCTTCGGCCTCGATTTGCACGCTCATGCCGAGCACTTCTACTTCGTGCTCGCTTGCCGAGCCCGGGGGAGCCAATTCGGCTGCCACCTTGGCCACGTGGGCGGGAATCGTGTCGAGAGCGTCTTCGGCGACGTTCACCACGGCAAGTACGCGGCGAGCCGTGAGCAGGAAGTGTGGCGCCAGCAACGCACGGTCTGCTTCGGAGATTCCTGCGCGATACAACGGGCGGCCTTCGGCAAGCAACACTTGTGCGCGTTCCAGCGCTTCGACTTCATCGGCGATGGAGCTGTCCATGCGTGCAGCCTTCTTCATCTTGCTGAGTTTCGTTTCCACGCTCTCCAAATCGGCCAACGCCAACTCCAACTCCACCACGCGCAGGTGTTCGAGCGGATCGCTCGGTCCGGGAATGTCGTCGTCGACGAATGCACGCAAGACGAACACGATCGCATCAACTTCGCGAATGTTGGCGAGGAACTTGTTGCCGAGACCTTCGCCTTTGCTCGCGCCCTCCACCAAGCCGCCGATGTCCACCACTTCGATGGTGGCGTTCACCACCTTTTTGCTTTCCGACATTTTCGCCAACGCATCGAGACGAGGGTCGAGCACCTTGGCCACACCGATGTTGGGATCCTTCGTGGCGAACGGATACGGGGCAGCAAGCGCGTTGGATCCGGTGAGGGCGTTGTAGAGCGACGACTTGCCCGCGTTGGGAAGTCCGACCAGTCCGAAGCGCTCCATACGACGCAACGACGCTACGCCTGTTCACCCCGACTGCATCGCGGGGGTGCGCCGTGTCAGAAAGGACCGCGCCGCAGGTGACGGTGCGCCGTGCGCCACAGGTCTCGGCGGTGGGGCTGGACCCGATAATTGTTACTATCTGCGTAGGAGAAATTCCCCATGACCAGCTTCGACCTCGACCTTTCCAAATATTCCTTGGGTTGGAGCGACGACGTCGAATATGCCTTTACCCCGGAGAAGGGTCTCAATGACCGCGTCGTGGAGCAGATCTCCTGGTGGAAGGGTGAACCGGAGTGGATGCGCAAGATGCGTTTGCGCTCGCTGAACACCTTCGATAAGAAGCCCATGGCCGAGTGGTTCGCGGTGAACATGCCGGATCTTGACTTTCAAGACATCTACTACTACTTGAAGCCCGCTACCGAACAGGTGAGTGAATGGGACGACCTCCCCGAGCAGATGAAAGCCACGTATGAGAAGCTCGGAATCCCGGAAGCCGAGCGCAAGTATCTCGCAGGCGTTACCGCACAATACGAAAGCGAAGTGGTGTTCCATCGCAATCGCGAGGACCTCGAACAACAGGGAATTCTGTTCTGCGACATGGACACCGCCCTCCGTGAGTATCCCGACCTGGTGAAGCAATACTTCGGCACCGTGATTACCCCGGGCGACAACAAGTTCTCCGCACTCAACACCGCGGTGTGGTCGGGCGGTTCGTTCATTTACGTTCCACCCGGCGTGGAGTGCGAAATGCCGCTGCAGGCGTATTTCCGCATCAATTCGGAAAACGCCGGACAGTTCGAACGCACGTTGATCATCGCCGACGAAGGATCCAAAGTGCACTACATCGAGGGTTGCTCGGCGCCGGTCTACACCAACGATTCCTTGCATTCGGCCGTGGTGGAAATCGTGGTGAAGCCGAGCGCTCACGTCACCTACACCACCATTCAGAATTGGTCGCCCAACGTGTACAACCTCGTCACCAAGCGTGCTCGCGTGGAAGCCGAAGGTCACATGGAGTGGATCGACGGCAACATCGGCTCCAAGCTCACCATGAAGTATCCGAGCGTGTATCTCGTCGGACCCAAAGCCACGGGCGAGGTGCTGTCGGTTGCCTATGCCGGTGCGGGTCAACATCAAGATGCCGGGGCAAAGATGGTGCACGCAGCGCCGGAAACCTCGTCGAAGATCGTGTCCAAGTCCATCAGCAAGGACGGTGGTATCACCACCTATCGCGGGCTGGTGCGAGTGGAGGAAGGTGCCACCAACTGCAAGAGCCACGTGCAATGCGACGCACTCATCCTGGACGAAGACTCAGAAAGCCGCACCCTGCCGTACATGGAAGTGGGCGAGCGCGACGCACAAGTTGGTCATGAAGCAACCGTGTCGAAGATTGCCGACGAGCAGTTGTTCTATCTCACCAGTCGCGGCCTCACCCCAGAGCAAGCCATGGGCATGGTGGTGAACGGGTTCATCGAGCCAGTGACTCGCACCTTGCCGATGGAGTATGCGGTGGAGTGGAGCCGCCTGATCGAGCTGCAAATGGAAGGTTCGGTGGGCTGAACCCACTGCAGCCCCAACGAACTACCGTTTCTTTCGCCATGTCGATGCGCACCGATTGTCGCCACTTCGAAAGTCGCACCTACAACAACGGCGACACCGTGCGTGGCTGCAAGCTGGGCCTTGCCCCGGAAGCACCGTGGCGTTGTCCGACTGAGTGCCCCAAGTTCGACCGTCGAGCCATGGACGTTGGCTGGACGCACGGCACCCTCGTGACGGGTGCAGCGCCCGAGGCGCCGTCCAGTTTGGACGACGGAAGCGCTGCGGCGATTCTCAGCGAAGCCGAGTCGATCATCAACGCCATTGCACCTGATGTTGTCAGCGAATTGGAGCGAGGCAAACCGAAGAAGTTCAAGCGCAACAAGAAGCGCAAGAAGTAAACCCATGGTCATGCCTGCCGACATCGCGCTGCCCACTGCTGAGCAGGAACTGTGGCGCTACAGCCGCATCGGTGAACTCGATCTCGGCTCTTACTCGGTCGGGGCGGTGACCACCACGGTGTCGGGGGACGCCGCAGTGGTGTCGCACGAGTCGCGCCTGGCGCTCGCCGACGTGTCGGTGGAGGCTGCCGACGTGTTCGAGCAGTTGCATGCGCTCCACACTGCACCGGGCACGCGCGACAAAGCGTCGGACGTCGCGCGCGGCGGCGTGGTTCGGGTGGGCACTTCCCGAGGTCAGGCGATTGCGGATCCGATTCTGGTGACACACCATGTACACGACTCGGGCATCTTGGGTTTTCCGTCGTTGGAAATCGACGCAGCAGAGAACAGCGAAGTCACGGTGGTGGAACGTTTCGTGTCCGGCGACTCGTGCCGTTCGCTCATCGTGCCGTTGGTGAAGATTCGTGCAGCGCAAGCGGCGCGGGTGACGTACGTGGCCATCAACGAACTTGGTGAAGGCACCTGGTTGATCGGCTACCAACGCGCACTCGGAGAGCGGGACTCCACGATTTCCACGTCGACGATTGCGCTCGGTGGCGATTATGCACGCATTCGGGCCGGGGTTCGCCTCGTGGGTCAGGGTGCATCGGCCAAACAAGTGGCGTTGTACTTTGCCGATGGCACGCAGATGCACGACTTCCGCACGTTGCAGGACCACGCGGCACCTCGCACTCACAGCGACCTGCTCTTCAAGGGTGCAGTGAAGGACCACGCCAAGAGCGTGTACACCGGGCTCATCAAGATTCGGGACAACGCCGACAAGTCGGAAGCATTCCAGACCAACCGCAACCTGACGCTCTCCAGCGGGTCGTGGGCAGAAAGCGTGCCGAATCTGGAGATCGAAACCAACGATGTGAAGTGCAGTCACGCCAGCACCGTTGGCCCGATCGACGATGAACAGCGCTTCTACTTGGAAAGCCGTGGCATTCGCCCCGAGATTGCGGAGCGTCTGGTGGTATTCGGCTTCTTTGCCGATGTGATCAATCGTTTGCCGGCAGCGGCGCAGCCCGACGCATTGCGCGACAAAGTGGGCAGGAAGCTGTTGGGCGCCGCCAAGGGTGGTGCCGTAGTGGGTGGCACGGGGGTACGCGCATGACCATGCACCGCATCTGTGCATTCAACGAT
Source organism: Actinomycetota bacterium (assembly GCA_017853375.1). Lineage (GTDB taxonomy): Bacteria > Actinomycetota > Acidimicrobiia > Acidimicrobiales > Ilumatobacteraceae > F1-60-MAGs027. The sequence goes on from JAFMJP010000051.1 coordinate 9,892, forward strand.
TTGGTCGATGGCGCCGCCGCAAAGTTCGAGGTTGGCAAACAGGTCGTCGCAGTCGTTCGAATCGGCAGCCAGGTGTACGCCATTGGGAATCGATGCAGTCATGCCGACGTTGCACTCGTCGACGGCGATGTCGATTGCGACACCAAGCAATTGTCGTGCATTCGCCACGGCAGTGCATTCAGTTTGGAAACCGGAGTGCCGAGCACACTCCCCGCCACGCAACCGGTGCCGGTGTTCGTGGCAGAAGTTCGTGGTGACGACGTGTTCGTTTCCGATCAGCCTGCGCTGAACACCGCATCGCCCGACCCTCGAGTGAAGCGAGCCCAGCCGTGAGCGTGCTGTCCATACGTGATCTCCACGCCAAGGCAGGCGACACGCAGATCTTGAACGGCATCAACTTGACGGTCCGCTCGGGTGAGGTTCATGCGGTGATGGGTCCCAACGGGGCCGGCAAGTCGACTCTTTCGGCCGCAATCATGGGCAAACCCGGCTACACCATCACGCAAGGCAGCGTCACCCTCGACGATGTCGACATGGTGTCACTTCCCACGTGGAAGCGAGCACTCGCGGGTCTTCACTTGGTGATGCAGTATCCAACCGAAATCCCGGGAGTGGGCATCGACGAACTGCTCAACGAAGCCCTCGCCGAGCGGGGGAGTAACCAAGCACAACTGGCCGAACGCATCGGTGCTGAGGCTGCCCGTATCGGTTTGGACGAGGCACTCATTCATCGCGCAGTGAACGTGGATTTCTCGGGTGGCGAGAAGAAGCGCAACGAAACGTTGCAACTTGCCATGTTGGACCCGCGCATCGTGGTGTTGGATGAGCTCGACTCGGGTTTGGATATCGATGCTCTTCGCGATTGTGCGCGACGAGTGGAAGATCTCACCAATGAACGCAAACTTGGCGTACTGGTGATCACCCACTACAGCCGAATCTTTGCCGACTTGAAGCCCAACTTCGTGCACATCCTTGCCAAAGGACGCATCGTGGCAAGTGGCGGGCCGGAACTGGCCGATCAACTCGAGCGCGACGGATACGACGCCTTCACCGCGTAACACACTCGAAGCACACTCGAAGCACACGAGAAGCCGCATCCGGCGTACACGGTGCAGGGACTCGCCCGGCGGGGAAGTGGATACAAAACGAAAGGGGCGGCCCTT
>JAFMJP010000052.1 GCA_017853375.1 Actinomycetota bacterium
AAATCGCGTCGAGCACGCTTCGGCCGGCTCACCGGAATTGGTCTGCGACGACGCCTGAGACGACACAGCCTGCGACGACGCCGCTTGAGACAACACCGTGTGTGACGCAATTGGTGCGTTGGCGGCGCGCTGCTGGCTCATCAGCGACCTAGGTTAGAACACTGCGGTTCGCACATGACTGATAGTTCTCCCCTCGCCACCGAAACGGGCGAACTTCCCATCATTCGACCCGGCAGTGCAAGGTCTGCATTGTCGCACGAGCAGTTCCGAAGAATTTTCGTTGCATCGTTCGGGTCCAACATCGGTTCGTGGATTCAAAACGTGGTGTTGCCCATCTACATCTACAACCGCACGGGCAAGGCGTCGGTGGTGGCGTTGCTCATCCTGGCGCAGATGGGTCCCTTGTTGCTGCTCGCGATACCCGCTGGTGTCATCGCCGACACCGTCGATCGGCGCAAGTGGCTTGCGTCGATGCAATTGGTGATGCTCACATTCTCCGTGGTGCTGGCGGCATTGGCACGAGTCGATGCGCCGATCTGGGCAATCTTCCTTGCGCAACTCGGTGTGGGTATCGGCGGTGCGCTCAACATGCCGGCGTGGTCGGCATTGTTGCCGTCGCTCGTGCCGCAAGCGGACCTGCCGGGCGCGATGTCGCTCAACTCCACGTTGATCAACGGCTCGCGTGTGATCGGCCCGATTTTGGTGGCGTTGTTTTCGCCGCTTGGGGCCGAGGCGTGGCACTTCTTTTCGTTCAACGCGGTGACGTACCTGCTGGTGGTGTGGGCGTTGTGGAACACCAAGGTGCCGGCACACCAACGCGACACGACCCGCGGTTGGACGCGTTTCACGTTTGCCTTCCGGGTGGCGCGCGACCGACCAGTCGTACGACGTCTGATTCTCACGTTGGCGTTGTACTCGCTCATCTCACTGCCCTACATCGGCTTGTTCCCCGCCGTGGCCGAGCTGAACTTCGGCATCAACGACTCGAGTGCGGTCTACAAGTGGCTGTATGCAACGTGGGCGCTCGGTGCGGCACTCGGCGGCTTGGCACTGGGCACGGTGTTCGTCGGGCGTGATCCACGCGTGATGATCCGTTGGGGCTTTGCAGCGAACGCGGTGGCAATGGCGGCCTTTGCCGCCTCCCGCTCTGCGGTGCCGGCATTCGTGTCGGGGTTCGCACTTGGTGTGTCGTACTTCTTCACCACCACTGCAATGGGCACCGTGCTGCAGGGCCGACTCGCTGCACACGAACGCGGTCGCACCATGGCGTTGTGGTTCATGTCGTTCGGCGGAACTGTGCCAATCGGCAACATCATCTTTGGTCCGTTGGTGGACCGTTATGGAACGCGATGGTTGCTGTTCATCGGTGCTGCGTGGGCGTTGGTGTTGGCATGGTGGTGCAACACGCGTGCGCTCGACGAGCGCTATTCGAACGCCTGAACCAACCTCTCGAGTCCGGCGACTCGCGACCCCTTCACCAACACGGCATCACCGTCGCCGAATTCGCCCACACGCTCGATTGCGGCCTGCAGGGTGAGCGATGCACCGGCTGCTTCGGGTCCGAGGGTGGCGTCACCCGAACCGGCGGTCTCGCCATACAAATTGGTGTCCACCGCAATGAGGTGGATCTCCATGCGCCGTGCGAGTGACGCAATCGCGCGGTGGGCGATGTTCGGATCCTTCAGTTCCGCCATGGTGCCCACGAATGCAAAACGGCGTTTAGCTGGAATGGACGCAAGGGTGTCGAATGCAGCAGCCATCGACTTGGGGTTTGCGTTGTAGCAGTCATCGATCAGCACCACACCGCGAGACGTGGTTCGCACACTCATGCGATTGGGCGACATTGGAGCCGAGGTAATCGCCGCGGCTGCACCTTGCACGTCCACCCCGCACGCACCGGCAGCGGCGATGGCAGCAGCCGCATTGCTCGCGCTGTGTCGGCCCGCGATGGGCAAGGCAAACGACACGTTGCCCCACGGCGTGGCGAGATGCACGGTGGCATGCGCACGCTCATCGAGATCGACACCCGTGATTCGTACCGTTGCCGATGGTGCTTCGCCGAATGTGATGATCCGCGCCGACGTGCGCGACTGCATCGCCAAGACGCGTTCGTCGTCGGCATTCAAAATGGCGACACCGCTCGATGGCAAGGCTTCGACGAGCTCACCCTTGGCGCGAGCAATGCCATCCAAGTTGTCCAGAAGTGCACTGTGCGCTTCCGCTACGGCGGTAACGATGCCGATGTTCGGCAAGCCGACTTCGGTCAGCCTGGTGATTTCACCGTGGCCACGCATTCCCATTTCCAGCACGAGCGCTTCGCAGTCGTCTGGGGCGTTCAGCAATGTGATCGGTACGCCTTGGTCGTTGTTGAACGATCGCGAACTTGCTGCAACTTTCAACGCCGAACCGATGGCGGCTGCAGCCAAATCTTTGGTGGTGGTCTTGCCGACGCTGCCGGTGATACCCACGACTCGGTGTTGCACCGTGTCACTGAGCGATTCACGAGCCCAACGCCCAAGTTTGCGTAGTGCCTCCAACGTGTCGGGTACGACGATGGCCGTTCCGCGGTGGGCGCCGTCCTGTGAGCCACCTACGTCGCGCGCACTAGTCACCGCATCTCGCGAGGTGAGATATGCACCAGCGCCACGCCCGAGGGCGTCGACGATGAAGTCGTGCCCGTCGCGCTCGGCAACGATCGGCACGAACAACTGCCCCATCACCAACGTGCGCGAGTCGAATGTGGCCCCGGACAAGTGGGCATTCTTGCCACGCAATTCGCCGTTCACTGCATGTGCAACATCCGTGGCCATGAAGCGCATACGACTACTTAGCGTACGAGGCAAGTACCGTGGAGACGAGTGAATTCGCGCTCGCGCACCCACGTAATCGTCATCTTTGGTGGCGAGTCGGCCGAACACGATGTCAGTTGCGTCACCGCAGCCCACGTGTTGCGCGCGCTCGATCCCGAGCGATACGACGTGACCACGGTCGCAATTTCGCGCAGCGGAGAGTGGATGTTGGCCGAGAGTGCCATGGCCGCACTGGCGCGTGGTCGCGACGCGCTGCCCGAACGACTGGAAGCAGTCGGACGTCCGTCATCGTTGGGTGAAGTCGTCGCCGGTGCTGCACGCACCGTGGTGCTCCCGCTGTTGCACGGCCCAATGGGCGAAGACGGCACGGTGCAAGGCATGTTGGATCTCGCTCACGTGGCGTACGTCGGTACCGGCGTGTTGGGTAGTGCGGTGTCGATGGACAAAGCGACCACCAAGCGCGTGTTGGCATCCGAAGGAATCGCACAACCACGATTCGTCGCGTTGCGCGCCGACGAGATTGGCGGCGCAGCCGGCAGCTCCGCGATTGCGGCTGCCGTCGCACAGCTCGGCCTTCCCGTGTTCGTGAAGCCCGCCAACATGGGTTCATCGGTCGGTGTCACCAAAGCAAAGACGCTCGACGAAGCCGTTGCAGCTGCACGCGCCGCCCTCGCCTACGACGAGTGGGTGTTGTTCGAAGAAGCCATCACCGGTCGCGAGATCGAAGTCGCGGTGCTCGGCAATCGCGAACCGCGAGCCTCGGTTGCCGGCGAGATCGTCCCGGGTCGCGAGTTCTACGACTACGAAGACAAGTACATCGGCGACGGAGCAAAATTGTTGGTCCCCGCCCCGTTGAGCGACACCGAGTCGGCAGCCGTTCGCGAAATGGCGCTGCGGGTGTTTCGCGCCGTGCGCGCAGAAGGCATGGCCCGCGTCGACTTCTTCTATGAACAGCAACGTGCCGACGGCAGCACGGGTCGCGGGTTCTTGTGCAACGAGATCAACACCATTCCTGGTTTTACGCCGATTTCGATGTACCCCAAGTTGTGGCAGGCGTCAGGCATCACGTATGCGGCATTGATCGACGAACTCATCGAATTGGCGCTCGAACGTCACGAACGCCGCTCCAAGTTCCGCAACACCCAGCGCTAACCACGCCCCGACTCTGACAATTGCTACAGACTCAGATGTAGGCGCAAAGCAATATCCAACTCCTCTTGTGTATCGGCGTTGAGTTGCCCCACTCGGCGGCCAATTCGACTTATCGACACCGAACGGATCTGTTCTGCCTGAGCTTTGGAGTCCACCCGCAATCCAGTACCGATCCGGGAGAGTTTCACCTGGAAGGGATACACGTTTTCGATGTTGGACGTGATTGGGACCACAGTAACCACGCCTCGCTCCAACGACATTGAGCGAGCATTCAGAGCGTCGTTGCTTACGATGACAGCTGGGCGAACTTTGGCAGCTTCGTCGCGTTTGGCAGGATCAAGGTTTACTAGCCGAATCTCCCCTCGCAGCATCAGGAAATCTCACTGGCAGTGTCGATGGCATCCCAATCTGCACCCTCGTCGCTTTCGTCCCATTCAGCAAACGCGTCGGAGTACATCTTCCCGAGATCGGCACTTCGCAACAAACGGAGAGCTCGAAGCACTACCGCTGATCGGGATGGGTATAGCCCCTGCTCCACACACTTATCCAAGAACTCACATTCCACCTCTGGGAGACTGACACTGAGTTTCATACCTCGATGCTACCTCGATGCTACTCACCCATCGATGCCCTCTCGCCATAGGTCAGGTGCGCGCAATCCGAATCGCATGGCCCAAGCGGGTAGGGATTGAAAGGGTCAGCTGCCGGCGGCGGGGATGTTGATCTTCAATCCGGGATACAAGAACACGTTCACACTCGGCCACTGATTGGCTGCCAGCAACGACGTGACCGACACGCAGAATTTCGTACGGATGCCCGAGATCGAGTCGCCGGCCTGCACTTCGTACGTACCCGCGGGACGATTACCGCAACCCGGTTTGCCAACGGGGTTGGCAACCACGGTTTGCTGGGTTTGGTTCACGGTGACCTGTGCGCTCGGCGGAATCTTCAATTGTCGACCGGGGTACGGGAATTGCGAGGTGGAAATGAGACCATTCCACGACAACAGCTGTTCCACTGAAATTCCGAAGGCATTCGCCACTTTGATCGGTGAATCGCCGGCTTGCACCACGTAGATCTGCTCGACTCCCACTGCTCCTGGCGGAAGCGTGGTGACCACGGGTGCAATGGTGGTGACGGCAGGTGGAATGGTGGCAAAGTCGGTGGGGCCGATCGGCACGATGGTGGTCGCCGAACCGGCAGCATCGACCCCGCACGCGGAGAGCGCAACGAGAACCAGCAGCCAACGCGATCGCATTGCGTTGAGTTTAGGTAAGCGGACGGGCAGAGGCGACGATAGGTGACGGAAGTGACGACGCACCCATCAAGTGCTTGTCCACTGCAGCCGCCGCCGCACGACCTTCGGCAATTGCCCACACGATGAGGCTCTGTCCGCGACCCATGTCACCTGCCACGAACACGCCGTCCACGTTGGTGCGATAGTCGTCGGTGCGTGCCACGTTGCCGCGCGAATCCAATTCGACACCAAGTTGATCGAGCCACGATCCCTTCTCGGGTCCGACGAATCCGAGTGCAAGCAACACCATGTCGGCGCGCAGCTCGGTTCGCGTGCCCGGCACCGGAACGAACTTGCCGGGCGTCGCAGGGCGACCATCGGCTGTGGGCGCGCCGGATTCGAAGCGAACTTCGTTGAGCACCAATGCCCGCACGTTGCCATCGGCATCACCGACGAACTCCTCGGTCGACACGCTGAAGACGCGCTCGCCACCTTCTTCGTGTGCCGATGAAGTGCGATACACCAAACTCCACTGTGGCCAGGGGTTGTCGCCACTGCGCACTTCCGGCGGACGCGGCATGATTTCCAACTGCGTCACCGATGCGGCACCCTGGCGATGTGCGGTACCCAGGCAGTCGGCCCCGGTGTCGCCTCCACCGATGATGACCACGTGTTTGCCTGCAGCGCTGATGCTGGGTTCGGCGAAGTCGCCCTCTTGCACCTTGTTGGCAATCGGCAGATATTCCATTGCTTGGTAGATGCCCTTCAATTCGCGACCCGGAACCGGAAGGTCGCGCCACGCGGTGGCGCCGCAAGCCAACACGATGGCGTCATGCGTGGCACGCAACACTTCGATGTCCACGTTGTCACCCACCACCGCATTGGTACGAAACTCGGTGCCTTCGGCTTTCATCTGTTCGATGCGACGTTCGATGTGCTGCTTTTCCATCTTGAATTCGGGAATGCCGTAGCGCAACAGACCTCCGAGGCGATCGGCTCGCTCCAACACGATCACCTCGTGACCTGCACGCGTGAGTTGTTGCGCCGCGGCCAAGCCTGCAGGACCCGAGCCGATCACCGCCACGCGATGGCCGGTGCGCACGCCGGGCACCTGCGGGGTAACCCAACCCTCACGCCATGCACGATCGATGATCTCAACTTCCACCTGTTTGATGGTGACGGGATCGGCGTTGATGCCAAGGACGCATGCCGATTCGCACGGTGCCGGACACAAACGGCCGGTGAACTCCGGAAAGTTGTTGGTGGCATGCAATCGTTCGATGGCGTCGCGCCAGTGATCGCGATACACGAGGTCGTTCCAATCGGGAATCAAGTTGCCCAGTGGACAACCGTTGTTGCAAAACGGAATGCCACAATCCATGCACCGGCCGGCTTGCTCGTGCAACTTGCCTTGGTCGAATGGTTCGTACACCTCGCGCCAGTCGGCGACTCGTACGGGAATCGGGCGGCGCTTGGGCGTGGTGCGACCCCACTTGAGAAATCCAGTGGGCTCACCCATAGTGCGCCTCTGGCGTCACGACGTTAGGCATTGACGCTCTCCATGATTTTTTGCGAAGTTACAGCGTCATCGAGACCGGCGCGCTGTGCATCGGCCATCACGCGCAACACTCGGGCATAGTCGCGCGGCATCACCTTGCGGAAGTTGGCGAACGGGGCGTCAAGCCCGAGCAGTCGGGCCGCAACGGCAGACTCGGTGAGGTCGTAGTGACGACGCAGTACGCCCGACAGCCATTCGCGATCTTCGGCATCGAGGTCGACGACATCGACGAGTTCGGAGTTCACGCGGGAGGCAAAATCGCCGGCTGTCGATCCGGTCGCGGCAGGAGCCTCGTCGAGCACGTAGGCGATGCCGCCGGACATACCGGCAGCAAAGTTGCGGCCCGTCGTACCGAGCACCACCACTCGCCCACCGGTCATGTATTCGCAGCCGTGATCACCCACACCTTCCACCACGGCAATGGCACCGGAATTGCGCACGCAGAACCGCTCACCCACGATGCCCCGCAGATGTATCTCGCCACTCGTGGCGCCGTAACCAATCACGTTTCCGGCGATCACGTTGTCTTGTGCAGCAAACGTGGCACGGCGGTCGGGCCGCACCACGATGCGTCCACCCGACAATCCCTTGCCGAGGTAGTCGTTGGCGTCACCTTCCAACATCATGGTGATGCCGCGCGGCACGAACGCACCGAACGACTGCCCCGCCGAACCCGCAAAGCGCAGCGTGATGGTGTCGTCGGGCAGTCCTGCACCTCCCCACTTTTTGGTGACTCGACTTCCGAGCATCGTGCCCACGCTGCGGTTCACGTTGCGAATCGGCAGGGACACCTCGACGCGATGTCCGTCTTCCAACGCCGGCGCACAACGAGCGATCAATTCATTGTCGAGCGCGTCGACCAGGCCGTGGTCTTGGTCCACCGAGTGGTGCAACGTGGAGCCATACGGGTTCTGCGGCACGGCAAGCAATGGTGCGATGTCGAGGCCGCTCGCCTTCCAATGGTCGACTGCCACTTGGGCGTTGATGCGGTCCACTCGACCAACAGCTTCGGCCACGGAGCGGAAGCCGAGCATCGCCAGGTATTCGCGCACTTCTTGTGCGATGAACTCGAAGAAGTTCACCACGAACTCCGGCTGACCACTGAACTTCTTTCGCAATTCGGGATTTTGTGTGGCGATGCCCACCGGACACGTGTCGAGGTGACACACGCGCATCATGATGCAGCCGCTCACCACGAGGGGTGCCGTGGCAAAACCAAACTCTTCGGCCCCCAGCAGCGCCGCAACGATCACGTCGCGACCAGTCTTCATTTGTCCGTCGGTTTGCACCACGATGCGATCGCGCAAACCGTTGAGCATGAGCGTTTGTTGTGTCTCGGCCAAACCGAGCTCCCACGGCGCACCGGCATGTTTCAGCGAGGTCAGCGGCGACGCACCCGTGCCACCATCGTGTCCGGAGATGAGCACCACATCGGCTTTCGCTTTGCTCACACCCGCCGCGACGGTGCCCACACCCACTTCGGCCACGAGCTTCACGTGCACGCGCGCCTCGGGGTTGGAGTTCTTCAGGTCGTGGATGAGTTGCTTCAAATCCTCGATCGAGTAAATGTCGTGGTGCGGTGGTGGCGAGATGAGTCCGACACCCGGCGTGCTGTAGCGAGTTTTGGCGATCCACGGATACACCTTGTGTCCCGGAAGCTGGCCACCTTCGCCGGGCTTTGCGCCTTGCGCCATTTTTATTTGGAGATCGTCGGCATTCACCAGGTATTCGCTGGTGACGCCGAACCGTCCTGATGCCACCTGTTTGATCGCCGAACGTTTGGAGTCGCCGTTGGCCATGGGCACGTAACGTTCGGCGTCCTCGCCGCCTTCGCCGGTGTTGCTCTTCCCGCCGATGCGATTCATCGCTATCGCGAGCGTTTCGTGTGCTTCGGCAGAAATCGATCCGTAACTCATCGCGCCGGTGGAGAATCGTTTGACGATGTCGCTCACCGGTTCCACTTCGTCGATGGGCACAGGTGTGGCCGCGGGCTGCAGTGCGAACAAGCCGCGCAACGTGGCGAGCACCTTGCTCTGGTCGTCGACTGCGGCGGTGTACTGCTTGAACAGGTCGTATCGCCCGGCACGCGTGGAGTGCTGGAGGCGATACACGGTTTCGGGGTTGAAGAGGTGATGTTCGCCCTCTCGTCGCCACTGGTATTCGCCGCCAAGTTCCAGTTGTCGGTGTGCTCGTTGATCTGGTCGTGAAGGATGCCCGGCCGCATGACGTGCGGCAACTTCACTGGCGACGACCTCGAGATCGATGCCGTCGAGACGCGACACCGTGCCGGTGAAGAATTCGTTCACTACTTCGCGCGACAAACCGATGGCTTCGAAAATCTGCGCACCGGTGTACGACGCGACGGTCGACACGCCCATTTTGCTCATCACCTTGAGCACGCCCTTGCCGGCGGCTTTGATGTAGTTGCGCACGGCCTTCTTGGGGTCCATGCCGCCCAAGCCGTGCATCCCGCGGCCGTCGTCGGCCGCAATCATGTGTTCGATCGATTCGAATGCAAGATACGGGTTGATTGCACCCGCGCCGTATCCGATGAGCAGCGCCATGTGGTGCACTTCGCGCGCGTCACCGCATTCGATGACCAAGCCCACCTTGGTGCGCTGTCGCTCGCGAATCAGATGGTGGTGCACCGCGCTGGTGAGCAACAGCGACGGAATCGGCGCATACACCGAGTCGCTGTTGCGATCGGACAGCACGATGATGCGTGCGCCGTCATCGATGAAGTCGCTCACCTTGTTGCGTATCTCTTCGATTGCCGTTCGCATGCCGTGTGCACCGTCGGCCACGCGATACAAACCACTCACCACCACGCTGCGCAGGTGCGGCATGGTGTGGTCGTCGTTGATGTGGATGATCTTGGCGAGCTCGTCGTTGTCCAAGATGGGAAACGGCAACACCAATTGACGACAGTTGTCGGGGGTTGCCTCCAACAAGTTGGCTTCGGGGCCGAGCGTGGAGCCCACGGAAGTGACCACTTCTTCGCGGATTGCGTCGAGCGGCGGGTTGGTTACTTGCGCAAACAACTGCTTGAAGTAGTCGAACAACAATCGAGGCCGAGCGGACAACACCGCCAGCGGAGTGTCGGTACCCATCGAGCCGATCGGTTCGGCACCCGCCTTGGCCATCGGCGCGATGATCACCTTCATGTCCTCGTGCGTGTAGCCGAACACTTGTTGACGACGCAACACGCTTTCGTGGCTGTGCACCACGTGCTCTCGATCGGGCAGGTCGGGCAACTGCACCATGCCCTCGGCCAGCCAAGTTGCATACGGCTGTGCAGCGGCGAGGGCTGCCTTTACTTCTTCATCGCTCACCATGCGTCCTTGCGCAGTGTCCACCAACAACATGCGGCCCGGTTGCAGACGGCCTTTTCGCACCACTCGCTCGGGTGCCACGTCCACGACGCCGACTTCGCTGGCCATGATGACGAGGTCGTCGTCGGTGACCCAATAACGACTGGGGCGCAACCCGTTGCGGTCCAACACCGCACCAATCACCGTGCCGTCGCAGAATGCCACGCTCGCCGGGCCGTCCCATGGCTCCATCAGTGACGAGTGATATTGGTAGAACGCGCGCTTGTCGGCGGGCATGGTGGCGTGGTTTTCCCACGCTTCGGGGATCATCATCAACACGGCGTGCGGTAACGCGCGACCGGAGAGATGCAGCAGCTCGAGCACTTCGTCAAAACTCATGGAGTCGCTGCCGTTCGGGGTGCAGATGGGGAAGGCTCGCTCGAGTCCCGGAATCAGCGGCGTGGAGAGCAGCGCTTCGCGTGTGCGCATCCAGTTGCGGTTGCCTTGCACGGTGTTGATCTCGCCGTTGTGTGCGATGTAGCGGTACGGGTGCGCGAGCGGCCACGACGGGAACGTGTTGGTGCTGAACCGGCTGTGCACCAACACCATCGCGGACTCCATGTCGGAGTCCGACAGATCGGGAAAGAACATGCCGAGCTCGGGCGTAGTGAGCATTCCTTTGTAGATGAGAGTTCGCGACGAAAGCGACGGAAAGTACGTTCGCAATTCGTCGGGCAATTCGTGCTCGATGCGCTTGCGTGCAACGAACAGTTTGCGGTCGAGCGCGATGCCCGT
>JAFMJP010000053.1 GCA_017853375.1 Actinomycetota bacterium
ATCCGACGCGGCGGTGTCGTCGCGCACGGCCCACGCCGCCAACACTTCGCGGTAGCGCTCGCTCGTGTCGAGCAACTCACGATGCTGGCCAACTGCCACGACGCGTCCTTCGTCGATCAACACGATCCGGTCGGCCAACGCGATCGTGCCGGGACGGTGCGCGATGACGATCGTGGTTCGCCCTGCCATCACGGTGCGCATGGCATCGCGGATTTCGTGTTCTTTGCTCGGGTCGACTGCGCTCGTCGCATCGTCCAGCACCAACACGCGGGGGTCGGCGACGATTGCGCGAGCAATCGCCACACGCTGACGTTGCCCGCCGCTCAACGAGAAACCACGCTCACCGATCGGAGTGTCGTACCCTTCGGGAAGTCGCACGATGAAGTCGTGGGCGCCGGCGAGTCGCGCCGCGCGCTCCACCGTTTCCATGTCGGCATCGGGTTTCGCAAACGCAATGTTGTTGCGGACCGAATCGTTGAACAAGAACGTCTCCTCGAACACCACACCGATGTTTTGTCGCAACTCGCGCACGTCGAGCCGACGCAGATCGATGCCATCCAATGTGATGCGGCCTTGCTCCACGTCGTAAAAGCGCAACAGCAGCCGAACGATGGTGCTCTTGCCGGCTCCAGTGGCACCCACCAACGCAACCGACTCCCCTGGCGCAATGGACATACTCATTCCGTCGAGCACCTTGTGGTCATCCCCGTAACCAAACACCACGTCTTCGAACGACACCGCGCCAACGGCGTGCGACGTGTGTCGAGCCGGTAGCGGTCGCGGTTGCTTGGGGCTTTGTACCGCAGGCTCGGTCGACAACACCTCGTGTACCCGCACGAGAGCAGCGGCGGCACGCTGGCCCAACGCCACCATCATGCCGATGTTGCGTAGTGGCCACACCAACATCGTGAGATACACGTTGAACGCAACCAAATCTCCGATGCTGAGATCACCGTTGACGACTCGATGCCCGCCGTATCCCAACACTGCGATGAGTCCCAACGATGGGAGCAAGTCGATGGCGGGGAGGAATCGACTACGAATGCTCGCAGCTTTGAGGGATACCGCCCTGATGTCGTCGGCCTCCTTGCGCAGTTTTTCGAATTGCACACTCTCGGTACCGAGACCCTTCACGACTCGAACACCGGACACGCTCTCTTCCACCACGCTGGCCAGTTGTGCCTGCTCGTTCTGTACTGCAAGCACCGCGGGATGGATACGACTGGAGAATCTTCTTGACGCAACGTTGATGAACGGCAATGGCGCCAACGCGACGATTGCCAGTCGCCAATCGGTCAACCCGAGAATCAGCGTCACTGCAACGAGTTGGGCGACGTTGCTCAATGTGATCGGGATCATCACCACGAACTGCTGCACCTGTTGCAGATCACTCGAAGCACGACTCATCAATTGCCCCGTCTGTGTTCGATCGTGATAGCCCACGTGGAGTCGTTGAATGTGGGCAAAGATCCGTTCGCGGAGCAAGGTCTCCGTCCAGCGACTTTCACGGAATGCCAGATAGCGGCGACCAGCCGTCAGCAGTCCGGTTGCCACACCCGCCACGGCGATGAACACCGACCATGCCAAGAGCGGCCCATTGCGCTCGATGCCGCGATCGATTGCTGCTTTCGTCAATTGCGGTACCGCAACTTTCGCAGCAGTCCAGGTGACGCCAATCGCTACCCCGAGCACCAACGCACGCCGTTGATCCAACAACGCACGCCAGAGCAACTGCCAACCAAGGTTGCGCTGCGCGCGAGCCTGCTCTTCGGCCTCACCTTTGGCGGTGGCCGCGGCGTCAGGATCGAGGTGTGCGACGGTCACGTGGCTGACGGCGCCAGCGACTCCACCGACGACCAGAAGTCGACGGCCGGGTCGAATTGCAGAATCGCCAGTGATGACGTATTCACTCCATTCTCGAAATAGCGATCGATCTTGGCGCGACATTCTGCGGGCGAGCCGTGCACCACCAAGTCGTCAACGACGGAGTCCGGGATTGCGGCGAGTGCCGCCTTGCGGTCACCGCTCTTCCATGCATCCCACATGCCTTGCAGCGCGTCGCCACGTCCAAGCCAACGATGGAATTCGGCGTACACGGGCACATTGAGGTATGCAGCGATGGCGTAGCGGGCCCCGGCTCGTACGACGTCGGCGTTCTCGCTCGGACACACGAAGATGCGGGCAACGATCTCCTTGGTCGCCGGGTCTTGTCCGTCTTTCCTTGCCGAGTCGTGCACCACCTTGGTGACGGTTCGAACGTCATCCGGGGACAACCAGTTGATGATCGCGCCATCGGCTTCTCGGCCGGCGAGTCGCAGCATCCCTTCGCGCAATGCCGCGACGAGGATCGGTGGCTTCACTTCGGGTCGCACACCCAGGCGAAAGCCGTCCACCTTGAACGTGTCGTACTGCTTGGTGATCTTCTCGCCACTCAGCGCATCGCGCAAGAAGCGCACGACGTCACGCACCTTTTTGTACGGCTCCACGAACGGAATGCCGTTCCACCGCTCGATGATGACGTTGCTCGATGACCCGATGCCGATGGCAAAGCGACCAGGAGCCGCATCGGCGAGTGATGCAACGCTTTGGGCGAACAGCGCAGGTGTCCGTGTGTAGGCGGGAACGATCGCCGTTCCCAATCGCAAACGCGGTTCCCACGCTGCCGCCATCGCCAAGGGAGTGAACGCGTCCACACCGTCGGCTTCAGCCGACCAGATATCGCTGTATCCAAGCTCGGCAAGTTGCCGAAGTTGCTTCTCATGTGAGTGCAGATGGCCGGGCAGTGGAACCGTCATTCCGTCACGGCGTTGCATGGTCTAATTCTTCCACTTTCGGGCGATGCAGCTCTGACTGGCGGTGGCCAGGAGTGTGCCGTTTTCCGCGAACATCTGGATGGTTCCGTGCGCAAAACCGCGTTGCACCGACTCGATTTGAATGTCGAGGAGCACCCAGTCGGTTGGCACCAGCGTGGCAAAGCGAATGGTGTTGTCGAGGCTGTTCCCACCGGCGCGCAAACCGAGGGCTTGACCGGCAGCCATCGGCACGAAGTCCCCGAGAATGCCGAGTGCGGCTGCGTCGACTCCGTCGACCAACGACTTGATGCGCACCCACATGATGGTGCGACCGTCGCTGGGCGTGCCGTCGAGCTCCTCCATGTCGCGACCCTTGGCGAATCGCATGTCGAGTGCCTCCATGATCGAGTTTGCGTGAGCAGTACGCAGCATTCGCGGCTTGGACTGGTCGGGCGGCACCACCGCGGGCATCTGCACGAATTGTCCATGTGCGTCGAAGTCGCGATCACCGAGTGCAGCGTTGACGGTGAGCACTTCCCGATCGCCGACTCGACACACGGCGCGTGCTTGTGTGACGCTGCTGCCTGCAACGGCGATGACCACGTCGATGTCGACGCGTTCGTCACGACGGGCATACGACAAATACTGGGCAGTCGCCCATGTGCAACGCCGCTGTGAGACGGCTTCGAGTGCGGCGATTCCCGCACCCAGACCTGCTCCGCCGAAGAGGAAACCCCCGCTCGTGGTCAAGCGAGGAACGACGGACAACGAAAACGCGGTGTTTCCGTGTTGCTCGAGGCCGAGAAACGCACGGGAATCCATCGCGAGCAGGCTAACTGTGGGCACGCCGACGGCGAGAAGTTGCACTTCGCCACCTACGACGTTGCAGTTCGCCACCTACGATTGGGGCGTGACCGACACACCGTGGCAAGGTGACGCCGTTTCGCTCGTCGACGCATTCCGCCGCGGCGAACGTTCACCAGCAGAGGAACTCCAGGCCACGTTCGACGCAATCGACGACAGCAACCTGAATGCGTTCTGTCATCTCGATCGTGACGCCGCGCTCTCTGCAGCACAGCGTGCAGATGTCGACCTCCCGTTCGGTGGAGTGCCGATCGGCGTGAAGGAGTTGGACCACGTCACCGGTTGGCCCGACACGGATGCGAGTTTGGTCTTCAAGGATCGAATCGCCGAATCGACGGACACCATGCTGTTGCGCGCGCGGGCAGCGGGCGCCGTGCTCGTTGGTCAAACCACCTCCAGCGAATTCGGTGGAGTGAACCTCACTCGCACCATGTTGCACGGAGCCACGCACAACCCGTGGCGGCACGGCCGCACTCCTGGTGGTTCGTCAGGCGGCAGTGCTGCCGCCGTCGCCGGCGGTCTCGTCACGCTGGCGACCGGAGGGGACGGCGGCGGCTCGATTCGGATTCCCGCCGGATTCACCGGCCTCGTCGGACTGAAGGCGACGTACGGACGAATTCCGCGCGGCCCCGGCGCGCCGTTCGGGAATCTCACGACCACCACTGGTTGCTTGTCGCGCAGCGTGCGTGACACCGCTCGATGGTTCGACGTATGCAACGGCCACGATGACAACGATCCGCTCAGCTTGCCCCGAGTGGACGGGTGGGAATCAGGATTGGGCACGGTGCCAACCCGAGGGCTGCGTGTGGTGGTCGCACCGACGTGGGGCTCGGCGGTGACGTCGCCGGCGATGTGGTCGGTGTTGGAGGAAGCAGCAGACCACCTCATCGAAATTGCTGGACTGCGACGTGTCGACGACGTCGACACGTCGCTCCCGCGACTCGGTGCTGCATGGTCGATTTCAGGCATGGCCGCACTCGCCTACGAGTTGCGCGATCACTGGCCCGCATGCGCCGACATCCTCACGCCAGAGATGCGTTTCGGCCTGGAGCACACCAATGGCTTGTACGGCACCGAGGCGCGCGGGAAGTTCGAGATGCGTCGCGTCGAACTCAATCGTCGAATGGCGGAGATTTTTCGGAACGTCGACGTCGTCATCACCGCCACCAATCCCGATGTCGCCTTCAATGCCGAAGGTCCACTACCCGACACGTTCGGCGGCGTCGTTGCGGGTGCGGGCAACAATGGTGTGCTCACGTTCCCCGCAAACATCTACGGCAACCCCGGAATCTCCATTCCTGCCGGAACCGTGGACGGGTTACCCGTGGCGCTCCAGGTGTTGTCGCGACACTTCAGCGAACCGTTGTTGCTGGAATTGGCGCTGGCCTACGAGCGCTCGCGGCCATGGCCACTGGTCGCACCGCGCTAGTCGGGCATCGCCTCGTCACACCCGGTGATTGAACTACGGCATCAACAGGGCTCGTGCCACCAAGTCGGTGCCGAAGCCCATGAGGATTGCGAGATAGCTCAACCCCGTTGCCGCCATCACTGCGGAGTAACTGCGTTCCCGTAGGGCCGCGCGCGTAAACCACGCGAGTACACCGGTGAGCGCGGCACACGCGAGCCAGAACCAACCAAGTACGCCGTTCCATCCGTCATCGATCGAACCATTCAACACACTCACCATTCCGGTGGGGATGAGCAGCACTACGACCTCGATCGGCCACACCACCAACAACACGTTGGTGAGTTGGTTCAGCAACTTGCGGGGCATGCCCGGCTGCACGAGATACCAGTGCCCCAGCAACATTGCGTCGCTGACTGCACCGAGAAAAACCGCGCCAACCAGGAGTCGCACCAACCACAGCACATCGTCGGGGTGATCGGTGGCGAGCGAGGCGAACCCCACGCCGACGAATCCGATGATGGTGGCGACGCGATCCAGCATCGTGTCGCGCCGCGCAAATGCGACGAGCGCTACGACTGCCAGCCCCACCCCGGCTGCTTCGCGCACGAGGATTCGGTCGAACGCAAACCCGAGCGCCACGCCGATGAGGGCGATCCCCGCATAGACACCGCGCAACAACTTTCCGTATCCCACCGAAATCTCACCCGATCGCAAGGTGAACCACAAAAAGAGCATGCCGCCGCTCGCCCACTGCAGCATCACGGTTGCGGCGTCGAGCTTCACTTCACGACGACTTTCAGGACGGCGAGCTTCACAGCACCACGAGCTCGCGAGGCGTGGTGTTCATCCGTCGAGGTCCGGTTTCGGTAGCCACCACGATGTCCTCCAGCCGCATACCCCACTTGCCCGCCACATAGATCCCTGGCTCGACACTGAATGCATGACCGGCAGCAATCGCAAGTGCATTGCCACCCACCATGTACGGCTCTTCGTGCGCCTCCATGCCGATGCCGTGACCGGTTCGATGAATGAAATAGTCGCCCCAACCTGCCTCGACCAACACCGCTCGCGCCGCAGCATCAACCGACTCGCAACTGGCGCCAACCACCCCCGCCATCACTCCGGCTTCCTGCGCGCGACGAAGGTCGGACCATGCGCGGGCGATGTCTGCCGGTGCCTCTCCGAGGTGAACGCAACGGGTGATGTCGCTGCAATATCCGTCCATCGTTCCCCCGAAGTCGCAGAGCACGATGTCGCCGCGCGCAATCACCCGGTCGCCAGGGTGATGATGCGGGCTCGCAGCGTTGTCGCCCGCCGCGACGATCGCAAAGTTCACCACGTCGTGACCTTCGGAGAGGAGTCGTGCAGAGATGTCGGCCGACACCTGTGCTTCGGTACGACCAGCCAGGGGAATCTCACCGCGCTGCAACTGTGCCGCCACGCGATCGGCGGCCGCGCCAGCAGCAGCGAGCGCTGCAATCTCTGCAGCGTCCTTGTGGATACGAAGCGGACCAACGACATCTACCGACCTCACGAATTGTCGACCGGCCAATCTGGGCAACATCTCCACGAGGAATCGCGACCACATTTGATCACCAATGGCAATCCGCTGTGCCGTGCCGATCAATGCAGCGGTGATCGCGACGGGATCGTCGGTTTCATTCCATGCAACGAGGTCGAACACATCGGGATGATGCTCCACGCGGGGCGCCTCCAAACGCGGCACCACCAAGGTGGCTCGGTCGGCGGTAATCACCAACGCCGTGAGTCGCTCCAACGGCATGGCGTGGTACCCCACCAAGTACGGCAGATCGAAACCCACGGATACCACGAGTGCATCGACGTGCTGCAGCTGCATCTGGGTCCGGACTTTGTGCAGACGTGAGGCGTAGAGCGACGTCATGAACTTGGTGTCACCGACTCTGGACGAGTCGGCCGGCCTCGTAGTCCTGGAACGCTTGCACGATTTCTTCCCGGGTGTTCATGACGAATGGCCCGTAACGAACCACGGGTTCGCCGAGCGGCTCACCACCGAGCAACAACGCCTGCGCCGACGTCGCGGTGGTGATGGTGATGGAACCACGCGATCGCGAGAACACCATCATCTGACCTGACTCCGCACCGTGGGAGTTTGCCGACAATTCGCCGTCGAACACGTGGACCAATGCAGTGTGACCGTCGGCTGGTTCCCACGTCACTTCTTCGCCGGCTCGCAGCAACACGTGCGCATACGTCATCGGGCTCGTCGTCTGTACGGCACCGGTGACGCCCATGACCGTGCCGGCCACCACACGTACTTCGCCTCCGTTGAGCAGCGACACCCGCCGCAATTCATCGGACTCGAATCCCTGATAGCGGGGCGGAATCATCTTTGATGCAGCAGGCAAATTCACCCACAGTTGAAAGCCGTGCATCCGACCTCCGGATTGTAGGAAGTCGGTCGTCGGAAGTTCGCTGTGCACCACACCGGAACCCGCGGTCATCCACTGCACACCGCCGGGACGGATCGTGGCGACTGCGCCGGTGGTATCGCGATGTTCCATTGCCCCGTGCATCAAATAGGTAACGGTTTCAAAGCCACGGTGCGGATGCTCGGGTGCCCCAATTGCCTTACCCGGCGCATAGTCGACCGGACCCATCTCGTCGAGCAGAAGGAACGGATCGATGTGGCTCACTCGCGCCGTAGGAAACGGCCTGCGCACCACGAAGCCGCCACCCTCCACGGTGCGTTCGGCGGTGATGATGTGGTCGAGCGTTCGATGTGTCACGGATGTACCTCCACACAGTTCATCGGCGCACCAACACTGGCACGGCGCCACCCGCATCGGTCGTGCCGACAGGAGCGGCAACCGTCACGCCCGCGGGACTGGCCACGGTGACTCCTGCTTCTCCTGCAGCGCGCTTGGCGTGATAACTCGATCGTGTGAGTGGACTTGCCTCCACGTGGGTGATGCCGAGACGTTCACCAAACTGGCGGTACTGCGCGAACTCATCCGGCGACGCCCACCGCGTGACGGGCAAGTGATTGCTCGTGGGTCGCAGATATTGACCGATCGTCACGATGCTCACACCAACGCCGGCAAGGTCGGCCAGGAGCGACTCCACTTCGTGACGTTCTTCGCCGAGGCCGAGCATGAACCCGGACTTGGTGACGAGTCCTGCACGCCGCGCACGTGCCAATACCGACAAACTTCGGGCGTAACCGGCCGACGGCCGCACCACACGTTGAAGCCGAGCCACCGTCTCGATGTTGTGATTGAAGACATCCGGCTTTGCAGTAAACAGCAGCTGCAACGACGCATCGTCGCCTTTGGCGTCTGACACCAAGGTTTCCACCGCAGTCGAAGGGTTGCTCCGGCGAATCTCCTCGATACATGCGGCGACGTGGGCAAAACCACCGTCGGGCAAATCGTCTCGCGCCACCATGGTGAGCACGGAGTGCTGCAGGCCCATCCGTGCGATTGCTTGTGCCACCCTCCGTGGTTCATCGATCGCCGGCGGTTCGGGCTTCCGAGTATCCACCAGACAGAAGCCACATGCTCGAGTGCAGCGCTCACCCAACACCATGAAGGTGGCAGTACCGTCGCGCCAACACTCCGACAAGTTGGGACAGCCGGCTTCTTCGCACACCGTCACCAGTTGCAAGTCACGCAAGGTCTTCTTGGTTGCCAGCACTTCGCTGCCATGTTGCACGTGCGGGCGCAACCACTCGGGCTTGCGCTCGTTGATCTGCATGCCGACGACATCGGGTTCGTACTCCCATGCAACATCGGCGCGATCTGCGGCTGCGGATTCGTCCGCGCCCCAGCGCTGCGTTGCCAGTCGTGCCACCACATCGGCAACCTCCCGCAACGTCGCACTGCACCCCTCCTCGCGAAGCGAGGTAACCGGCCACTCCCCGATTCCGCACGGCACGATGTGCTCGCGCATGAACCGCATGTCGGGGTCGACGTTCAGTGCAAAACCGTGCATCGTGCGACGCGCCGTGGCACCACGTGCCACCCGAACTCCGATGGCACAGATCTTCCGTGCGCGTTGCGTGTCGGCGTCGAGCCACACTCCTGGGTACCCATGTTTGCGTCCGGCAGCAATGCCGAACTCGGCGAGTGAATCGATCACCAACTGCTCCACGCTGCACACGTACGCCGTGACATCAGCCGGAGACGCATCGCCGAATTTTCCCGGCAGAGATCGGATCGGATACACCACGAGTTGCCCGGGGCCGTGATACGTGATGTCACCCCCGCGGTTGACGCGCACCAACTCGGCACCTACGTCGTGCGGTTCACACCGAAGATTCTTCTCGAGCTCAGCCGACGCACCATATGTAAACACATGATGGTGCTCCTGCATGAGCAAGTAATCGTCCTTTGCGTACGCAAAGAGACCCTCTTGCAATGCGAGGGCGTCGCGATAGTTGACCCGCCCGAGCCAACGTACGCGCATTTAGAGCTCCGCCGACCAGTCCTGCGTCTCGAGCACGTGCTTGACCTTGGCCAAGAAGTTGGCGGCGTAGGCACCGTCGAAGGCACGGTGATCCCAACTCATCGCGATGTTTCCTACGGGATGAATGGCGATGCTCTCACTGCCGTCGGGCAGTTTCACGGCGACCGGCTTGCGCACGATTGCATCGGTGCTGATGATTGCCACCTGCGGCTGATTGATGATTGCCATCGTGAGCACCGAGCCCGCCGATCCGTTGTTGGAGATGGTGAAGGTGCCACCCGAAATCTCATCCGGCGACAGCTTGCGGCTGCGTGCGCGGCTGGCCAAATCGGAAATCTCGCGAGCAATGGCACGCAGGCGTTTGCCTTCGGCTCCACGCACGACCGGCACCAGCAAACCCTGGTAATCGAGATCGACTGCCACACCCAAGTCGATGTACTTGTGCACGACGAGCGTGTCGCCGTCGAGACTCGCATTCATGTGTGGGTACTCGGCGATTGCATCGATGATCGCGCGACTGATGAACGGTAGATACGTCAGCGAGAAACCCTCACTCGCCTTGAACGAGTCCTTCACCGCATTACGTGCCACATCGACGTTGGCATAGTCCACTTCCACCACGCTGAATGCATGCGGTGCCGTCGTCTTGCTGGCGATCATGTGGCTGCCGGTGAGACGACGAATCTTTGACAATGCAACGACTTCGTCGCGCGCACCAACGGCGACGCGAGGAGCGGTGGTAGCTGCAGGTGCTGGTGCGGCAGCCGGCGCAGGTGCCGGCGTCGGAGCGGCAGCCGGAGCAGGCGCTGGCGTCGGAGCGACGGGCGCGTGGGCGACGGCAGGAGCAGGTGCTGCGGCAGGGGCAGCCGCTGCACGAGTGAGTCCGTGTGCGTCGATGTAGTCGAGCACATCCTCACGGGTGATTCGGCCGCCAGGGCCAGTACCCGCAAGTTGCGCAACATCGATGCCATGGTCATTGACGAGGCGGCGCACCACCGGCGACAACAACACGTTGCTCGACACACTTGCGCGAGCTGCAGGTGCAGGAGCTGGCGCAGGTGCAGGGGCAGGTGTGGGCGCAGCCTGTGGCGCCGGGGCTGGAGCAGGTGCCGGAGCGGCTTTCGGCGCAGGTGCAGGTTTCGGCGCAGGTGCAGGCGCTGGCGCGGGTGCCGGTGCAGGTGCGACAGCACCCGTTGCTGCGCCGACCACCGCAATCACCGTGCCAACGGGGACCGTTTCAC
>JAFMJP010000054.1 GCA_017853375.1 Actinomycetota bacterium
CGCGCTTTCCAAGCGCGCCGATTCGGCCGCTCTCGCACCCCTCCGAATCATCATCGTGTTGCAGAGCAACGCGTGAACGAAGGCAGGCTATCTGAGGAGAGCGAAGTGATAACTGGTTACCTCGCTGGCTTGCACCACCGTTAGTCTCATGCGTGCTGACATCTCGTCAAGTGAGGTGGCGGTCGGGTCCTGTGCAACGGATGCCCGAGAATCAGGTCAGGTCCGGAAGGAAGCAGCCTTCATCGGTCGCAGAAGTGTGCCGCAGATCGCCTGGCCGTCACTTCAGTTGACGAGGTCTGCGATGAACTGCTCATTGCAGTGAAGTTGCGCGTTCACCCAGTTTCGATACACCCCACTCTGCGGTGAGGGCGGCAAATCTTGCCTGCGGACCGGTCCACTTCCACTCATCGACCGCGCCAACATCGACGGTGTCCACCAACGTTGCCAGAATCCGAAAAAGCTCGGCGTCAGCGCGTTGCTCTCGCAAGGTAGCAGCCAGTTTCTCGGCTCCGCGCACCTTCACACCGTCGGCAACCCATTGAGCATGGTCGGAGGGAATCGACATGATGTCGCCGTACTTCGCCAACACGGTGGAAGCGCTCTTGGCACCCCAACCAGGCAGCCCGGGGAAACCATCGGCGCTGTCACCGACAAGCGCCAAATAGTCGATGATGGATTCCGGACCAACACCAAACTTTGCTCGTACCGCCGCCTCGTCGATCAGCGCGGCGTTCTTTCGGTCCACCTGCACGACACGACGTCCACTCACGCACTGACCGAGATCCTTGTCGGGTGTCAGTAACTGCACTTGGTGAACTCGGCGATCCTCACAGGCAACACGAACCGCTGAGGCGAGCGCATCGTCAGCCTCGAATTCCGACATCGCCCAGACGGTGACGCCCATCGCTGTGAGCGCTTCTTCGAGCACCGGAATTTGTCGCAGGATCTCTGGCTCCATGCCCTCGCTGGTCTTGTAACCGGGCCAGAGATCGTTTCGAAAACTCTCAATCACATGATCGGTGGCAACACCGATATGCGTGGCTCCGTCTTCGATGAGCTGGAGGGTACTGGTGAGCACACCAATGACACCGGCGTTCGCGTTCTCATTGGTATGGCGGCCGAGTTGCCCGTAGAACTGGCGATACAACTCGTACGTACCGTCCACGAGGTGCACGATCATGACAATGAACCTAGACGCTCAACACGAGTGTGAGCCATGCCGCACCCAACAAGTGCGGTCCGAAGGGAATTGTGGTGGACTTTCGAATCACTCTGCTCATCACACCATGCAGCGCACCGGACACGGATGCGGCGAGTAGCCACAATGGAATGTTCGACGGTGAAACACACCCAATTGCCAAACTCAGAGGTCCTACAAGGAGAACGTCACCGAAACCGAGCGATTTGGAGGAAACGCGATGAAGTACGCCAAATGCAACCATAACGAGAGCACACAGCAGTGCGGCGACGAGTGCTTTGCGTAGCGTCACCATGACGACAGCATCCACCAACACGATGACAACCGTGGCGATGAAACCTCCTGATGTAAGAGGTCGCGACAATCGCGATGTCAGCAAGTCGAGTGGCCCTTGCACAAGCAACAGGAACGAAACAACGACCAGCAACCCTCTCTCGGTGCCCATGTTGAATTGGTGCAGCATCCATCCTGTGATGCCGCCAACGACAGCCCCCACGAGTACCGTGACCCCCTGCCCCAACGACGAGCGGACGAGTCGTCCTCTACCAAGCGTGTAGCGAATCTTGGACGCCATCTGTAGCGACCACAGCACCGCGACGACACCAAGCGCTGCGCCGACTGAACTGCTGACCCCACGCACGGGCGTCGAGTTACTCCTGCACGAGTTCGATCAATGTGCCGAATGAACCCTTCGGGTGAATGAAGGCAACCGTCGTGCCGCGCGAACCAGGACGAGGAACGGAGTCGATTGGGGTTGCTCCAGCAGCAACCATGGATGCGAGCGCCACGGCACAATCGGCAACGCGATAACCCACGTGGTGCAACCCTTCACCGCGCTTATCGAGCGCTTTCGCTACTGGTGAATCCGGTCGAGTTGGCGTGAGCAACTGAATGTAACTATCAGCCACCTTCATCAGTACTTCTTCTACGCCATCGCGTTCCACCACTTCACGATGATCGATCGTGGCGCCAAACGCTCGCTGGTAGTAGTCGACGGCTGCCGCCAAATCGCGCACTGCAATGGCGATGTGATCGATCTCGGTGAGGATCATCGGCGGAATCGTCGCAGTCTTGTCTCGCCGACCTTGGCGCGCAATTCGTGGTCGGTCACACCTTCGCCTTCATTCTCAGCCAGGCACAGCACGCCGATTTTTCCCTCATGCAGGTTGCGATGTACCTGCCAGGCAGCTTCACCAGCCTGCGACAACGGAAACGTTTGGGAAATCACCGGATCAATCATGCCTTTGGCAATCAAACGATTGGCTTCGTACGCCTCGCGATAGTTGGCAAAGTGCGAACCCACCAAACGCTTGAGGCGCATCCAAAAGAATCGGTTGTCGAACTCCAACATGAAACCGCTGGTTGCAGCACACGTCACGACGGTGCCACCCTTCTTCACCACATACATGGATGCTCCGAATGTGGAGCGCCCAGGGTGTTCGAACACGATGTCGGGATCTTCGCCGACCAAGGCTCGAATGTCGCCGCCAAATCGTCGCCACTCGCTTTCGTTGTGTGTGTCGTCTTCGTTCCAGAATTTGTAGTTGCCTTTGGATCGATCAATGACTGCCTCGCAGCCCATTTCACGCAAGATGCGAGCCTTGTCCGGTGAACTCACCACACCCACAGGAATGCCGCCACCGTTCAATACGTACTGCACTGCATACGCACCAATGCCTCCGGTCGCCCCCCAGATGAGCACCACGTCACCTTGCTTCATCCGCGCACCGTTCTGCGACACCAACATTCGATAGCTGGTGCTGTTGCATAACGCATTCACCGCAGCTTCTTCCCACGACAAATGAGCTGGTTTGGGCATCAACTGGTTCGCCTTCACCACCGTGAGATCCGCCAAGCCACCGAAGTTGGTCTCATATCCCCAAATGCGTTGGTTTGCTCCGAGCATTGAATCGTCGTGCGCAGACGGATCCTGGTCATCCACATGATTGCAGTGGATGGTTACTCGATCACCGGGCTTCCAGTTACGAACCGCGCTGCCCACGCGCAACACCACGCCAGAGCCATCGCTTCCCACCACGTGATACGGCAAGTCGTGTCGTTTGGCCCACGAACTCTCTCGTGCAAATCGCGCAAGTGATCCAAACGTACTGATCGGCTCGAAGATTGCACTCCATACCGTATTGAAGTTGATACTGCTTGCCATCACTGCAACGACGGCTTCGTCGGGTGCCAATTCGGGTACCGGGACTTCACGCAATTTGATGCTCTTGCGTGGATCTTTGTCACGAGTGGCTACGCCGGCGAACATCGCCTCGTCCTGCTTTTCGATTACCGCAGCACGATACGTACCGGGTAGGGGTATGGCGGCAAGCTGCTCCCCTGATGCCCCGTTGTTGATGGCATCGCGAATGGAATCCACGTGTAGAAACTACCGACTCGATGTGTTGCCACTACTTGCCGAGCGGTACTCTTTGGACCAAGGGGAGGCATCATGCCAGGTTCATATATCGTCGCAGGGGCCCGCACACCGATCGGCAAAATGAGTGGTGCACTGGCTGATTTCTCTGCAGCCGACCTTGGCGGTCTGGCCATTGCCGAGGCGTTGCGGCGTGCCGGGGTACAACCAGCCGAGGTGGACCACGTCATCGTTGGTCAAGTGCTCATGGCCGGTCAGGGACAAGTCCCATCACGTCAAGCCGCCGTCAAGGCAGGCGTCCCAATGAGCATCCCCAGCATCAACATCAACAAGGTGTGCCTATCGGGACTGAACGCGATCTACCTCGCCGATCAGATGATCGCCAGTGGCGAAGCAGACATCGTGGTGGCTGCAGGAATGGAGTCGATGACCAACGCTCCTTATCTTGCAGCTGGAGCGCGAAGTGGTTTTCGATACGGCAACACCGAGTTGGCCGATGCCATCATCAAGGACGGACTGTGGTGTGCCTTTGATGCATGTTTGATGGGACTCGGAACTGAGCGATATGCAGCGGGGAACATCTCTCGCGACGACCAGGATGCAGCGGCCATGCAGAGCCATTCTCGAGCTGCTGCCGCGATTGCTGCTGGACGACTCTCTGACGAAATTGTTCCGGTGAGCGTGCCGCAGAGAAAAGGCGATCCGGTTGTTGTACGTGACGACGAAGGTGTTCGTGCTGCCACCACCATGCAGTCCCTCGGCGCATTGCGACCGGCATTCGACAAGAACGGAACCGTCACCGCGGGCAATGCAAGTCAAATCAGTGACGGTGGTTCGGCGGTCGTTGTGATGTCCAAGCGTGCAGCAGAGCGGCGTGGTGTCACTCCGCTTGGCGAATTCGTGTCATACGGCATGGTGGCCGGGCCCGACTCAGCGTCGCTCCTGCATCAACCCAGCCGTGCGATTCAACAAGCACTTTCTCGCGCAAACATGTCGATTGGAGATATCGATCTGTTGGAGATCAACGAAGCATTTGCGGCCGTAGGAATTGCTTCCATGCGCGAACTTGGAGTCAGCAACGACATCGTGAACGTCAATGGCGGTGCAATCGCGCTGGGTCACCCAATTGGTATGAGCGGTAATCGCCTTGCACTCACGCTGTTGCATGAGCTGAAACGTCGTGGTGGAGGTGCTGGTGCTGCCGCCTTGTGTGGTGGCGGCGGACAAGGTGATGCACTGATCGTGCGCACCGTCGGCTAATTCGTCGTTTACTCGCCTACTTCGCGACGGCCCGCCAATGCGCGACCGAGTGTGACTTCGTCGGCATACTCCAGATCGCCACCAACCGGGAGTCCCATTGCCAACTGAGTGACCTTTACTCCGAGTGGCTTGAGGAGTCGTGCCAGGTACATTGCGGTGACGTCACCCTCGGTATTGGGATTCAAACACAAGATGACTTCCTTGATGTTTTCCGGCTCAAGTCGCAGCAACAATTCACGCATCTTGAGGTGTTCGGGTCCGGTGCCTTCAAGTGGATTGATTGCACCCAACAGCACGTGATACCGGCCACGGAACTGCCCCGTCTTTTCCAGCGCCACAACGTCTCGAGACTCTTCCACTACGCAGAGAACGCTGCCGTCACGACGCTCATCAGCGCAAATGTGGCACAGCGGCGACTCGGAAAAATTGAAGCAGCGGTCACAAAACCGCACCGAACCACGGGCTTCCTCGATGGCACGGGTGAGCTTCTTTACCTCTTCGATGTCGCTTTTCAGGAGGTGGAAGGCAATGCGCTGCGCAGACTTCGGCCCAACGCTGGGAAGCCGAGCAAGCGCATCAATCATTGCCTGCATGGATCGTGAATAGGCAGACGCCACGCTGCTGGCTCAGTTCTGTGACGTGTCGACGATGCGTGCGCCGGGAAATTGTTTGGCAATTTGGTCGACCACCGACTCCACTGGTTGATCGTCGTCATCTGCGAGCGAGAGGTCACTGGCATCGGAATCGTCGTCTTCCATCTGGGTCGTGTCTTGTCGAATTGCGCCAGAGGTATTCCGTGGCGAACTCGGAGCCCTCAACGTGGGAGACGTGTTATTCGACTTGTTCGACACACTGTGGGCAGCTGCCCGTGACTCATGCACCCGAATCTCCAGACTTATCGGGCGACCCGCAGCTGCAGAAAGTGCGGCATT
Source organism: Actinomycetota bacterium (assembly GCA_017853375.1). Classification (GTDB taxonomy): domain Bacteria; phylum Actinomycetota; class Acidimicrobiia; order Acidimicrobiales; family Ilumatobacteraceae; genus F1-60-MAGs027. The sequence goes on from JAFMJP010000054.1 coordinate 5,768, forward strand.
CACATGGTCTTTGAGTTCCAAGCACTTTTTTTTGTGCATGTCGCTGGGAGCCGATACCACCAGAGTGTCGCCTTCTACTGCAATGACGTCCACCGCGGAATACAACGCCCGTTGCGTTGCCTTGAGCGTTCGCACCACGTTGGGCCATGCCGCTACAAGGTCATCAGTCGGTGCTGCTGTTGTGACGGCAACGGGAGTTGACGGTGGCGACTTCGGGGCAACTGTATTGACGTTCGTGGTAGCGGGTTTTGCAGTTGGTGCGCCGCCAACCAACTTTGGACGCGGGATCGGGCCCGTGACATCACGCGGACGTGTGGTGCCAGACTCGAGACGCTCAAGGCGGGCGAGGAGTGACGCCGTATCGTTCGCCACCATGTTGCTGGCGAGTCGAACGAGCGTTACTTCCAATACCAATCGCGGGTCAGGTGCACGTCGAATGTCCACCAGTGCTTCGCCCAACACCTCGATGGCACGCACCACCGAAGCGACGCCGTAGCGCGCCGTCATCTCGGCGGCGACGTGTGCATGGTCCTCAGCGAGTTGCACCAACTGCGGCGCCATCGACGACAAGAACATCTCGCGCAAGAAGCGCACGAGTTGCTCGGTGAATGCTTTCGGGTCGTGTCCGCGCTGCATCGCAGCCCCTACTTGAGTAAGCACGGCAGCAGCGTCGTGATTGATGAGCGACTCAATGACATCTTCGGGTCGTACGAAGATTTCGGCTTCACCACCACCCGCTGCAATCAGTTCCAGCGCCGACAGCGTGTCGCGTGCCGAGCCACCCCCCTGCTCCACGGCTTGGCGGATAGCTTCCGGGGTGACGTGCAATTCGGCGTCCTGCACCACGAAGCGAACATGTTCCTCGAGCTCTTTGGCCGGCAACAGGCGAAACTGCAAGTGCTGGGTGCGGCTGCGAATGGTTTCGCTCACCTTCTGAGGATCGGTGGTTGCCAACACGAACACCACATGTGGTGGTGGCTCTTCCAGTGTTTTGAGCAGTGCAGCTTCGGCCCCAGCGCTCAGCATGTGCACTTCGTCGAGAATGAACACACGGTGCCGGCCCGGATTTCCCATTGCGGCACGTTCGATGAGCTCGCGAATGTTGTCGACGCCGTTGTTGCTTGCGGCGTCGAGTTCGAGGACGTCGAAACTGGTGCCGCGTTCGATTGCGAGGCAGGCATCGCACTCGCAACACGGCTCACCGTCATGTGGATTCGTGCAGTTGAGCACCTTGGCCAAAATGCGTGCTGCGGAGGTCTTCCCTGTGCCTCGCGGACCGGAAAACATGTAGGCCTGACCACCACGGTCGTTGGCAACGGCGTTGCGCAGTGCGCGGACCACGTGTTCTTGCCCTTTGAGTTCGGCGAATCGGCGCGGGCGATAGCGGCGATACAGCGATTGGGTGGCCATTTCGTAGCGAGCCTACCCCTCGGGTGAGCGTGGGCTTTGGTGCGACACCAACGATGCGCTCCTTGGGTACCGTGGAGTCACGCCCATGCGTGGAGTTCTTGTCCCTTGGCGGCGTGCCGTACTGACGCCAGTGCTCGCGATGCTCGCTGGCGTCCTCATCCTCGGAGCCATGGGGGGATCTGCGCGTGCTGCATCCACCATTCCGAATGAACTCATCTCATCCAATCCGCAGCCAAATGCCACGGTCACCGTGGTGCCCACACAACTACAACTCATCTTCCGCAACAAGTTGGATGCCGACGATGCAGCCGCCCTCGGCGTGTTGTTGCGCTGCGATGGAGTGACTGTCTCGCTTGGAGCACCCGTTATCGCAGTGGATGCGCAAACGGTTTCGACTCCGCTCGCGTCGTTGCCGCCGGCCGGTCAATGCACCGTTACGTGGGTGATCAATCGCAACATCGGAAGTCTCGGCACATTCAACTTCACGCTGTTGGTAAACCCACAAACGACCATCGCTGGCGAAGTAGGAACTGACGGCACAACCCCCACCACGGTGGTGGGTGAAGTCATTTCAGTCAACGCCATTCCAGAGCCACGATTTGGGTTGCTGCTTGGTCTCCTGCGAATCGTGGAATATCTCTTCGTCATTTGTGTATTCGGCGGATTGCTCTACATCGTGGTCGGTTGGCCGGAAGGTTTTGAGTATGACACCACGCAACGGTTCTTGCGACTGAGCTGGTTTGGTGCCGTGGCATCGGTGTATCTCGTAGTGGCACTGCAGGCCGCGCGAGCGAGCGGAGATTCGTTCATTGCATCACTGAATCCATTTTCGTGGTTTGGTGCACTCAATTTTGCGTTTGGCTTCATCTTGTTGTTGCGATTCGTGTTGGTGGTCGCTTCGGCATGGCTGGTGTTCAACCCGCGACGAGTGCTGGCGCCTGAAACACAAGTTCCCGCCGTGTTGTTCTTGTTGGCGATGATGTCCTCATATGGCCTCACTCGTATCGGCCAGAACCTGTCCGTGCTCACCTACGTCTTCAGCATCATCCATGTGTGGTCGATGGGTTTGTGGTTGGGTGGTCTTGCATTGCTCGCGCGTGCGGCACTTGCAGGGCCTGGCGAACGCGATCTCGTTGACGCCGTGCGCTATTTCGCCAAGATCTCCGGCTGGCTCATCGTCGCGACGGTGTTTACCGGACTCGTTCAGGTGTATCTAATGGATGGCTCGGCAATCTTTACCAGCAGTCACGGTCGCCTCAACGTGTTGCAACTCGTCGTGGTAGCAGTCATGGTGTGGATCATGTTGTTGCTGCGCAACTTCGCCACTGGTCGATTGCGTTCCGAAAAACGGCTCACTGCGAAGATGGCGTGGCGTTTGCGGCGGGCAATCACGGCCGAAATCGTCGTGGGAATTCTCATCCTGGCAATCACTTCGTGGGCCGTCTCCATGCGTCCACCACAAGCAGTGGCCAAACGTGCGGCACCCACGGCCAACTACCTCTATCGCGAGGAGTTGAAGAACGACAGATTCCATGTGGTGCTTTCGCTCACGCCCTTGACCACCGGCGCCAACGCCATGCGCGTGGAGCTGCTCGCGCCGAAACGAATCAACAACTTCGAGGTTCGACTCGTCCCCCAAGCAGAGGGCTATGCAGGCATCAATTTGATCGTGCCAATCAAATATCCGGGTGCTGCCGTTGCGCCAGTTGATGGCGGACTCGTCTTCCCTGTTGCTGGTGTCTGGAATGTGGAGATCGTCGGCACTACCACCACGGGCGACCTCACGCCCCTTGGTACCACGCTCACCATTACGGAATCCCTCATCAACACGCAAACCACGCTCGCTGGCGGTTGACAAGTAGCGTCGGGCTGTGGCTGCTGATCCGATTGCCGAGAAAATCACCCAGCTCGAAGAGCGCAAAGAGCAAGCACGAAACGCTGGTTCGCCCCGCGCAATCGAGCGCCAACACGAAAAAGGCAAATTGCTTGCCCGTGAGCGTCTGGAGTTGTTGCTGGACCCGGACAGTTTTCACGAACTTGATCTCTTGGCACGACATCGTGCACACGCAGCTGGGCTAGAAGAGCGTCCATATACGGATGGTGTCATCACCGGCTGGGGAACCATCGATGGTCGCAAGGTGTTCGTATTCAGCCAGGACTTCACCGTTTTTGGTGGGGCGTTGGGTGAAGTCTTCGCGGAAAAAATCCACAAGTTGATGGATCTTGCGCTAAAGACCGGTGCCCCCGTCATCGGTCTCAACGACGGTGCGGGTGCTCGAATTCAGGAAGGTGTGGTGTCACTTGCGAGTTATGGCGGCATCTTCTGGCGCAATGTTCAATCGTCAGGTGTGGTGCCGCAGATTTCGGTGGTGCTTGGTCCGTGTGCCGGCGGCGCGGTGTACTCGCCGGCGATGACCGACTTCATCTTCATGGTGCGCGAAACCAGCCACATGTTCATCACCGGACCCGACGTGGTGAAAACGGTGACAGGTGAAGACGTCACCCTTGAGGAACTTGGGGGTGCTGCAAGCCATGCATCCAAGAGCGGCGTGGCAACCTTTGTTTCAGCCGACGAACAATCGTGTCTGGCAGACGTGCGTTATCTGCTCGGGTTTCTTCCGCAAAACAACTTGGGTGAAGCACCGAAGCTGGAGTCCGACGACGATCCGATGCGCAGCTGTGAATCGTTGCGCAGCATCCTTCCCGCGTCCCCGAACATGCCGTACGACATGAAGAAAGTCATCAGCGAAGTAGTCGACAGTGGTGAGTTCTTCGAATACTTTCCCAACTGGGCAAAGAGCATCGTGTGTGGATTTGCCCGTATCGACGGACACTCTGTCGGCATCGTCGGCAACCAACCGATGGTGTTGGCTGGGGTACTCGACATCGAGTCGAGCGAAAAAGCGGCGCGGTTCGTGCGTACCTGCGACGCCTTCAACATCCCGATCGTGACATTCGTTGACGTGCCCGGTTTCTTGCCTGGTGTCGACCAGGAATACGGGGGAATCATCCGTCATGGCGCCAAGTTGCTGTACGCGTACTGCGAAGCCACGGTGCCGCGCATCCAAGTGATTACACGTAAGGCCTACGGCGGTGCGTACGTGGTGATGAACTCCAAATCAATCGGTGCCGATCTTGCTTATGCATGGCCATCAGCAGAGTTGGCGGTCATGGGCCCGCAAGGTGCAGTCGAAATCGTGTACCGGCGCGAATTGCAACAGGCAGCCGACCCCACCGCTCGACGCGCACAACTCGTGGCGGAGTACACCGAGAAATACGCAAATCCGTATGCTGCTGCCGAACGAGGATTCGTTGACGATGTCATCGATCCGGCCGAAACGCGAATCAAACTGGTGGAGGGTCTGCGAGTTCTACGAACCAAACGTGACGAGGTTCCGCAGCGTAAACACGGGAACATTCCGCTGTGACGGACCGTCACTCAGATTCTGTGCAGATTGCAAGTGTGCATCCACATACAACCGACGAAGAATTGGCGGCAATCATCTTGGCGGTGCCATCACTGTGGCCAAC
>JAFMJP010000055.1 GCA_017853375.1 Actinomycetota bacterium
TGCGTGCCGATGAAGAACGACTCCTGTGTTGCGGCAGTCAGGACAAACGCAACGATGAGAAATCTGGGAACGGCCTCGCGGAGCGACGCCTGAGAGCCGATTTCTCGCATCCCACACCACACCACACCTGCAAACAACACGGCGGCAAGCACGCCACCACCCAACAACAAGTCGTGATAGCCGTTATGTGACCAGTCGGTATCAAATATCGCCCACCATACGCCTTGACGGAAGAAGGAGGGAGTCTTTCGCGCCGCCATCCATCCCCAACCGTGAAATGGCTTTTCAAGGAATCCTGTCCAGTTCTGAGCCCACACTCCACTACGTGAATTGAACGTGAACAGCTCGGCAGACACCGTCGAAAGACCACCAAACACTCGCAACGACATCAGGACGATTACTGATGAGATTGCGATTGCAAGTGATGCCGAGTACCTGCGAATGGAAGTCCAATAACGGTCCATGAGGACTCGTAGCAATTGCCATATCGCGAGAGCACATACTGCGACAGCAAGAGCAAGAGGCGACGTGCGTGACTCGGCCCGCCACATCGTCAATACCGCACCAATGGTGATGACGATGCTCGCAGCAACCACGAGTGGACCGCCGAAGTCTTTCCCTTTGCGCTGTGTGCACAACATGCCGACAACTGCAAGGAGCGCGACTCCTGCAACCGGTGCCAGTGAGTTTCGGTTGTAGTAGATGCCAATCCAGTGCCCGTCTTCGGTGCTTACTGCACTATCCCAACCGCGTTGGATTGCGAACAACGACACGGACATCCCGGCAGACATTGCTGTGGCCACAATCTTCCAAAACTCTTCGGTCGAAAAACAGGTAGTGAGATAGACACCGAAACTCGTGGTCAAAATGAGAGATACAAACTCAGGCAGTGATTGTCGAGCAAACGTAGACCACGTCACACTCAACCCGAGCCAGATCATGAGCGCAACGAGCAATTGACTACGACGCTCGCTAAAGAACGTTGAACTGAGACGCCGGGACAGAAGCACTAGCGCAGGAAGTTGCACCACGACAAACGTTGCGAAGTATGCATGGCCAATGGCCGGCAGCGCAATGAACTGCTGATACTCCCCGCTCTCGCTCCATAGTCGATACACGGGGCCCTGGGTCAGTGCGAAGAGTGCACTGACCGCATAGATGATTTCAACGACACGCCACATTCCGCCAGTCGAGTGTGCGACGCTTCTCACTGTGAATCAATCTATTCTTCGCGTCGGTGATAGCCAGTTAGGCAACTAGCCTGAAGTTGGTGCTCAACCGCTGGATATCGTGCGATGATTGAACAATTTCCCATCATCATCAATGTTCGGGACAGGCTTTCACCACTCCTGCTGCTACTGGAATGGCTCGAGTCGGTAGGGCAACGAGAGATTTGGCTCTGTGACAATGCGAGCACCTATCCACCGATGGTCGAGTTCCTCAATACAACACCACATCGAGTGGTGTTCACCAAGTTCAACTTGGGAAAGCGGGCACCTTGGCTCAGTGGTCTAGTACCTGAGGTTGGTAACGGCAGATACTTCGTCGTCACCGACCCTGATGTCGTGCCAACAGAGGATTGTCCTACGGACGCCCTGCAGTTCTTCAAGCGCTCGTTACAAGAGCACCCCGAGATCAACAAGATTGGGTTTTCGTTGAAACTCGATGATCTCCCGGACACGTTCGTTCACAAACAGAGCGTCATTGAGTGGGAACGTCAGTTCTGGACCATCCCTGCGTTCAACAGGTTCTACCGGGCTCCCATCGACACCACCTTTGCCATGTACCCGCCCGGACTGGGACACGGTCCGCACCATCTTCGCTCGGCTCCCCCCTACGAGGCCCGGCACTTGCCGTGGTACCAGAACTCTGCCCGCCCAACGGAGGAGGATACGTACTACGCCACACACGCCGACTCGCAGATCACCAACTGGAACGACGACCGAATTCCAGCCAATGTTCGCGCAAAACTTCGTATCGCGAAAAACACCAAATCATCTGGAGACGGGCGGCAGTCCGCATGAGCACACCAGCCATACGTGTTGAGGGTCTCTGGAAGAACTTTCGGGTCTACCACGAGCGGAATCGCAACATCAAAGCAACCGTCCTGCGAGGACGACGTGCGCGGTTCGAAGAGTTCTGGGCACTTCGGGACGTGGGGTTCACCGTCGATCATGGCGCAACCGTCGGGGTGATCGGCTCGAACGGATCCGGAAAGACCACGTTGTTGAAGTGTTTGACAGGGATTTACGTTCCGGAACGTGGGTCAGTACAAATCGACGGCAACATAGCCGCCCTTCTCGAACTCGGCGCCGGATTCCATCCCGAGCTTTCAGGAACAGAAAACATCTACCTCAACGGATCCATATTGGGAATGTCGAAAAAAGAAATCGACGCGAAGTTTGACAGCATCGTTGAGTTTGCCGGCCTCGAACAATTCATCGACACGCCCGTGAAGAACTTCTCGTCCGGCATGGTCGTGCGACTCGGGTTTTCGATTGCAACACACGTCGAGCCCGAAGTGCTCCTGATCGACGAAATCCTTGCCGTGGGAGACCAAGCATTTCAACGCAAGAGCACGGAAAAAATCGAACAATTTCGCCGCGAGGGACGCACCATTCTGGTGGTGAGTCATTCACTGGGACTCGTTCAACAACTCTGTGACACGGTGGTGTGGCTGGAGAAAGGTCAACTCAAGATGACCGGCCCAGCAGCTGACGTCATTGCTGCATACACCGGTACGACGTACGGTAACTTTGCTCGCGAAGACGCCAGCTCGAGAACCCGCTGGGGCACCGGTGACGCCCAGTTTTCCACCATCAACATTCGCAATGGCGATGGCCATCCAATCGAAACACTTCGCTCGGGTGAGGCTTTGCGGGTCCATCTGGAGATCAACTCCCACGTTCGCATTGAGTCACCTGTAGTGCGTGTACAGATGGAAACCATCTCGGGTGAGTTGGTGTGGTCGACGACCACACAACGCGGCACTGCGACGTTACGAGTTTTGGATGGTCCGGCAACGGCTGAACTTGAGATTCCTTCACTGCCACTGGCTGAAGGTACGTACTATCTCAGTGCCGCCATCACTGACGCCACGGGCACCACTGAATTCGACCATTGCCAGCACTGGGCCAAACTGCACGTCGTTGACGGGCTGGTGGGCGACGGTGGAGTCGTTGCCATTCCCTCCATCTGGTCCGTTGGTCGACAACGCACGTAAGCCCGAACTGCTACAGCTCCTCGGCGATACGACGCGAGAAACGACCAAAGACCAACAAACCCGCCGCAAGGGAGAGAGTCGAAACCGCCATCAATACCAACATGTCAGAGAGCTCCGGGCCACGGCCATCGAACGTCACATGTCGGAACGACCGAATGAAGGCCGTCGACGGATTCCAGTGATAAACCGCATACCAGAAACCGGAAACCTTCTCCTCCACTCGCGCGGGGTCATAGATGACGGGAGTTGAGAAAAACCAAACTTGACTGACGATCGTCCACAGGTACTTCAAGTCACGAAAAAACACCGCGCCAATGGAAAGAATGAGCGCAATTCCTGATGTGAACATCGCGAGCAACGCCATGAGCAGGAGAAGGACCGGCAACCATGGGAGCAGCGGACTCCCGAAAATCAAGAGAACAATGCACAGCAACGTCATCTCAATGCTGAATTGCACCAAACTGAACAACACTTCCGAAAACACGAGCGTTTCCCTCGCGAATCGAACTTTTCGAACCAGCGTGGCGTTGACGACGAGTGACTGCAAACCCAGACCACAAATGAGATTGATGAATCCCCACGGCAGGATTCCACTCAACAAATAAAGGCTGTAGATGTTGATCCCAGAAGGATCGCCGACCCGTGCCTGCACCCCGAAAATCGCCCCGAACACCACCGTGTAGATGAGCATTTGGGACAACGGATTGAGCATTGACCAGCCCCAGCCCAGGATCGATCGTCGATACTTTGCGCGGAGTTCACGAAGGGTGAGGTTCCACAACAAACCTCGCGATGCAACGATGTTCTTGACTTGCTGCATCACGTCCAACGGTATCAGTGCGGCGACTTCCAAGTCTGGTCACTGCCAACTGGAGCAACCCTAGACTCTTACGGAGATGTCTTCAGATCCGCGACACCGCGGCACATCATTGCCGCCGGCGACTTCCGAGCGCAAGGTTCGAGACTTGGACCCATCCGTTGAAGCAGAGTTGCGACTCCAGCTGATGCAACTGCGTGATCATGCAATTGGAACCACGGCGCAAGTCGGCGAGCTTCGGGCTCGTCTTCGGGAGAAGGAAGCGGAACTCGAGAAGAAGAATGCTCGAATCGCTCGGCTACGCAAGGACTTCGAACAACAAGAGACGAGGATGCGCGCAACCATGACTTGGCGAATCGGCAACTTCATTATGTTGCCCATTCGAATTCTTCGTCGTCTTCTGCGTGGCTCATGAACGGAGATGGGACTCAGACCGGCCCACGGTTCAGCATCATCACTCCGGTATTCAATCCTCCGCGAGATGCCTTCGAAGAGTGTGTCCGTTCGGTCTTCACCCAAACCCATGAAGATTGGCAGTGGTGTCTTGTGGACGACCACTCCACCGACGGCTGGGTGCAACAGCGCCTCTCGGACCTTCAAGCATTGGACCACCGAATTCGGGTCCACTTTCGTGAAGAGAATGGCGGAATCGTTGCTGCCTCGAACGATGCACTGAGTCTGGCGCGTGGTGACTTCGTTGCGTTCTTGGATCATGACGATGCACTGCATCCTGAGGCATTGGAGAAGGTGCATCAGGTACTTCTTCAACGTGACGAGATCGACTATGTGTACACCGATGAAGACAAGATCGGGCCAGATGGCAAATGTTACGACCGATTCGAAAAGCCAAAATGGTCCCCTGAACGCCTTCTAGGGCAGAACTATTGCAGTCACCTCTCGGTGATTCGCAAGAGTTTGGTGGATGAAGTCGGGCGATTTCGTCAGGGCTTCGACGGCTCACAGGATTACGACCTCCTTCTTCGGGTTACCGAGAAGGCGCGAGACATCGTCCACATCCCCGAGGTCTTGTATCACTGGAGGGCCGTCAGTGGCTCGACTGCTCACGCGCAGGGAGAGAAGCCGTATGCGTACGCCGCCGCGGTGCTTGCGGTGAATTCCGCTCTACAGCGTCGCGGGTCTCCTGCAGCCGTCACGATGACAGAACCCTGGCCGTATCAACGAGTCCTTCGTTCACTGGCACACGAACCGAGAATCAGCATCATCATTCCTACATGCGGCACCTACAAGACCGTATTTGGTGTCGAAACCTGCCTCGTCATCAATTCGGTGGAAAGCATTCTGACCAAATCTGCGTACGAGAACTTCGAGATTCTCGTCGTTATCGACGACTTCACACCACGTGCAGTGTGGGATGGTTTACGCAAGATTGCTGACTCCCGATTGCAACTCATTACCTACGACAAACCGTTCAACTTTGCCTCAAAGTGCAACCTTGGCGCGGTGATGGCCACGGGAGAGTACCTGCTCATGCTGAATGACGATACGGAAATCACCGACGATCAGTGGTTGCACGTACTTGCCGGTTATCTCGAGGAACCAGATGTGGCAATGGTAGGACCGATGCTGCTGCTCGAAGATGGTCGAATTCAAAGTGCAGGACACGCCAACAATCCGTCCCCACACAACTTCCGAACGGGTTCCTCCGTCAACTCGCCCGGTGAATTCGGGGTGCTCACGGTTGCTCGTGAGTGCAGCGGGATTACCGGGGCGTGTGCACTCATACGCAAGAGCGTGTACGAAGAGGTAGGAGGAATGAGTCCGACGTTTCCCCGGGCATTCAACGACGTGGACTTGGCATTCAAGATCCTTGAAGCTGGTTACCGAATCATCTGGACACCCCACACACAGGTGTTCCACTTTGAAACTGCTTCTCGACCCAAGGGTGTCGAGCAAGAGGAAGTTGAACTCCTGCTCGAGCGCTGGAGTAGCAAGTTTGATGCCGACGAATACTGCCGGCTGGAGTAGATCAATCAACCAATCGTGCGGCGCAACGGGGTGACATTGCTGTCACTCGTCGTCTCATTGCTATCACCTGTTGTCACGGTGCTGTCACTCGTTGCCGCGGTGTGGGCCACTTTGGTCGTCAGCACGATCGTGGCCATGACTCCGGACACCACAGTGGCGGCAAGAATCCAATAACCCACGCCGGCTGGAGCATCGGATAGCCCCACCGCCAAAACGCCGAGTGCCATCGATGCGACCAGGAGTGACGTCACAGAACGACGAACCGACAGTCCAAGTCGCAAGAATCGATGGCTGAGATGGTCCTGCCCACCCGTGAATGGGCTCACACCTCGACGCACCCGTGACACCACCACGACGGTGGTATCGAGAACTGCAACACCTAGAACCACCACGGGTGCGAACAGCTGGGGAATCTCCGTCACGGTGGTGCGCATCTTCAAACCCAGATACGCCATCATGAATCCGATGAACAAACTTCCTGCATCACCCATGTAGATGGTGGCTGGATGAAAATTGCTGCGGAGAAATCCGAGCATTGCACCGGCAAGTCCGACCGCGAGCAGCGCGCTATACGGCTGATCGTTCATTACGGCAATGAAGAAGAATGATCCCGAGGCAACCGCTGCCGTGCCGGCAGCCAATCCGTCAATGTTGTCGAGCAGGTTGAATGCATTCGTCATTCCCAAGATCCACACCACCGAGATGACTCCGTCGAGCCAATCCGGCAAAGGCGAGTTGAGTGCTATCCCGTAGGTCACCACACTGATGGCAAGGCCGAGACCGACGATGAACCGGAACCACGGACTGAGACCACGGAGATCGTCCACCAACCCCATCAATGAAAACAGCAGTGCGACACCGAGCACTACTGCAAGTTCCCGTACGAGTCCGTCACCTTGGGTCACAAGATTGCCAAGCGTGAGGTCTAATTCGCCATTCTCCAACCGCGCAGATCGCCATACCGCGACACCAACCACCATGGCCCCGGAAAAAGAGAGTGCCATCGCGACTCCGCCGAGATACGGCACGGGTGAGCGGTGCGATTTATGACCCCCTGGGTTGTCATGAATCTGTCGGCTACGGGCAAACTCGCGAACCGAGGGGACCAAGAGCAACGAGAACACCGTTGCGCCAAGAAACGTGGCCACATACAACCACACGGAATTCACGACTTCCAGACTATTGCGTCGCTGGTGTCACAAAGAGTCGGAATTTCGTGCCATCACTGCACAACTAGCGTGAGTAACCGAGATGCATACATTGGTCACCGGAGGTGCTGGATACATTGGATCACATCTCGTCGACCGACTCGTCGAACTCGGACACGATGTAGTGGTCCTGGACGATCTCTCCACCGGAAACTTGGCCAACTTGCATCACGCCATGCCCAACATCCGATTCGTCGAGGGCACCATTCTTGATGGCAGTACGGTCGACTCGCTGGTGGCCGATGCCGACATGGTCTTCCACCTGGCAGCAGCAGTTGGCGTGGGACACATCGTCGAAAAGCCCTTGTCATCACTCATTACCAATACCAAAGGTGCCGAAAACGTCATCGAAGCGTGCGTGAGGCATGACGCGAAGTTGCTCCTGGCATCAACGAGCGAGATTTACGGAAAGACCTCGAAGATGCCGATGTCGGAAGACGATGATCGCGTGTTGGGTTCCACCACCATCGCACGCTGGGGATACTCCACTGCAAAGGCAATCGACGAGCACCTTGCTCTTGCGTATGCGAAGCAGGGTTTGCGAATGTCGATCGTTCGCTACTTCAACTCCTACGGGCCTCGCATCGACCCGCGTGGATACGGATCGGTAGTGGCGAATCTGATTCGTCAAGCACTCAAGAACGAGCCACTGAGTGTTCACGGAGATGGACGCCAGACTCGCTGCTTTACGTTCGTGAACGACACGGTGGAGGGCACCTTGCGTGCCGCACTTGACGAACGGGGTGAGGGATTGGTGTTCAACATCGGCGATAATCACGAAACGACCATCAACGACCTTGCACAGATGATCGTTTCGATGATCGGCTCAAGGTCAAGTATCCAACATGTTTCCTACGAGGCCCGTTTCGGCAAAGGTTTTGAGGACACCAAACGACGTGTACCCGATGTTCGTCGAGCCAGCGAGGTGCTGGGCTTCACCGCTTCGACACCCCTCAAAGATGGCCTTGCCCATACGTTGGAGTGGTGGCGGGCAACCCACCAATGATTCATGTCGTCCACGTGCTCACGCGGACCAACATCGGCGGACCGTCAGTCATGCTGGTTGACCTCATCAACGGACTTGATGCGTCCCGCTTCCGCCACACCATCATTCGGGGAACGGCGGTAGAAGCGGAGGGCGACTACCTGCTCCATCACCAAGTGGCCTCCGAGGTCATCACACTTCCCGCGCTACGACGATCCATCGGTGTGGTGGCTGAACTTCGCTCCCTCTGGCACATCACCAAGTTGCTCCGCGAACTTCGACCCGACATCGTGCACACCCACATGGCCAAGGCCGGAATCGTTGGTCGATTGGCGGCTTTCCTCTCTCGCACACCAATCCGGATTCACACCTTTCATGGCCATCTGCTCCACGGATACTTCTCCGACGTCGTTGGGGGACTCTTCATCCGAATCGAGCGACTGTTTCGAGTGATCACATCACATTCGCTGGTCGTAGGAAGTGCCACTCGTCGTGACTTGATTGCCGCACGAATCGTTCGTGAGTCAAGCTCAACTGCGGTACTCCCCGGGGCAAAATCGATCGTTCGGCGGGATCCCGTAGCCGTCCGCAAGATGCATGGCCTTCCTGTCGATGTCGTCATCGTGGGTTTTGTCGGACGCTTCACCAACATCAAACGCCCGGATCGATTTCTCTCTCTTGCGTCAGGTATTCCAAATGCACACTTCGTGATGTTCGGTAATGGTCCACTTCGCGAGGAGGTGCAGCGACAAGCCGAGACTCACGACAACGTCAGTGTGATGGATTTTTCCACGGATCTCACTCGGGTCTTTGCAACAGTCGATCTGATGGTGCTCACCAGTGACAACGAGGGTGTCCCACTCTCACTCATGGAGGCGGCGGCGGCAGGTGTGCCTGTGGTGTCCATGCGCGTCGGTGGCGTTGAGGAGATCGTAGAACATGGTGTCACAGGACTCCTTGTCGACAATGATGCCGAGCTCGGTCATGCCGTTGCACAGCTGGTCCACAATGAATCCATGCGTGCGTCCATGGGTGCCACTGCACAACGAACGATCCACGAACGTTGTTCACTCACCAAGTACCTCTCGACCCACGACGAGTTGTACACGCGTCTCCTTACGCCCTAGAGGCGTTGGCGGTGATTTCCGGGTGCTCCACCGGCATTGACTGCGTCGAATACCACGATGCCACGAGCTTCCAGTTGCACGAGTGGCCACTCCCCGCCGACGAGAACGGCAACCAAGTCGACTTTGGCATCGGCAACTTCGTCCACACCCAGAGAGCGCAAGGTATCGCCACCGAGCCGTACCTCTGATACATGCGGGTCGCAGTAGCTCACTCTTGCACCACGCTCACGTAGAAGTTCCATCACATGAATTGCTCGAGAGTTACGAACGTCGCTCACGCCGCGCTTAAAGGCAGCACCGAGACACAGAATGTTGGCGCCGCGCAACGAAATGGAACGTTCGTTCAACATGTCCTGCATGCGAGCAATGGCATACGCCGCCATCTGGTCGTTGATATCGGCAGCAAGCTCGATGAAGCGGGTTTGGAAGTCGAACTCGCGCGCCTTCCACGCCAGGTAGAACGGATCGACCGGAATGCAGTGACCGCCAGGTCCGATTCCTGGATAGAAGGCTTGGAAGCCGAACGGTTTGGTGGCTGCCGCATCGATCACGCTCCACACATCGATACCCATCTCGTTGCACAGTTGTGCCAACTCGTTCACCAACGCAATGTTGACGGCGCGATAGGTATTCTCCAGCAGCTTTGCCATCTCGGCGACGTCGGGCGATTCCACCGTGCGAACCAGCGTGGGGTCATCCATGAGCGACAGGAGCAGCGTCTTGGCGAGCTCGGTGCACACGGGGGTGAGTCCACCCACCACCTTTGGTGTGTTCCGAACGTTCCATCGGGTGTTGCCTGGATCGACGCGTTCCGGGGAGAACGCCAAATGAAAGTCCACACCTGCGCGCAAGCCGGTTTCTTCGAGAATCGGGCGGACGAACTCGGTGGTGGTGCCTGGATACGTGGTCGACTGCAACACCACGAGCATGCCGTGACGCAACACCTTGGCTACCGAACGAGTTGCTGACTCCACGAAGGACAAATCGGGGGTCTTTGCCTTGTCGAACGGTGTTGGTACGCAAATGAACAACACATCGCAGGTTGACAAGTCGTGCACGGATGAGGTTGCCGTGAACGACTTCTCGACCACGAGGGGTGACACCCGCGAAGGGGTGACATCGTCGATGTGACTCGCGCCGGCATTCAGCAACGACACCACGGAATCGCTGACATCAAATCCAACGACGCGGTAGCCCACTTCGGCAAAAGAAATGGCGAGGGGCAATCCGACGTACCCCAAACCCAATACGCCAACGGTGGCATCGCGAGACGACAGCCGTTGCGTCAGC
>JAFMJP010000056.1 GCA_017853375.1 Actinomycetota bacterium
CGGCAGAAAATCCGGCGGGCCTTCCGAAGGGCTACGTGGCGCCGATGGTCGATCACGGCGACGAGCGCAACGAGGCGCTGCGCCGCTACAAGTTGGTGTCCGGCAAGTAGCGCTCGGCGCGACGGGCACCCCCGCGCTCAGTAGCCTGAAAGGCACGATCATGGCCGCAAGTGGTGTCGACGACCGCAGAATCGCCATTCTCCGCAGGGTGATTGAGCATTACGTGGCAACGGGTCAGCCCGTTGGTTCCAATCACATTGCATCGATGCCGGGCGTCAACGTGTCGGCAGCCACCATCCGCAACGACATGGCCGCGCTCGAGGCCGAGGGATATCTGGCCCAGCCCCACACCTCTGCGGGTCGTGTGCCCACGGACAAGGGTTATCGCGTGTACGTGGATCATCTCACCACGACCGATGTGGCCAAGGCCGGTCGTCTCGACACGGTAAGCCATCAGCGACTCGGCGATTTTTTCGACTCCGCACATTTCCGCCTGGAGGAAACGTTGCATCGCACGTCGTTGCTTCTGGCGCAGCTCACCAACTACACCGCCGTGGTCACCGGACCGTCGGTGTCGGAGGCCGTGGTGCGTTCGGCGCACGTGGTGGCGCTCAATGATCGTCTCGGCACGGTGGTGGCGGTGTTGTCCAACGGCGACATCGAGAGCGAACAAATCGAGTTCGCCACGCCGCCCAGCGAGATGCAGATCGCGTTGGCAAACGCCAGGTTGAACGAGTCGTTGGTGGGCAAGACCCTCGGCGACGGCTCGCTTCGCAACGACGCACCGCGTCAAGGTGACGGCGTCGATGCCGATGTGGAGGCACTGGTCGGTCGTGCGGTAGCCGCGGTTACCGAGGGCAAGCGTCGTGACAGCGTGTTCGTGGGAGGAACCGCCAGTTTGACCACCGCATTCGACGCGGTGGAAGTGGTGCGCTCGGTGCTCGAAACGCTCGAACAGCAGTACGTGGTGGTGTCGTTGGTGCGCGACATGTTGAGCCGTGGAGTCAGCGTGGCCATCGGTGCCGAAACCGGTGTGGAACCGTTGAGCGTGTGTTCGGTGGTGCTCGCACCGGTGGTTCGTGACGGTGAAACCATCGGCAGCGTTGGCGTGCTTGGTCCCACGCGCATGAATTATCCGGCAGCACTCGCCACGGTGGAAGTGGTGAGCGATCGCCTCGGCCGCCGTCTCACCGAAGGCTGACCCAACGATGAATTGCAGCCGGGACTGATTTCGAGATGTCAACCGATTTCTACGAACTTCTCGGTGTGGCGCGAACCGCATCGGCTGATGAGATCAAGCGTGCATACCGCAAGTTGGCTCGCGAATTGCATCCTGACAAGAACCCCGGCAACAAGGAAGCCGAGGAGAAGTTCAAGCAGGTATCCCGCGCATACGAGGTGCTGAGCGACGATGAGTCGCGCGCTCGTTACGACCGTTTCGGCGAAGCAGGAATGAGTGGAGGTGGCGGCGGTGGCGACCCGTTCGGCGGTGGCTTTGGCGACATCATCGATGCGTTCTTCGGCGGAGGATCACCGTTCGGTGGACGCTCTGGCCCGAGTGGTCCGCCGCGCGGACAGGACGTGGAGGTCATCGTCGACATCTCGTTCGTCGATGCGGTGTTTGGTTCGCAACAAGAGATTCGCGTGCGCAGTGCCGTGGCGTGCGACGACTGTGGTGGCAGTGGTGCCGCACAAGGCACCCAGCCGACGACGTGCAGTGAATGCCGCGGCGCTGGCCAGGTGCGTCGTGTGCGTCAAAGCGTGCTCGGTCAGATGGTGACCACCAGCGCCTGCCCGCGTTGCAATGGTGTCGGACAGATGATCGCGTCGCCGTGTGGGTCGTGTCGCGGCGAGGGACGCGTGGTGAAGGAAGTGTCGCTCAACGTGGAAGTGCCTGCCGGCGTGGATACGGGTCAAACCTTGCGGCTCACGGGTCGCGGCGCAGTCGGGCCACGTGGGGGAGCAGCGGGTGATTTGTACGTGCACATGCGTGTGGCAGCACACGATCGTTGGCGTCGCGAAGACGACGACCTGGTCACCGACGTGCCGGTATCCATCGCACAGGCGGCACTCGGTACGGAGCTGGATCTCGAAACACTCGATGGCGTGGAGCACTTGGTGGTTCCAGCCGGCGTTCAACACGGACATGAGTTCACGTTGCGAGGTCGCGGTGTGCCACGCCTCGGCCAGGGCGGCCGCACCCGTGGGCGCGGCAACTTGCGGGCGCGTGTGGTGGTGGAGGTGCCAACCAAGTTGTCATCACAAGAGCGCGACGCGTTGCGCCGTTTCGCCGAGTCGCGCGGCGAACCGGTGAGTGACGAGGGCATCGTCTCCAAGATCAAGTCGGCATTTTCGTGATCGATGCGCTGCGCAATTCGGTTGCGCATGTGTTCGTCGATCATCTTGATTCGCCGTCACTGACCGACACCGATGAGCATCATCTTTCCCGCGTCTTGCGGTTGCGTGACGGCGAAAGCGTGACGGCCAGCGATGGTCGCGGTGGGTGGCGCACCTGTGTGTGGGCCGATGGCTCGCTTCGCGTTGCGGGCGACGTTGTCACCGTTGCTGCGTCCGCACAGCGCATTGGCGTCGCGTTCGTGCCCGTGAAGGGTGATCGCAACGAGTGGTCGGTGCAGAAGCTCACCGAGATTGGCGTGGACGACATCGTGTTGTTGGCACCAACTCGCCGTTCGGTGGTGCGTTGGTCGGATGCCGAGAAACAACTCCGAAAACTGCGTGTGGTGGCGCGGGAGGCCGCCATGCAGGCACGTCGCGTGTGGTTGCCTGCGGTGTCGGGACTCGTCTCCCTTGCCGACGCGCTCGCCATGCCGGGTGCTGCAGTTGCCGACCCGTCCGGTGGGCCATTCTTCGCAACCGATGACGCAAGCCGTGCGGCGGCCCAATTCATCATCGTTGGTCCGGAGGGCGGGTTCGACGCTGACGAAGTTTCCGCCGATGTTCCACGCGTGAGCTTGGGTGACACCGTTCTGCGTGCCGAAACTGCCACACTGGTGGCGGCAACGTTGCTCGCGGCACGGCGTGGAGCGCTGCTCGGAACCGCGTTGCACCACACGGCAACGCCCGCGAAAGGACCCTCATGAGCGACATCGACGGCGCGTCTGGCGACTCAATGTCTGGCGACGGCGCCGGATCGCCATATTCGCGCTTGGTGGGCGAGCGTCTCCGCTCCATTCGCCTGCAAAAGAACATGGCGCTCGGCGATGTGGAAACGCGCAGCAACAACGAGTTCAAGGCGTCGGTGCTCGGCGCGTACGAGCGCG
This sequence comes from Actinomycetota bacterium, assembly GCA_017853375.1. Classification (GTDB taxonomy): domain Bacteria; phylum Actinomycetota; class Acidimicrobiia; order Acidimicrobiales; family Ilumatobacteraceae; genus F1-60-MAGs027. Next base: position 3,282 of record JAFMJP010000056.1, read on the forward strand.
GTGAGCGTGCCATTTCGGTGCCGCGGCTGGAGCGCCTCGCGCGTTTCTACGACGTCGGTGTCGATCAACTTCTCCCGCGCGACCCGATGCGGGTGGAGCCCGGTTCTGCTGCGGCGCCACAGGGCAAGTTGCGAATCGACGTTGCCAAGTTGAGCCAGATGCAAGGTCCACAGTTCTCGATGCTCGAGAAACTCTTGCGAATGATTCAGGTGCAGCGACAGGACTTCAACGGCAAGGTGATCACGGTTCGTGCGCACGACATTCGCGCCATCGCCGTGATGTTGGATGTGAGCGTCGACGAGGTTCCCGCCCGACTCACCAGCCTGGGGTTGGTGTTCGTGCCGCCACAAGCGTGACGTGGTCCACCCGCGCGCCAGCCGCCGAAATCGGCTTCGGTGTGTACGTGCACGTTCCGTTTTGTGCGAGCAAGTGCGACTACTGCGCATTTGCGACCTTCACTGATCGTTCGCATTTGGAGTCGCAGTATCTGCGCGCATTGCGCACGGAAATCGAACGCGCCTCGAATCCCGCGTCGTCATCGGATTCGTCGCAATCCACACCCGGCCCGCTCCCGTTGGCTTCCGCAGTGTTCGTCGGCGGTGGCACACCATCGCACGTGAACCCCCACGAGTTGGTGCACGCTCTCGACGCAATCCCGCGTCGAGTCGATGCGGAGTTCACGGTCGAATGCAATCCCGACGACGTCACCGCGGAGTTGCTTGGTGTGTACCGCAGTATCGGCGTCAACCGCGTGAGTATCGGCATGCAGTCGGCATCCCCGCACGTACTGGCAGCGTTGGGGCGTACGCATTCGCCCGATTCGGTTGCCCGCGCAGTACAGGCAGTTCGCGAAGTGGGTCTTGCCACGTTCAATCTCGACATCATCTATGGCGGGGTAGGTGAGTCGCTCAACGACTGGGTTGCCACGGTGCAGCAGGTGGTGGCGCTCGGTGCGCCGCATGTGTCGGCCTACGGGCTCACAGTGGAGGCGGGAACGGTGTTGGCAGATGACGCATCTCGTCATCCCGATGACGATGATCAAGCCGACAAGTACGACGCCGTCGACGACATTCTCACCGCGGCGGGCTACGTCAATTACGAGATCTCCAACTGGGCCAAGCCGGGACACGAGTGCAAGTTGAACGCCATTTATTGGAGTGGGGGCAACTATGCGGGCTTTGGTTGTGCGGCCCATGCGCATCGTGACGGACGTCGATCGTGGAACGTGCGCACGCCCGACCGGTACATCGAGCTCATCGAAGCGGGACGTTCTGCGGAGTCGTCATGTGAGGACCTCGATTCCGCCACACGCAGTTTGGAGCGTTTGCAGTTGCAGTTGCGCACGCGCGATGGGGTGCCGACGGCTGCACTTGATGCAGTCGATGTGGAGGAAATGGGGGAGTTGGTGCAACGCATCGATGATCGGTTGGTGTTGACCCGTGCGGGGCGATTGCTGGCCAACGAAGTGTCGCTGCGTTTGCGCGGGTAGGATTGCGTTCGCTTTCGGGCGTGTAGCTCAGTTGGTTAGAGCGCCACCTTGACATGGTGGAGGTCCCGGGTTCGAGTCCCGTCACGCCCACCATAGGTGTCGTGCGTCTGCGCCAGCCTTCGAGCAATCTTGCTTACGAGTACAAAAGTAGCCATATGGCTACTAGAGTACGCATACGGTAACTCCCCATGGACATCTCAACGCCCATCTCGTCGGTCATTCCGGGAGTGCCTGGCGTCATTTTGCAGGTTCTCGCTCGCACGAACCAGCCGCTGACCGGCTCTCGAATCGCGGAGCTTGTTTCCCCACAGTGGTCACGCGCGGGCGTCACCAAAGCACTTCGAGGTCTTGTGGAGGGCGGACTTGTCAACTGCGTGCAGGCTGGTCGCGCCAACCTTTACACGCTCAACCGTAAGCATGTTGCCGCACCGGCCATCGTGATGCTCTCTGAACTTCGCCAGAACTTGATCGACCGCATCATGGCCACAATTGACACCTGGTCAATCAAGCCCGCATCGGCGTACCTCTACGGCTCACTGGCTCGTGGTAGTGGTAGCAGCAGGAGTGACATCGATCTGCTCGTGGTGCGCCCGCAAAAGGTACGCGAGTCGGACGAAAAGTGGTTGATGCAAACGATGCGATTGGCAGACAAGGTTCGTGAATGGAGTGGTAATCGGTGCGAGGTCCTTGAATACACCGCGGCGGAGCTGCGCGGTCTCGTACGAAAAAGGGATGCACTCATTTCCTCGCTTCGCAGAGACGCCCAGTTGATTGCTGGTCAACCTGTCAGGGGGCTGCTAGAACCCCGTTGATGGGACCAAAGCAGACGGCGGAACTTCATCTCATCAAGGCTGCGGAATTCTTGGCTGCGGCTCGAATTGATCTCAATGCGGGACATGTCAACGCTGCAACTTCCAATGCCGTGGTGTCAGGCATCAACTCAAAGGATGCAATGTGTCTCAAGCTCACGGGCTCGACTTCAAAGAGTGACGATCATGGTGACGCAGTAGCCGAGCTATTGGCCGCCGGAAAGCGCGCGGCGGATCTCGCACCGGTTCTCACGCGATTGTTGAAGCTGAAGACCCGTTCGCAATATCAGACGACATCTGTGGCGAGATCTGATGCTGCGAAGGCCATTGCGTGGGCAGAGCGGATGTACGAAGGTGCGCACGCAGCCTTGCGGACCTGAAACCCTCAATTGCTGCTGGTACGTGTGTCCTCATTTGGGGTCACAAAAGGAGGTCCTGCCAGACAATGCTCGGTGGCTCCCGTACCATAAAAAGTGACTTCACATTGAGTGAAGTCAGAGCCCAAAAGGAGAAAGTTCATGATCCGAAAGTCCGTCATCGCTCTCGCGGTGGTCGCTTCGACCACGATTGGCATCGGTGCCTCGGTGGCATCCGCCAACAGCGTGGTGCTCTGCGCCAACAAGAAGACCGACGTCGTTCGTTATTCGTCCACCGGCAAGTGCCGTGCAAAGACCGAAACACGTCTGGCGATGGGCATCACCGGTCCTGCTGGCGCAACCGGCCCAGCCGGTGCGACTGGCGCGGCTGGTAGCTACGCCACGGCGCAAACGGTGATGAACCTTGCGACATCTGCGTACACCTTGACCCTCGCCGATGCCGGGAAGATGATCACCTCATCGGTGGATTCGGCAATCACGGTTCCTGCCGACTCGGCAGTGGCATTCCCGGTGGGTACCCGAATCGACATCGGTCGTTTGACGAGTTACATCTGGATCCAAGGGGCCACGGGTGTCACCATCAACGGCACCTCATTCCAGTCCATGGACAGCGTCAACTATCAGCATGGTTTGCTCGTGAAGACCGCTGCGAATACCTGGGTGTTCCTCCGCTTCTTCGCATAATGCAGTAAGCACTCGCATCGGGGTGTCACGCCCTTGATTGGTGTGACACCCCGTGCGTAGGTTCGTGGGCACGATGACGACGCTCACCACACCCACCGCAATCACCACCGCTCCAACGCGGACTCCACGACCAACGGTCGCCCAACGCCGGCAGGCCGATCTTGCCGAAGGCGTCATTCGATTGAGCCCGTCGTCGCTCACCTTCCTGCACGACGAATGCCCTGCGTGTTTTTGGCATCACTACAACGGTCGTCCGCGGCCGGCGACGGCGTTCCCCAAGGTGTTTGGTGCGCTCGACAATGCGCAGAAAGAGTTCTTTCTCGGTCGATCCGTGAAGGACGTATCAACGTCGCTTCCCGCCGGAGTGGTCCAGCGTGGAAAGCGAGTGAAGTCCGAGTCCATTGCATTGCCGGGTACGTCGTATCGCGTGCAGTTTGGTGGCGACACCGACACCATCTTCAAGTTTTCGCGTGCCGGGTACGGCGTGTGCGACTTCAAGACGTCTGCACCGTCCGACGAGGCTGCGGCGCTCTATGGTCGTCAGTTGCATGCCTATGCCATCGCGCTTGAGCGTCCAGCGGGCGATGCGATGCCGCTCGCGCCAGTCTCACGCATGGGGCTCGTCTGTTTTCCTCCTGACGACATGATCGAGCTGCCCACCGCTCGTACCTCCAAGAAGTCGAACGCTCAGAAACCCGCCAAACGATTCGCCTATCGCACCAGTGCGGTGTGGGTGGAAGTTGAGCGCAACGACGAAGCCTTCCTGCACTTCGTGGCCGATGCGGTGAAGCTCATTACGCGACGCACGATGCCGCGCTCAGCCCCCAATTGTGGTTGGTGTCGCTGGACGCGCATGACCGCGCCACTCCTCGAGCAGGCATCAGCACCACTCCTCGAGCAGCCGGAGTGGGCATCCGGCGCAGCCTGAGCTGCAGCCGGCTATTGCTGTCGCTTGACGACGGCTTCTGATTCGCGGGCAGCCGCGCGGAAAATCCCTTTGCTCATCAGCGAGAGCTCTTGCTTGCGACGCAGTTCGTAGATTTCCGCACGTCGGGTGTGCACAGCAATGTCATCTGGTGCGGCCCATCCGGCGAAGTCGGCCAAATGACACGCCAACCGCATATCGCCATCTTCGGCCAGGCCTTTTGCTCGAGCAATCAACACGTCGGCACCTCCGGCCAGCGATGCAATCTCCGTGCCGAGCACCGCGTCGGGCGACGGCTTCAGTCGTGACGCCGCACCGTCCCACCATCCGCCGTACAGGCGCCAGATGCCACGCACCACGAACTCTGGCTCGTCATACAGCGGCCGCAGGTACGGCTTGGCCAACACTGCATCGGGAACTTTCACCGAGTGCACGATGGTGTCGAGGGTGGCACCGTCGTTCATCAGGTGAATCACTTGTGTAACGAGCGACTCCAGCGCGGTGGCAATTTCGCCGAGCACCATCGCGATGCGTTCCTTGCCGACGATCGGTAGACCGTGGGCTGGCAGCAACAGTTCCGGTCCCATCGCCACCATGCGTCGCAATGCTCGAGCCCACTCAGCGGCGTATCGCTGCACCTTTTGCGGGTTGCCCGCATTGGGAAAGTTCCAGATGATGAAGTCGCCGGTCACGATCCACTTCTTTTCAGGAAACCACGCCCACAGGTGGTCGTCGGTTTCGCCGCGGTCGTGATGCATCTCCACCGCAAGATTGCCGACAGTCATCGACAGCGACTCGCGGAACGTGTGGTCGGGCGCGAGGGCATCTTCGGGCAGGAATCGGTGTGACACGGGGCGTCCACCGCCCGCCGAGCCAGCACCGCCAGCTGCCGGGGCGAGCTCGCCGGCGCCACCGCCCACCCCCAAACCTTGGTCTGCGCGAATACCGCCGAATTGTCGACGGTTGATCAAGTTGTTGAAATCCGACATGTCGTCGTATCGCGCGAAGCGGGGGAGCACTGCTTCGTGGCTCACCACGCGTGGTCGCTGCAATCCGCGTGCGTTCGCATCGGCAAGGAATGCGCCGCTACCACCCACGTGGTCGAGGTGCCCGTGTGTGTACACCAAGTGGGAAATCGGTGCCGACGACCATGTGCGAATCGCTTCCACTACCTTCGCACCGCTTTGTGCGCCGGATGCGTCGAAACACATCAGACCATCGCCGGTGTTCACCGTCACGCAGTGGCTGAAACTCTCCACGATCGCGACGTTGTCGGTGAGTTCCCAGATGTCGCCGTCGACCCGGTTGAGTCGTTCGTCGATGACGCCGGAATCAATGACGCGGGTGCTGAGGTCTATCGGATGTGTGGCCACGTGCCAAAACTACTTCGGCAGGCCGAGCACGCGTTCACCGAGGATGTTGCGCATCACGTTGGATGTGCCGCCCATGATGGTGTACGCCGGGGCATACGCCAGCCCTTGGCTGACGTCGTCCCACAGCGTGGCATACGGCCCGAACACTCGTGAGACGAAGTCGGCAACTCGCACCTCGTGCTCGGTGCAGAAGCATTTGGTGGCGGCCGAGAACCCTGCCGGTGCCTGACGCAACACTTCGCGAATCACCAGAATGCGTCCGAGCGTGTAACCAATCTCGATATCGGCGATCGCTTGGCGCACGAGCGGATCCGTCGTGTCGGCACGTTCGCGTGCCATCAGGTACAAGGCGCGATTGGACACCAACCGATCGATGCCACCACGTTCGTGTTCCAACTGTCGCATGGTCTGCTTGAATGCACCACCTTCGGCACCAACCAGGTTTTCGATCGGCACACGAACGTCGGTGTAGAACACCTCGCAGAAGTGGCGGTTGGTGGTCATGTCGGTGATCGGTCGCACTTCGATACCGGGTGTATCCATCGGCACGATGATTTCGCTGATGCCCGCATGCGGCGGGCCTTCCTTGCTGGTGCGACAGATCAGATAACAAAAGTCGGCGAGTTCGCCGAAGCTGGTCCAGATCTTCTGCCCGTTGATCACCCAGTGGTTGCCATCGCGTACCGCTGACGTGGTCAACGATGCAAGGTCACTGCCCGCATTGGGTTCGCTCATGCCGATGCACCACGTGGTGTCGCCGCGCAACATGTCGGGGAGGAATTGTGCGCGTTGGTCTGCGGTGCCGTAGCCAATCAACGCTGGTCCCATCTGGCGGTCGGCAAACCACATGCCGGCGATGGGGGCTCCGGCGGCGATCATTTCTTCGCCGACGATGAGGCGGTCGATGGCGGGGCGTCCACCGCCGCCGAATTCGCTCGGCCAGGTCATGCCGATGAACCCTTCACGACCCAATTCGCGGGAAAATTCCTTGGAGTAACCGTTCATCCAGCTGTCGTTCGACCTGCCGTAACGTGCGACGGCATCGGCGGCCAGTTCTTGGGCGCGTTTGCGCAAGAGCACCTGCTCATTGCTCCACGCAAAGTCCATCGCCAAGTAGGGTACTTGCGTGGCAAAAAAGATAAAAGTCGTAACCCCAGTTGTCGACCTTGACGGCGACGAAATGACCCGAATCATCTGGACGTTCATCAAGGACCGTCTGATCTTCCCGTATCTCGACCTCGAGCTCGACTACTACGACCTCGGCATCGAGTACCGCGACAAGACCGACGACCAGGTCACCATCGACGCGGCGAACGCCATCAAGAAGTACGGCGTGGGCGTCAAGTGCGCCACCATCACACCGGATGAAGCCCGCGTGAAGGAATTCAATCTGAAGCAGATGTGGAAGTCGCCCAACGGCACCATCCGCAACATTCTCGACGGCGTGGTGTTCCGCGAGCCGATCATCA
>JAFMJP010000057.1 GCA_017853375.1 Actinomycetota bacterium
TGTCGCAGTATTGGGGCGGCCCAACCACGTATTCCGACGAGCGTGGCCATCCACGTTTGCGGATGCGTCACGCCGCATTTCCCATCGACGACGCAATGCGGGACCGGTGGCTCGCGCACATGAACGCCGCTCTCGATGCGGTGGCGGCTCCCGCCGAACTGATTGCGGAGATGCGCAACTACTTCGTGCGGGCTGCGGATCACCTTCGCAACGTGTAGTTGCGCGAACTACTTGCCAAGCGTGTAGCACGCCACGGCACTGGCTGCGGCCACGTTGAGCGAGTCGATACCTTCCTGCATTTCGATTCGCACGCGCAATGTGCAGGCGTTCAAAACTTCGTCCGGAAGTCCGTCACGCTCGGAACCCAGCACCACCAGTCGGCGCTGGTCACCCAGTTGCACCTTGCGGAGAGGCACGGCGTCGGTGGATGGCGTGAGTGCGATGGTGGCGACTCCCGCATCCGCTGCGGCCCGAACGAATTCGGCGGTATTGGCAACTCGTGCATGGGGGACGTGAAACGCATTGCCCATCGATACACGCAAGGCACGACGGGCCAGGGGGTCGGCGCTGTTGTCGTCGAGAAACAGCGCATCCCAGCCCATCGCCGCCATGTTCCGTGCGATGGAACCGACGTTCACCGGGTTGTCCACGTTGTCGGCGAACACCCCGAATCGAAAGCGCTGGAGGAGTTCATCTGCGCGGTCGGGTTCGGGTCGCTTGAACAGCGAGATCACTTCGAGTGGAACTCCCAATCCGGTGACGTTACGACGCAGTTCTTCCGTGGCATAGAACGTGTAACGCTCGTAGTCGGGCGCAAACTCGGCGAGTCGTCGTGCGCCCTTCTCGCTGCACAGCACCGCAACGGGTTCGCAGCCGGCAGCCAAGGCTCGCTCGGTAACCAGATCACCTTCTGCGATGAAGAGTGGGCCGCCGTTTCGTCGCTGGATGACGCCCATCAGGCGACGTTCGCGAAAGCGAAACGGATCCAGTCGCGGGTCGTGGAGGTCGGTGATTTCTAGAAGTGCCAGGGGAAATCTGACCAGTCCGGATCGCGCTTTTCCAGGAACGCATCGCGACCCTCTTGCGCTTCGTCGGTCATGTAGGCAAGTCGAGTTGCCTCGCCGGCGAACAACTGTTGTCCAACCAAGCCGTCATCGATGAGGTTGAAGGCGAACTTCAACATCCGCTGAGCAGTCGGGCTCTTGGCGTTGATCTCGCGTGCCCACTCCAGTGCGACGACTTCCAGCTGATCGTGGTCGACGACCGCATTCACCATGCCCATGCGATGTGCCTCGTCGGCGGAGTAGTCGCGCCCAAGGAAGAAGATTTCGCGCGCGAACTTCTGCCCAACTTGGCGCGCAAGGTATGCCGAGCCGTAGCCGCCGTCAAAGCTTGCGACGTCGGCATCGGTCTGCTTGAACTTGGCGTGCTGTCGACTGGCGATGGTGAGATCGCACACCACATGCAGACTGTGTCCACCACCAACGGCCCAACCAGGCACCACGCAAATGACCACCTTGGGCATGAATCGAATCAGTCGTTGCACTTCCAGGATGTGGAGACGACCGGTGCGAGCCGTGTTGATGGTGGAGGCATCGGTGCCGTCGGCGTATTTGTAGCCGTCTTTGCCACGAATTCGTTGATCGCCCCCGCTGCAAAAAGCCCAGCCGCCATCCTTGGGTGACGGTCCGTTGCCGGTGAGCAACACGCAGCCAACGTCGGATGTTTGTCGGGCGTGGTCCAGGGCAGTGAAGAGCTCGTCCACCGTTTGCGGGCGAAATGCGTTGCGAACCTCGGGTCGGTTGAAGGCGATGCGTACCGTGCCTGACTCCACGCTGCGGTGGTAGGTGATGTCGGTGAACGAGAATCCCGGTACCTGTTTCCATGCTGCCGGCTGAAAGAGCGGGGAAATCTCGGCGTGGTGCTGCGGAGGAGTCACCCCTTCAGTGTGTCAGCACTTCGTCGGTGCTCGTAGCCTCGGAAGTCCTATGCCAACGCTCCCAACAGCGGCGTTTTCCATCAGTCTGGATTGCGAATTGTCGAACGTTCCGGGGTCGCTCGGGCAACTGTGCACCGCAATCGGTGCTGCGGGCGGCAACATTGGCGCACTCGATGGGTTCGATGTTCGCGGTCCGGTATTGCGACGAGTCATGGTGGTGCATTGTCGGGACGAAGCCCACCAGTTGCAGGTGGTGAAGGCCGTGCAGGATCTTCCCACCGTGACGCTGCGAGGTTGGTGGGATCGTACGTTCCGCATGCACGAGGCGGGCAAGATCTTTACTTCCTCGAGTGCGCCGCTGAACGATCGCGAAGACCTCTCGATGGCCTACACGCCGGGTGTTGCGCGCATCTGCACGGCAATCGAGCACGACAAGAATCTCTCGCATCGCTACACGATTCGCAAGAACACGGTGGCAATCGTGAGCAACGGCAGTGCGGTGCTGGGCCTCGGCGACATCGGACCCGAAGCGGCAATGCCGGTGATGGAGGGCAAAGCGCTGTTGTTCAAGGAGTTCGGTGGCGTCGACGGTTTCCCGATTTGCATCAATGCACGGACTGCCGACGAGGTGGTGGATTTCGTTCAGCGCATCGCACCGACGTTTGGTGGCATCAACTTGGAAGACATCAAGGCGCCCGAGTGTTTCGAGATCGAGGAGCGCTTGCGCGCGTCGCTCGACATACCGGTATTCCACGACGACCAGCACGGGACTGCAGTGGTCACCTTGGCGGCGTTGTGGAATGCCTTGAAGATCACCGGCAAGAAGATCGAGGACATCAGTGTGGTGATTCTTGGAGTCGGTGCGGCCGGCATGGCAGTGGGCAAGATCCTCATGGATGCCGGCGTTGGAGAGATCGTCGGTTGCGATCGTGAGGGTGCCATGTATTCGGGTCGCACCGGAGTGAATTCCGCCAAACAGTGGTTTGGCGACCACACCAACCCTTCCCGAAAGATGGGGATGGTCTCGGACATCTTGAAGGGTGCCGACGTCTTTATCGGATTGAGCGGACCCGATCTCATCACTGCATCCGATGTACGCAATATGGCAAAGGATCCGATCGTGTTTGCCATGGCCAACCCGAACCCCGAGATTCGTCCCGAGCAGATCGATGGACTGGCAAAGGTGGTCGCCACGGGTCGCAGCGACTATCCGAACCAAATCAACAACGTGCTGGCCTTTCCGGGCATCTTCCGTGGGGCCCTCGATGCGCAGGCCACCACCATCACCGAAAAGATGAAGGTTGCAGCTGCGATTGCCATCGCGGAGTCGGTGACACCGGAACAACTGTCGCCGAGTTTCATCGTGCCGTCGGTCTTCGACCGCTCGGTGGTGGAGCGCGTCGCTCCTGCCGTTGCTGCAGCAGCAGTGGCGGACGGCGTGATTCGCAAGCACTCGTAGGCTGGCGCCGTGCCACCGTCGGGGGATCGCGGAAAGAAGACGGGATCAACGGGGGATCGAGCGACTCATTTCCCGGCCATCGAGAAGAAGCACGGAAAACCGGTGAGTCATTGGCTGAAACTGCTGGCCGAATTGGGTGATGCAAGGTATCCAGAACAGATTGCGCTCCTGCGCGAGCGTCACGAGTTTTCGCAATCCCATGCCAATGCACTGGTGATGTTTGCACGGGGCTCCACGACGTCCAAGCGGTTTGCCACTCCAGCGGAGTATTTCGCGAGTGTCGGAGTGGACAAAGCCAAGACCATTCGCGCAATCATCGCGGCGATTCGCAAGAAACATCCCCATCTGGAGTTGGTGATTGCGTGGAACCAGCCGATGCTGCGAGACGGCGAGAAGTACGTATTCGGTATGTCAGCGTCGACGAACCATCTCACCATTGCGCCATGGGATGCAAAAATTCTGAAGTCGCTCGCCCCGCGATTGACGTCGTATGAGGTGAACAAAAAGACGGTGAGGGTGCCAATCGATTGGAAGGTCGATGCCGCCTTGCTCGACGCGATGATCCGCCCCCAACTGACAGTGACTCGCAGGCCGGCTCGCACGTCCAGCCGCACATCCAACCGCACGTCCAGCCGCAACGTGGTCCGTTGACATGCGTTTCCTCATTGCCGTACTCGACGGGGGTACTGCCACCGCATTGCCGGGCGAGATGCAGGCGATCGATGCCTTCAACGACAAGCTCCGGGCACATGGTCATTGGATTCTGGCTGCGGGCTTGGCGGCGCCGAGCAATGCGACGGTGATCGACAATCGCGGTGACGTGCCCCGGGTGACTCGCGGTGCCTTCAACGACAACTCGGTGTACATGAGTGGTTTTTGGATCATTGATGCGCCGGATGTTGCAACGGCTCACGCGCTGGCAACGGAAGGTTCCAAGTGTTGCAACCGTGCCGTTGAGGTGCGTCAGTTTCTTGGCGGCTGAGTCGCACGAGTGCGAGTTGTCGCACTCGTGGATGTGAGAAAGTGGTAATTTTGAGCATTCAATGATGCTGTTCGTGGCGATCGTGGCGCAGTTCGCCGTCGGCGGGCTCACCCTCTTGGGGTTGCGTCGCCGACCAGCGAACGCCGCGCTGATCGGACTCGTCGTGTTGGCGTCAGCCGCCGCGATGATCGTGGCTGAGGGAGTAGGTGTCGAGTCCACGCCCCGTTCGAGGGTGGATTGGTTGCCGGCTCTGGGGTTCAATCTGACGCTCGAGCTCGATGGTTTTGCGGTGCTCATGTCGATCGTCGTCTTGGTGCTCGGCTTTGGGGTGTTGCTGTATTCGCTGGCCTACTTCGAGCATGACGCCACGTACGCGAGATTCGTGGGCCTGTTCATGGCTTTTGCCGGGTCGATGACGGGTGTGGTTCTTGCGGCCGACTTGTTCACGATGTTCGTGTTCTGGGAGCTGACATCGATCTGCTCGTTCTTGCTCATCGGACTGAACGACACTTCGGAGTCGGCACGAAAGTCCGCAGTTCGCGCACTCCTCACCACGGGCGCAGGCGGATTGTGCTTGTTGGGTGGAGTCGGCATTCTGCAGACGGAGCTCGGCACGACCACGTTTGCCGAGCTGGTGAAGCTGCAGCCGTCGGGGGCGCTGATCGATGCCGCCATCGTGTTGGTGCTGCTCGGCGCATTCACCAAGTCGGCGCAGTTTCCCTTCCACTTTTGGCTACCTGGGGCGATGGCTGCACCAACACCGGTCAGCGCGTATCTGCACTCGGCGACGATGGTCAAAGCGGGCATCGTGCTCTTGGCACGTACGTCACCTGCATTCGGCCAATCGGACGTCTGGCGCTGGTGGGTGATCGTCGCCGGCATCACGACGATGGTGATTGGTGGATGGCGTGCGTTGCGTCAGACGGACGCCAAGTTGTTGTTGGCCCATAGCACCGTCTCCCAACTCGGGCTGCTGACGGTGCTGGTTGGAATGGGTACGTCGACTGCGCTCTATGCCGGCGTTGCCCATCTGCTGGCGCACGCGGTGTTCAAAGTTGCGCTGTTCCTTGGTGTCGGTGTGATCGATCACGAACTGGGCACGCGCGACGTGACGAAACTTGCGGCGGCACGAATTCGACTGCCGTTCGTGACCAGCGCGCTGGTTGCGTCGACGCTCTCCATGGCCGGTGTGATTCCGTTGTTCGGCTTCGTGACGAAGGAGAAGGCGCTCGTTGCACTACTCGATGCCGAGCTTGGACTTGCTGGCAGCGTCGCACTTGTCGGTGTCGTTCTTGGTTCCGTGCTCTCGGTGGCGTACAGCGTGCGGTTCCTGCATGCCCTGCTCGGAGAGGTTGCGCCGGACGGTACGCGAGGAGACGATCAGCAGAATGGTGAGCATCACTCCAGCACGTTGATTGCCCGCACACTCCTGGGTGCACCAGTCATCGTTGCTGCCACCGCGTCAATCGTGTTCGGCTTTGCCGCAACGCAAATCGGCAAGTGGCTCGTGGCTCCATCGACATCGCTGGATGTTCTTGCAAAGAGCAAGCTCGTCTTGTGGCCAGGCGTCAACGATGCACTCATCATCTCCGTGGTGGTCGTTGCCGTCGGTGCGGTGGTGGGCTGGCGTGTGCCGCTTGCGGTATCCGCATCGCCGAATTCCCTCGGTGAGCGAATGTTTGATGCGATCTACGACTCCATTCTCTCTGCGTCGAAGAAGATCACCCAGGTGAGCCAGCCCGGTTCGTTGCCGATTTATGTGGTCGTGACGACACTCGTCGTTGCAGTTGCTGCGCTCGTCGGATTGTTGCGTGATGGAATGCCATCGTTTGATGCGTTCGTCACCGACTCACCTCTCACGGTTTCGGTCGCGTTGCTCACGGCCGTGCTGACTGTCGGCGTTGCGGTGGTGTCGGTACGTTTTACCGCCGCGGTGTTCCTCGGCGGCGTCGGCTACGGCATCGCTGTGCTGTTTCTCATGCGCGGAGCCCCTGATCTTGCCCTCACGCAGGTGCTGGTGGAGACGCTCACCATCGTGATCTTTCTTCTCGCGATGCGTTCGATGCCGAGGAATTTCATTCCCGCCTCGAAGTGGCCTCCGAAAGCGGTGCGTGTACTTGTGTCCGTCGCCGTGGGTGTGCTGCTGCCGCTCGTTGCGCTGGCCGTGTATTCAGCTCGGCGTGCGCCATCGGTTTCCGACGAGTATTTCACGCGGTCGGTCGATGAAGCAGGCGGCGCCAACGTGGTGAACGTCATCCTGGTCGACTTCCGTGGATTCGACACGATGGGCGAGATCACCGTGCTTGCCGTGGCTGCCCTCGGCGTAGTCAATCTCGTGCGCGTCGCAGAGCGCAACCGCCGTGAGCGTGCGTCGTGAACTTCCGCCCCTCTGCGATTCTCGATGAACTCGTCGATCGATGGTTGTCGAAGGTCGCAGTGCTCGTCGCCGTGTACGTTACGTTCCGCGGCCACAATGCCCCGGGCGGTGGGTTCGCTGGCGGGCTCGTCGTTGGCGGCGTGTTCGTGTTGCAGTTCCTCACCGGTCGTGAGCCGCACATCCGTCACCGTCCGATTCGTCGCCCGACGTTGTTGCTTGGTTTCGGACTCTTGGTGGCCCTCGTCACGACGGTGATTCCACTGGTGGTCGATGCGTCTCCACTTGAGTCGCATATCTGGAAGCTGAACGTACCGTTCATCGGCGAGGTGAAGGTGGTCTCATCGATGTTCTTCGACCTCGGCGTCTTTTTTGTGGTCGTGGCCGTGGTGCTGATGGTGCTGCTGTCGCTCGGTGCACGGGGCGAGTCGCTCGTTGGAGACGACGGAGTGGGGGCATCGTGAGCCTCTCCCTGCTCGTCTTGGTGGGCGTGTTGTTTGCCGTGGGCACCTACTTGTTGATGGAACGTTCGCTCACTCGAGTGGCGCTCGGTGTCGGTGTGCTCGGCAACGGGGCGAACCTTCTCATCGTTGTAGCAGGCAGCGACTCGGGCCAGGCGCCAATCGTGGGTCGACCGGATCAGCTCACCGACCCGTTGCCGCAGGCGCTCGTGCTCACGGCGATCGTCATTGGCTTCGCTCTACTCTCATTCGTCCTCGCCCTCGCATGGCGTAACTGGACGATCACCGAGAATGACGGAGTCGAAGACGACTTCGAAGATCGCTCGCTCGTGAGTCGCAAAGAAGGAACCGCGAAGCCTGGCGACGCACCGCACCACGAGGATGTGGCGCGATGACAGCGCTCCTTACCCTTCCCGTCCTCGGTCCGCTCGTCGCAGCGGCGTTGTGTCTGGTTTTCAGGCGGCTCAATGTGCAGCGCGCCATCAGTTTCGCGTCGTTGACCGTTGCAGCGGGCTGCGCGGTAGCGGTCTTTGTGAACGTCTGGGGTGATGGCGAAGTGCGAGTTGCGCGAATGGGTGGCTGGCCGGGCTCGTTTGCGATTACGTTCGTTGCCGATCGACTCTCCGCGGTGATGTTGCTCGTGGCGCTCGCGGCGGTCACTCTGGTGCTGATCTACGCGATTGGTCAGCGTGCGCCGGACGAAAGATCATCGTTTTACCACCCGGTGTACATGGTGATGTCTGCAGGTATCGCCCAGGCGCTGCTCGCCGGAGACCTCTTCAACTTGTTCGTCGCGTTCGAGATCTTGCTCATGGCCAGCTACGTGCTGCTCACTCTCGAGGGCACCAACGAGCAGATTCGCGCCGGCACGACCTATGTCGTGCTCAACATCCTGGAGTCACTCGTCTTGTTGGTGGCCATCGGTCTCGTCTTCGCCGCCACGGGAACGGTGAACATGGCCGAACTGCCGGAGCGTCTCGCCGAACTGCCCGACGGGGTGCGAACGAGTCTGCACCTCTTCTTGCTGATCGCCTTTGGCATTAAGGCGGCAGTGTTCCCGTTGTTCTTCTGGCTACCCGACTCCTATCCAACGGCGCCGAGTTCGGTGTCGGCGGTGTTCGCGGGACTGCTCACAAAGATCGGTGTCTACTGCATGATTCGTACGCAGACGCTTCTCTTCCCGGGTGAGGCGAGCGACCTCATCGTGGTGGTGGGAATTCTTACGATGGTGATCGGCATCATCGGAGCAGTTTCGCACCAGAACATGAAGCGCATTCTCTCATTCCACATCATCTCGCAGATCGGCTACATGGTGTTCGGCCTCGGTATCGGCGGTGAAGCTGCAATTGCAGCGACGGTGTTCTTCCTCGTTCACCAGATTCCCGTAAAGACTTCGCTCTTCTTGGTGGAAGGCATTGTCTCGCGCGACCAAGGCTCGAGTTCGCTCAAAGAAGTGAGCGGACTGGCTCGACGCTCGCCGTGGCTCGCGGTCTTGTTCTTGTTGCCCGCGCTGAGCCTCGCCGGATTGCCGCCGTTCCCCGGATTCCTCGCCAAGTTCTCACTCGTACGTGCCGGTCTCGACGCCGAGCATTACGTGGGCGTGGCCATTGCGATCACCGTCAGTCTGTTCACGCTCGTATCGATGGTGAAGATCTGGGTTGCTGCGTTTTGGGGGGAGGCGAAACCATCGTCGGTCGGCCAACCTGATGCAGTTGCGACGGTCGGGTTGCTTCGCCATCATCGTCTGATGGCGACGTCTACGGCGGTGATGGTGGTTGGCATCGTCATGCTCGCTGTGGTGGCTGGGCCGTTCTTCCAATTCGTCACGGACGCTGCCTTGCAATTGCTCGACCCTGCGTCGTACGTGTCGGCGGTGAGGTCGTCATGATTCCGCGGTCGCTCGTGCTCTTCGTGTTTTGGATCGCGCTGTGGGGCGAATTCTCCGTCGCCAATGTCGTGTCGGGTGTCGTCAGCGTCGGCCTCGTCACGTGGCTCTTCGCCGAACGCACGGGCCCGACCTACTCACTTCGACCCTGGGCTGCCGTACAACTATTGCTGTTCGTCGCGTGGAGCCTCGTCACCTCAAGCGTGCGCGTGGCGATTGCGGTGCTCGTACCGAGTCACGCACGAACCGTCGCGACGGTCCAGAAGGTCAGACTTGAACGCGGCTCGGTGTTCGTCGGTTCGATCGTCGCCAACGCCATCACGCTCACGCCGGGCACGATGACGCTCGCACTCGAACCTGCGACGTTGGAGCTTTCGGTCCACGTGTTGGGTGAGGTAAGCCACGAAAAGTTCACTGCTGACGTGCTCGATCTGGAGCGCCGAGTTGCTGCAGCATTCAAAGAGAAGGTCCGTCAGTGAACGCCGCAGAAATGGTCGCAATCGTGTTGCTCGTGGCGGCTGCAATTGTCGGCATCGCTCGAGTCGTTCGACGCTCATCGCTGGGTGACCGCGCGGTCGCACTCGACGCACTGACGGCCGTGATCACGTGCACGTTGCTGGTTGGAGCGAGTCGAGAGGATGACGGCTTGATGCTCGATCTCGCGGTGCTGCTCGGGTTGATGGGCTTCCTCGCGTCGGTCACCGTCGCACGTTTCATCGAGTCACGCAAGGACGACCAATGAGCGATTTGTGGGTCACGCTCGTCGATGTGGTGTCTTCGGTGTTGTTCGTCGCTGGTGCGGCACTTGCGTTGGTGGGTACGCTCGGCTTGCACCGTCTTGCCGATACGCGTTCACGAATGCACGCTGCTACCAAACCTGCAACGCTCGGCGTTGCCTTGTGCGCTCTTGG
>JAFMJP010000058.1 GCA_017853375.1 Actinomycetota bacterium
ACCTTGTCGAGCGGCAGGTCGGCAAGCAGCGTGCGCATGTCGTCGATGGAGTCGATTGCTACGCCCACTTTTCCGACTTCGCCTGCGGCGCGAGGATGATCACTGTCGTAGCCCATTTGGGTCGGCAAATCGAATGCGCACGACAAACCGGTTTGTCCGGCTTCCAAGAGGAACTTGAAGCGTGCATTGGTGTCGGCAGCCGTGCCAAAACCTGCGTATTGGCGCATCGTCCACAAACGATCCCGATGCATGGTGGGATAAATGCCGCGCGTATACGGCGCTCGGCCCGGCGAACCGAGATCGGCCTTTATGTCGCTCCCCCGCATCGACGACTCGTCGTACAGCGGCGCAATCTCGATGCCCGAATCCGTGCGTTTGACGTTGGGCGAATCCACCATGCACCTGTCAGACTACGAGCGGGGCGCCGAACCCGAGATTCGCGAAGCGTGCGCCTAACCTTGGGATATGGCCATTACCGAAGACCCCGCCATCACCAAGTCCATCGATGGAATTCCACTCACTCCGAAGGAACTCATCGACATCGGCCCACAGCCGACTCGTTCCATCGAGGAAGAACGTTTGGAGCGCAAACAGAAACTTGCGGGTGCACTGCGCATTTTCGGTCGACTCGGTTTCGGTGAGGGCGTGGCCGGACACATCACGGTGCGGGACCCGGAGTTTCCCGACCACTTCTGGGTGAACCCGTTTGCTCGTAGTTTCCGACTCATGCGCGTGAGCGACCTGATCCTGGTGAACCATGACGGCGATGTGGTGTACGGCAACGCCCCGGTGAATCGTGCGGCGTTCTGCATCCATGCTGCAATCCATCAAGCTCGTCCCGACGTGATTTCGGCTGCCCACGCGCACACCGTGTACGGCAAGGCTTGGGCATCGCTGGGTCGCAAGCTCGATCCCATCACACAGGACAGTTGCTACTTCTACGACGATCACGTGGTGATCGTCGAACAGGGTGGCGCCGTGGTGTTCGAGCCCGAGGCGGGTCGCGAAATTGCATCCAAGTTCCCCAAGGGCAAAGCTGCCATCCATCAGAACCATGGTCTTTTCACCGTGGCTCCGACGGTGGATGCGGCGGCCTATTGGTTCTTGTCGATGGAGCGCACCTGTATGGCCCAAATCATGGCCGAAACTGTCGGCACGCCGAAGTTGATTCCGCACGAGATGGCCACGTACACGCGCGATCTCACCGCACATCCGATGGCGGGCTGGTTGAACTTCCAGCCGTTGTGGCAGGAAATCTGCCGCACAGACCCGGACTTGTTCGACTGAACACCTCGCGCAACCCCCTCAACACGGCGCCACCCGAGGCGCTGTTCGTCCTCTCCGGAATCAGCCAATACGTCGGAGCAGTCATTGCCGTTCGCCTGTTCGAACACCTGGCGCCGGCTCCGTCGGCGTGGTTCCGCGTCATCGGCGCCGCCTTTTGGTTGCTCCTGTTCTCGGCTGGCAACCTCCGTCGTGGTGGGCGTTTCACCAAAGAACAGTTGAAGGCCGCGGCGCTCTTTGGTGTGGCAACCGCATTGATGAACCTCACGTTTTATCTGGCGATCAATCGATTGGATCTCGGCAAGGGAGTTGCGATCGAATTCATCGGCCCGATCACCGTGGCGGCACTTACCACGCGTACCAAGCGAAACGCTCTTGCGCTGGCTCTGGCTGCTGTCGGCGTGGTGGTGCTGTCGGGAATCGAGATCGACAACGAACCGCTCGGCTTGTTGTTCATCTTTCTCGCCGCAATCTGTTGGTCGGTGTACATCGTGCTCGGTGCCCGCGTCGCGCAATACGACCGTGGTGTCGCCGGTTTGGGTATCGGGCTTGCCTTCGGTGCACTCGTGCTCACACCAATCGGTCTTCCGCAAAGCGGCCCGGCGTGGAGTGACCCGACGCTCCTTGGCTGGTGCCTCCTCATCGGATTGTTCTCCAACGCGGTTGCCTACGGGATCGATCAATACACTTTGCGTCGCATTCCGGTGCGGAGATTCTCCGTACTACTGGCGTTGTTGCCCGTGACTGCCACCGTGTTCGGATTTTTCTTTCTCGATCAAACTCCATCGATGCTCGACTTCCTCGGCATTGCACTCGTACTCACTGGTGTGATCGTGCAGCAACGCGACACGCTGACGAAAATCGAACCGTCGCACGAATAACACGTCACCCTGCCGTAGACTGCTGAGGAAGCGGGCGAAGGAGTGTTCTACTTCACCATGCGTTCCCCCACATTGCGACGCTCGTTCGTCGTCGGCATCATTGCCGCCCTCATCGTGTCGCTCGTTCCTGCCCCTTCTCCCGTACGTGCCGCCGACGGTCAGCTGCCCGCCAGTTACGTGATTTACGGTCGCGGCTTTGGCCACGGTCGCGGATTGAGTCAATACGGCTCGTACGGGTGGGCCACGGCACACGGTTGGTCGTGGCAGCAGATTCTCGACTTCTATTACGGCGGTGCCACCGGCAACGTCGTGGCGCCAATCGACAACCCCAACGACACCATTCGGGTCTGGCTGAGCGCCATGGGCACGTACCAAACGGGTGTCGTGGCCGACGTCCAAAATGCCCTTTTCCTGGAAGATCCGGTTCCAGGTCGTGCGTGGACGTCCCTTGTTGCACGTGAGGTGAGCGAGAAGGTGTATCGCGTATGGGGTTCGACTTCGCGTCGCTGCACATTGCCCAGCCAGGACCCGGTTTCCGTGGGGTTCGAACTCATCGGCGATGTGGCAAACGCAGCGTCGTTCACCACGCAAGCGGGACAGGATCCTGCCGCGACGCCGACACAGACCATCGGACTCTGCGAACCGAAATCCGACCGGGCCCATCGAGTGCGCTACTACCGAGGCATCATTCGTGCGGTCAACAACGTGCGTAACGAGAATCGAACGATCAACGTCACCACCATGGAGAGCTACCTCCGAGGCGTGGTGCCACGGGAATCCCCCGCTTCATGGGGCGATGTCGCGGGCGGCGCAGGCATGAACGCCCTTCGCGCCCAATCCGTTGCGGCACGCAGCTATGCCTCCACCGAAAATCGCTACACCGGATTGGCCAACACCTGCGACACTCAGGACTGTCAGGTGTACATGGGTGCTGCGGTTCGCGAAGGCGTGAGCGAGCAGCCCTACAGTCTGGAAGATCCACGCACCGACGCAGCCATTGCCGAAACTGCAGGCATCGTCATCCGAGGTCGCAACGGCGCAGTCGTGCGAACGGAGTTCTCCTCCAGCAATGGTGGCCGCACTGCTGGCGGAGTGTTCACTGCCCAAGCCGACCCGGGCGACCTCGCAGCCGACTCTTCGCTCATGGTGTGGACACGCAGTGTGAGTGCAGCCCAACTACAACAGCGCTACCCGCAAATCGGCACGCTCACTTCGCTCACCACGGCTCACGATGGTCTTGGTGGCGATTGGAACGGCTACACCACCGAGGTAACGATCACCGGCACGACCGGCAGCGTCAAGATGTCGGGCTGGGCGTTTCGTACGGCGTTCGGTTTGCCGGCACCGTGGTATGGCGTCACTCCGGTGTACCCGGCTGAGTTTGAAGCAGCCCCCGTTGGCCGCGTCTTGCTGATTGGCGACTCCATCGGAGCGAGCATCACCGCAGAGTTTGCCGGGATCGTTGCCCCCGCATACACCAACGTGGACTTTCAAGCGGTGCCGAATCGTTGTCTCGTCGGCTCAGCGTGCGTGCAGCCGTCCGTCGGACTTCCCGATGCACCCGCAATCATCAGCACACTCACCTCCGACACCATGCCCACCGTTGCGGTTCTGCAATTGGGCTACAACGACACCCCGAGCACGTTTGCCCAGGACATCGACCAGGTGGTCTCGGCGCTGAATGCGCGGGCCGTGCAACGAATCGTGTTCGTGAATCTCTCCACGCGTCGTGCCTCGGTCGACTACAGCGCTTCGAACGCCGCTCTTGCCGCGGCAACCCAGCGCTACCCCAACGTGTCGGTGTTGGATTGGAACACCTACAGTTCCGGTCCCGACAAGAATCGCTGGTTCAGCGACTCCGTACACCTCACCAACACGGGACGAGTCGAATTCGCCTTGTTCCTCCGCAATCAGCTCGACGAACTACGCCGCGCCGGTCTCATCACCGTGGGTAGCGGCGGAATCATTCCAATGGCCGTGCCGATGATTGCCGGTGAGCGTGGCGATCCGATCAAGGCACTGCAAACCGCACTCAACACCGCGCTCGGCTTGAAGCGGAGGCAACGCATCGCCACCGACGGAGTCTTCGGCAAAGGCACGGTTGCAGCAGTGCAGAAGTTCGAAGAAGCCAGCGGACTGCCGGTCGACGGCATCGCCGACGAACAAGTCATCACTGCACTCGGCATCGATCCCAACACGTTCACCCTCACGCGCGGGGCAAAACAGTCCTCGGTGGTGTCGATTCAAAAGGCGTTGGCCAACGTGCTCAACGTCAAACTGCGACCCGACGGGAACTACGGCAGTGGCACCGCAAGAACCGTCGCCCGCTTCCAGAAGTCGGTCGGCCTGAAGACCACTGGTGTGGTCGATCGCACGACGTGGATGGCGTTGCTCAGCGCTTCGGCACAGCGCTGACGCCGTCGAATCGACGCTGCCACGCTTCGTCGCTCACCAATGCGGGATACGCAGTGCGGTACTCCCGCTTCAAACGGCCGTAGTTGCGGGCAAGTTCCGCGAGGACGCCGAATACGTCGCGCCACAGGGCGCGAAATCGTGCACCATCGCGTGCACACACGAAGCCTTCCGGCAAACGGTCGTGACGATACAAGATCTGCTCATGGCGAAGTGCCAATCCGACGGCGCGTGAGTCGATTGGTGCCGTCCGCAATTCGCGACTGCGAACCGATCGAGGGAGCAAGAATCCCCCGACCAGTGGCAGCGACAACACGAAACCGATGAGCCGCACCGGCTTTGGCAGGGGCGTCGACATCGTGACTGCTGCATGCTCCGGTGACAGCGGAGCAGGCTTCTCCTCCGTCACCCGGCGCAACTCGTCGTGCAACGCGGTGTGGTCGACCTCGGCAAGCGCCTGCGGTCCGGCCAGGTAGGCGCGCATGCCCCGAATCATGTATTCGGCACTGGCGTAACGGAAACCGAAGAGATTGCGGAAACTCAAGGCGAGAAAGCGCTGCCCCAGGTGCCACCAACGATGACGATCGAATACCAGGGTGTCGATCGTCGCGAAATTTCGCATTTCATAGAACAACGACGACGGGTTGTTCTTGAGGTGGAAGTCGGCGTGCCACACCGCGATTCCGTTGAGCGTCACCGTGTGGCGACCGGTGTGCATCAGTCCGAACGCCACGTCGTCCCCACGCACGAACACCGGCAGCGGATTGTCCTTGGTGATCCCGATCGGGAATGCCGTGTACCACCACGCGGAATAGGCAAACCGCTTCTCCTTGGCGTCGCGCAACACCAAACTGCGATCACGTAGGTCGTCCTCTTGCCCGAGTGCACGGAGCGGATACAGCGAACGCCACAGGTACTTGCTCCCCGCTTCGAACTGCATCCATTGGCGTTCCTCGCTCAGCATTGCGCCATGAATGCACAGTTGTGGATCACGCGCGTAGGCGAACAGGGCGACGGTTCGTACCAACGCCTCGGTTTCCAGGCTGATGTCGTCGTCCATGAACAACACGTGTGTGGCCCAGCGCTGCTGCCGTAGCCACATCAGCCCGCGAGCGAATCCGCCTGCGCCACCGAGGTTGCGATTCGGCACCACGTTGAGGTCGTCGCACGGCGGTTCGTCGAAATCCACGTTGTTGGCGTTGTCTACCACCAGCACCCGTACACGACCATTCAGGTCCGGGAGCGACCGCACCAGGGCCAACACCTTCTTGACGGTCGGAATCACGTACGCCTGGCGGTTGAACGTGGTGATTGACAAACTCAGTCGCACGTCGTGAGTTGCCGGCGAATCCGTGCGCCACTCCACCCGGTGCACTTCGCAGGCACCGGTGGCCACGATGCGCACGTACAACATCCCGAATTGCGTGTCTCGCAGCGAGCCAACCGCGAGATCGATCGAATGTGCACCGAGGACCGCACTCGCGACGACTCGTTCGCGCCCGCGGTGCACCGACACCACTTCGACACGACCACTGCCGGTGGCAACCACGCGCGCCACGACGGATCCCACCGATGTGAGGCGCCTCCAGCGCCCTGCGTGGAAGACGCCGAACGACGTGTCGAACGAAAGTTCCGCCCCCGCGACGAGCGCAGCACTTTCGTCACCGCGAGTGACGCCACCCTTCTCGCGAACGTACAGCGTCGGCTCGGCCATGTCTCGCACGGGCAGCATCGAGCGCTGCAGAAGAAACTGGGTCATCGTCTGCTCATCCGAGCGGATCGACCACGAACGCCGGCACAGGGGACGCTGCTGCGAGTGCAGCTTGTACGGCTCGTGCGGTCTTCAAGGCTTCGTGAATCGTCACATCCATGTCCAGATAACGGTAGGTGCCGAGACGCCCGAGAAAGGTGACACCGGTTTCGGCGCGCGCCAACTGCACGTATTCCAACAGCTGGGCCTTTTCCTTCACCAGTCGCACCGGGTAGTAGGGCGTGTCCGTGTCACCGCACAGGCGACTGAACTCCCGGTAGATCACCGACGAAGAATGCGTCTCCCACGGGGCAAAGTGTTTGTGCTCGGTAATCCGGGTGTACGGCACCTCGGCGTCGCAGTAGTTCACCACCGGGCAGCCCTGGAAATCACCGCTGACCACCTCCGGCTCGAAGTCGAGCGTCCGGTAAGCCAAGCGCCCGTGCTCGAAGTCGAAATACGCATCGATGGGTCCGCTCCAAAAGGCGTGATCGTAGTTTCGTAATTGCGCACGTGAGCAGCGTGTCGACAAGTGCACGGTCACGTTCGGATGATCGAGGATTGCCTCCACGATCGGCGTGTAGCCATGTTCCGGAATTCCCTGATACGGGTGGTTGAAATACGAATCATCATCCGTGAACCGCAGGGGCAATCGAGCCAGGATGCTCGCAGGCAACTCCTTCGGATCGACTCCCCACTGTTTGCGGGTGTACCCGGCAAAGAACGCCTCGTAGAGCTCGCGGCCGACCAATCTGAGGGCTTGCTCCTCGAAGGAAGTTGGGTTCGTGATGCTCGCATCGGCGCGACCGGCAACGAATCGTTCGGCTTGTGCAGGATCCATCGCGGTACCGAAGAACGAATTGATGAGACCGAGGTTCATCGGCATTTGATACGCCTTGTCCCCCACCATTGCCCGTACGCGATGGCGATACGGCTTGAAGGTGCCGAAACGTTGGACGTATTGCCACACTTCTTCGTGTTGCGTGTGGAAGATGTGCGGCCCGTACACGTGCACCATCACACCGGTGTCATGTCGCTGGGTATGGCAGTTGCCCGCTACGTGATCACGAACCTCGAAGACGTCGACGTGATTTCCTGCCTCGGCAAACTCACGGGCGACGACGGCACCCGAAAATCCGGCGCCGACGACGGCAATGCTCAACGGCACGCGTCCAATGCTACGAGTTGACGAAGGTGGGATGCGGGACGAGCGGCGCGTTCAGCTCATCCACGGCGCACAGACGCCGTCGAGGTCACGCAGTTGAATTCGGTCACGATTCTCGTAGGTCACGACGTTCTTCGGATCCTTGCGCAGATTGAACGTGCGGAAGGTCATTTCCGTGGTGTCGATGGCCAGGATGCGACCGATCAACGAGTCACCCAATTCGAGCAACAACTTGATGGTCTCCAGCGCCTGAATCGATCCCACGATTCCGGGCAATACGCCGAGTACTCCGGCTTCGGCACAACTTGGTGCCATTTCCGCCGGCGGCGGCTCGGGAACCATGTCGCGATAGGTCGGTCCACGTAGAGGATGGAACACGCTCACCATTCCCTCGAACCGGAAGATCGAGCCGTGCACCACGGGAATACCGAGCTTCACGCTCGCATCGTTCAACAAGTAGCGCGACGGGAAATTGTCGGCACCATCGACGATCACGTCGTAGCCGGAGATGATGTCGATGATGTTGGCGGCCGCGAGGCGCGTGTCGTAGGTAACCACGTTGACGTCCGGGTTCAACATCGTGAGTGTTTTCTTCGCCGAATCGACCTTGCGATCACCGATGCGGTCGATGTTGTGCAGAATCTGTCGCTGAAGGTTGCTGGCGTCGACCTCGTCCATGTCGACGATGCCGATCGTGCCAACTCCGGCAGCCGCCAAGTACAACGCCGCAGGCGAACCCAAACCACCCGCACCGAGCAACAACACCTTGCTGGAGAGCAACTTGGCCTGTCCGGCAACGCCGACTTCGGGGAGCAAGAGGTGTCGCTGGTATCTGTTGCGTTGTTCGGCACTCAACGCGACGGGTGTCAGCCATGTGCGACCCTCGTCCTTCCACTTTCCGAAACCTCCGGCCATGCTCACGACGTTGGTGTAACCGAGCTCCTGCAACGTCTTTGCGGCAAACGCGCTCCGCACACCGCCGGCGCAATACACCACCACCGGAGTCGACTTGTCGATGATTCGCGTCTCCACTTGCGCTTCCAAATGCCCGCGCGGGATGTGAACTACCTCTGGCAAAGCTCCCTGTTCGAACTCATCAGGCTCGCGAACATCCAGCACCACGGCGTTTCCTGCCGCGATGGTGTCGGCAGCGACAGCGGTATCAACTTCGGTGATCTGCGATTTGGCCGCAGAAAGCAGGTCGCGAAACGTTGCCACGGTGAAAATGCTACCTGCGAGGTCGGCTTTCCCTACGCGGGCTGCACACCGCACAGTCGTGGCAACACCGTGTTGATGTCGCCCGTGACGAACTCGTCTGCGAGCGCATCCATCTCCGTGGGTCCCCCGTTCACGATGACGATTCGCGCACCTGCCTCCTTTGCCCGCGGCACGCAATACGCCGCCGGGTACACACCAAGGGTCGAGCCAACCGCCAACAGCACGTCACAGCTTTCGCTTGCTGCATACGCAGCTTCGATCACCTCAGGAATGAGTGGCTCTTCGAACAAAATGGTGTCGCTCTTCAGAATTCCCCCGCACAGCACGCAGCGGGGATCGGGATCGCCGTCGATGACTCGCTGCACTGCTTGGGTCATCGGGCGACGGTCGCCGCACTCCCAACAACGTGAGCGGTGCAGGTTGCCGTGCACCTCGTGTACGAGATGCGGCTCGATTCCCGAGCGCTGGTGCAACCCGTCCACGTTCTGCGTGACGATGGCACGAAGCTGACCGCGTTCGTGCAACCGCACCAAGGCTTTGTGTCCGTCATTCGGCAGTGGATCACTTCCGAGCCATCGCACACGGTTTTGCCACGACCGTTTGCGAAGCTCTTCGTCGTTCAGATAGTGCCTCAGCGTTGCGGCGCGTTGCGAGTCGGGGTCGCGCGTCCACAAGCCGTTCGGACCACGAAAGTCGGGAATGCCCGAAGCCGTGGAGATGCCCGCACCGGTCAATACCGTCACCCGACGGGCCGCTGCAATCAACACCTCCACCCTCGCCACGGAGTTGGTGTCGTCGCTCATCATGTACGAAAAATAGTGTGCCACTTCCGCCGGCTCATGCACACACCAAGGCGTGAA
The DNA here is from genome assembly GCA_017853375.1 of Actinomycetota bacterium. GTDB lineage: Bacteria > Actinomycetota > Acidimicrobiia > Acidimicrobiales > Ilumatobacteraceae > F1-60-MAGs027. The sequence goes on from JAFMJP010000058.1 coordinate 9,571, forward strand.
CTCGCACCAACTCAACCTCACGGTCGTGCCCTGGCACGACCACACCGTGGAATCCGTCGGATTCTCGGCACGTTCGGCATATGTGGAATGGTTCTGGCTCCCGGTTCTCGGGCCTTCCGCTACATGGCTGTTGCGACGCATCGACTTCGGATTCGACGACTTCCCCAACGGCTACGTCCTCGATACCCGCGCCACCGCATCGTCGATTGGCGTCGCTGCACGCGAAGACACCGGCACGATCTTCGCCCGCGCGGTATCCCGCTTGCAGATGTTCGGGGTTGCACAAACGGCGCGTACCGGGCTTGCGGTACGACGTGTCCTGCCACCCGTTCCACACCGCCACCTACAACGAATGCCGGAGCACCTTCGCTCGGCACATCCTGATTGGCTACGCGACCGACCCGCTGCCGCCTA
>JAFMJP010000059.1 GCA_017853375.1 Actinomycetota bacterium
TGATAAAACTCGTCGAGGTTCGACGCACTGATTGCCAAGAATCTGATTCTCTCCAGGAGTGGAAGCTGTGATCCCACGGCAAGCGACAGCACGCGTTCGTTGAAGTCGAGCCAACTCAGCTCACGATTGATGAATGGAGAGTCGATATCAGCACCATATTCGTCCCCGCGCAGCAGCGTTCGCGAAGCTTGCTGATTTTTCCGCTTCGTCATGGAAGATTCACCCGATATTCACGACTGGCGCAAACTGCCCGGCTCGCTTGCGCGGGATCGAGGGCTAGTTGTTGACTTCGGCCGGAAACCACTCCACGCTGACGTTCTCGTTTTCTGCATCCTTGTTGATGCGCTCACGATTACGGCGGAACTGGCTGTCCTTCATGGGCACATACAGGAGTCGCATGTACGCGCGGCGGGCGAACTCGTCGATGAGCTCGGGGTCGCCGTAGTCGCCGACGATCTCCCAGTGGGGGTACACCGGTCCCGTGTAGGTAATGCGGATATGGGCGCGTGGTGGTTCTTTGGTGACGTCAGACATCGGAGCTCCTCGGGAACAGAGAGGCTATCGTCGGAACGAATGAGCGAGCTCGTTGCGGCGCTGGACATAGGCACCAACAGCTTTCACCTGGTAGTTGCCAAGCCGGTTCCCGGTGGCTTTGAAGTGGTCACCCGCGAGAAGGACGTGGTTCGACTCGGCCACGGTGGCGGCGACATGAAGGAACTCTCCGACGAGGCGATCGCACGCGGAGTAAAGAGCCTCACCCGCATGGCCCAAATCGCCTCATCACACAAGGCCGAGGTACGTGCGGTTGCAACCAGTGCAGTCCGCGAAGCCAAGAATCGATCGGACTTCATCAAACAAGTACGCAAGGCGACCGGTATCGAGATCGAGGTGATTTCCGGCGTCGAAGAGGCCCGACTCATCCACCTCGGAGTTCTCAACGCAATCGGTATTCATGATCAATCCATGTTCGTGTGCGACATCGGCGGCGGCAGCACCGAAGTGTTGGTGGGGCTCGACGATGAAGTGATGTTTGCTCGAAGCTTCAAGCTTGGTGCCGTGCGACTCACAGACCGTTTCTTTGCCGGCACCACATTGCACCCGAGTGCCATTCCCAGTTGTCGCTCGTTCATTCGATCATCGTTGTCGGTGGTAGCACCGGAAGTGTTGGAGCTTGGATTCGAGGCAGTGGCCGCCTCATCCGGCACTGCCGAAGCCATCGCACGAATCATTCTGCGATCACGCGGCACCTCAGAACCCAAGAGCATGAACCGATTCGAATTCACCGCCGATGAGGTACGGTCGGTAGTCACTGCACTCCACGACACATCGACGATCGATGAACGCATCGAACGATTCGGTCTCGAGCCGAATCGAGCCGACATCATCCTCGCGGGTGCACTGATTCTCGAGGGCATCGTCGATGTCTTTGAATTGAAGTCTTTGATGTTCTCCGACTTCGCTCTGCGCGAGGGATTGCTCATGGACACGCTGCGCCGCGAGGGCCTCATCGAGGTGGACGACGATCACGATGCCGCCAGACGAAGTGTGCAACAACTTGCCGACCGCTGCGATGACCGGCCGGAACACTCCCAACATGTGGCTGAGCTCGCTACCCAGCTCTTCGATGAACTCGAAGAGACCCTCAAACTCAAGACTGAATGGCGTCGCTATCTGGAGTTTGCGAGTCTCCTTGCCAACGTCGGCGTGGTGGTCTCACACGCCAAACACCATCTGCACTCCTATTACCTCATCCGCAATTCAGAACTCATGGGGCTCACTGATCGAGAAGTGGAAATCGTCGCGCAGGTGGCGCGTTACCACAGAAAGAGCGTGCCGAAGAGCGAACACTCGGAGTTTTCCGCCCTTCCCACGTCCGACCAGCGCATCGTCCAGAGCCTGGCCGGGATCCTACGAATCGCCATCGGACTCGATCGAACCTACGATGCGCGGGTGAAGTCCGTATCGGTCAAAGTGGGCGCCGCCGAATTGACGATCGTCGCCAAGCCCCGAGGGAAAAAGAACGACATCTCACTCAATCTCTATGCGGCCAATGAGCGAAAGGGTTTGCTCTCCGAGGTGAGCAACCGCAAAGTGAAGCTGTCCGAGGCATAAGCCTCGAACACTTGCCTCAGGCCTGCGAGGCGGGACCACCCTCTGGCTTTGCGTCCTTGCTGACCTCGGCGTTACCTTCCGAGAGTCCTTTCTTCAATTCTCCCTGCGCACGACCCAGATTGCGAGCGATTTTCGGCAAACGCGAGCCGCCGAAGAGAACGACAACGAGCGCAACAATGATCCAAATTTCTGGTCCACCTGGCATACCAGCACCTTAGCAGTGGCTAGGCGGTGATGGAACTGCGACTTGCCTGGGCGCGCTGACGGCGCAGGCGACGACGCTCGCGCTCCGACAAGCCACCCCAGATGCCGAACTTCTCTCCGTTGGCGAGCGCATATTCAAGACACTGTTGACGTACTTCGCAGCCTCTGCACACCTCTTTGGCTTCACGAGTAGAAGCTCCCCGTTCAGGGAAAAAGAGGTCGGGATCCACTCCCAAGCAGTTGGCCTGGTCTTGCCATGCGCGGTCGTCGCCTTCCGTCGCTTCGATTCGTTGATTCACTGAGTCCTTCTTCCTACCCCGCCCAAATAACAGCCGTGTCATTCTGACAGATGGATGGGTGCAAATGCAAATCGGACCCACCGAGCGAGGATGTCTGATGTCAGCCGAAGAGGGAGTCGACTAACTTGCGCGTCGGCGACCACCAGCAGCTCGCAGTGATCGCTTGTGCTCCAGGAAGTCGACGAGGACATATTCACCGAGAGTCTCCGGTGTGGTGAAAAATGCCCGCCCTTTGTTGATTCCAGTGAGTTGCTCGATGAAGCTCCGCAACGCACCGTCGGCATCGAGCATGAATGTGTTGATTCGAATACCGTCGCGCGTGCAACGCATGACTTCCCGCAGGGTGGTCTCTATCGTGGCGTAGGCAGGTGGGTAACTGAAGAACACCTCCCCGTCTGGACGAACATGCGCCGTGGGTTCACCGTCGGTAATCATGATGATTTGCTTGGTTCCCGACTGGCGAGCCAACATTCGTCGAGCAAGGGCAAAACCATGCTGCATATTGGTGCCGTAGACGAAGTCCCATGACACTTCGGGGAGCTGTTCGTGGCGCAATTCGCGGGCCGTTTCGCTGAAACCAACGAGACCCAAGTAATCGCGAGGAAACTGTGAGGATATGAGCGAATGCAAGGCCATTGCCACCTTCTTGGCGGGCAAGAAGTTGTCCCGCATGGGCATGGAGAGCGATAAGTCCACCATCAGCACGGTGGATGAGCGGGTGAGTTGTTCGGTTTGATCTATCTCGAAGTCGTCCGGTGCAAGACGCAGGGGCAACCCTCCCCCCTGCCGACGCAGAGTGTTGCGCAGGGTCTGTTGCAGGTCGAGATGAAACGAGTCGCCGTATTCGTACGGCTTGGTTTCGTGAGCCCGTTCATGGCCCGTGCCGATCCGCTCGATGCGATGCTGGCCAAGTGTGTCGCGTTCCAGGCGACCAAAGAGGTCACTCAGTGCTTGTTTGCCGATCTTTCGCAATCCTCGCGGGGTGAGTTCGAGTCGTCCTTCCTTCTGGTCGACGAGACCTGCCTCGCGGAGGGTTTCTGTAAGGCGCGCAAGTCGGTCCAACGACTCCGCTGTCACGTCACCCAGGAGGTCGCGAACCTTGTCGAGGTCCACCTCTTGCAGGGCAGACGGCGAGGTGGCGTTCTGCAGGAACTGCTCGAGATCATCCAGGTCACTGAGTTCTTGCATACTGCGCAATGCCTCACTGAACGGCATCGGTTGATCGCCGGAGAATTCCTGTGAGTCGCCCCAACCCATGTTGGGAAACATCGCCTGCATGTTGGCACTGAGCCTCTGCATCTGCTCGCGCACCTCATTGTCACCGAGCATCTGATCGGTGAGTTCCTGCAACTCTGCACGTTGCTCGGGTGTCATCGAATTGAGGATGGCCTGGGCTGCCGCCATCCGTTTGGCGATGAGCTCGAGCAGTTCGTCGAGAGTGTTGGGGTTCTCCGGGAAGAACTTGCCGAACTTCTCCATGAACGCCTCGAATTGCGGATTTTCGCCACGCTGTCGACGCTCGATCATGTCGTTGAGCGCCTTCATCATTTCGTTCATCTGTGAGAGTGCTTCGGGAGTCATGTTCTCGATGCCACTTGCCACTTGTTCGAACTGGCGTTTGGAGAGCTGCTCACGCAGTCGCTCGGCGAGTCGTTCGAAACGCAACTGTGCCTCCGGAGACTGGAAGTCGTAATGCGACAGCGCCTCGATCTTTCGTGCCAGATCGTCGGGCAACATGTCCAGTTGCAGACGGCGATTCATGGCCGAATCTCGCGCCACTTCGGAGCGTCGGGCATCGCCGGACTCTGCTGCGGCCCGCTCGACGGAATCCACTTCGAGTCGTTCCTCGTCGACGATGTCGTTGAGTTCTTTGGCTACGTCGTCAAATTCGTGCCCAATGTTGCCTCGTTCACGAATCTCCCGGCGCTTTTCGCGCAAGCGTTCGAGTGCCTGGCGAACACCCTCGATGTTCCGACCGTTTCGGTCTTGCATCCCTTGTTGCATGATGCGACGAAGGGCGGCGTTCGGGTCGCCGTGGTGAATCAGCTCGTCCGTGAGTTCGCGCATCACCGAGTCGGAATCAAGCTCAAAACCCTTCTGTGTCCCGTCCCAGCGCGAGTACGTAAAACGAAGGCCCACGTGCGAACCGTAGCATGAAGGGCACGATGCGTTATCCACGCACGATCATTTTCGTCGACCTCTCCGGGTTTACGTCGTTCATTCAGCGAACCGACGACGATCAGGCCAAGGCGATGCTGAAGGACTTTCGTGAGGTATCACGCGACCTTGCATCCGAAGTGGGTGTGCGTATCGCCAAGCACCTTGGTGATGGCTTCATGGCCATCGCAGTCGAACAAAATGCCGGTGTGATATTTGCTCTCGAACTACAGCGAAGATTTGCCGAACGGCTGGGCGAACTGCGGCTGCGTATCGGTATTGCTTCTGGTCTCATCATCTTGTTCGAGGGTGAGGATTACATCGGTGACGCACCAAACCTGGCATCACGACTGTGTGACGAGGCTGCGAACTACGGAATCCTCATGCCCACCGAAGACGCAGTCCACCTTCCCGAAGGCATCACCGCCGAGCCCGTTGGATACTTCAACTTGCGCGGATTCGATCATCCGGTGCATGCATCCCGACTGGTCGGGCTGGCACCAACCACCTATCGAAACGACACTGGCGAGCACTGGACTCGTACGCCGTTTGCAGTGTGAAATCGGCGCTAGACCGTCGCGGAGCGTCCGCGATACAACGCTCGACCGCTCGAAGAGTCCTTGTTGAGGCGCTTCGCCAGGTGTAACCCTTCCAACACGAACTCCACCGCGCTGGCAATTGCAGCGGGCGACTCTTCGCCGTCACCCAATCTCACTGCAAGCGCTCGCAATTCGGGAATCTGCTTGGTGAACTCCAGTAGGTCGGCCGAAGACACGTCTTCGCCGGTACTTGCCACGGCGCCAGCCTCGAATGCCGCAACGACTTCCTTGGTCTTGTCACCGGATACTCGGCGCTTGAACACTTGGAGCACCGCACCACGAAGAATCTGCTCGAACACCGCTCCTTCGCGCCCGTCGTCAACGCTCTCGATTTCGATCTTTCCGGCGGTGGATGCCACCAACGCATCCAGATCGCTCACTCGCGGCGCAACACTGCTTTCACCTGCACGCAAACCGCGACGTATGGCATTGGCAGCGAGCAACTCGTGGTTGCTCACCGACACTCGCACGCTCACGCCACTGCGCTGGCTCACGTTGGCGTTGGCACGGGCCAAATGACTGATTTCGGCAACGATTTCTTCCATGAATGCCGGATAATGCACCGCGATATCGCCAATGGTGGACGAGCGGGCTTCTTGTCGAATGATCTGCATCTCGGTGGCGACGTCGAGTGGATAGTGGGTGCGAATCTGACTGCCGAAGCGATCCTTCAACGGAGTGATGATGCGACCACGGTTGGTGTAGTCCTCCGGATTGGCAGAGGCAACGAGCAAGACATCGAGCGGTAGCCGAATCTTGTAACCACGTACTTGGACATCGCGTTCTTCCAACACGTTGAGCAAGCCCACTTGAATACGTTCCGAAAGGTCGGGCAATTCGTTGATGGCAAAGATGCCGCGATTGGTTCGTGGTACCAACCCGTAATGCAGTGTGAGTTCGTCACTGAGATATCGACCTTCTGCAACTTTGATGGGGTCGACTTCGCCGATGAGATCCGCAATCGACGTATCGGGAGTGGCAAGCTTCTCACCATAACGATCGTCACGATGCACCCAACTAATAGGGGTGTCATCGCCGAGCTGTGCTACGGCATCGCGTGCATGACGCGAAACCGGCTGATAAGGATCGTCGTTGATTTCACTCCCCGACACGATCGGCATCCACTCATCCAGGAGCCCCGTCAGCGACCGAATGATCCGCGTCTTTCCCTGACCACGTTCACCGAGAAACACGATGTCGTGACCCGCCAACAGTGCGTTGTGCAACTGTGGCACCACGGTGTCGTCGTAGCCAAGAATGCTGTCGCTCAGCGGTAAGCCGGCACGAATTCGCGCCACGGAGTTCTCGCGAATCTCTTCTTTGACCGACCGCGACTTCCAGCCGGATGCCTTCAATTGTCCGAGAGTGGACGCCGTGGGTTTCATCGCCCTTCACCGTAGACGGTAGACAGGATCGAGTTGGAGTTGAGCAGACAATGCGAGGGATTCGCGTACTGCTACTTCGTTGAGGGCTTCACCGTGTCGGTGGTGGACCGTTGCCCGGACTTCCCCGTGGCCGACTTCCCTCCCGCACTCGCACCCGACTTCGTCCCGGCCTTGGGAACTGGAACCGTCGTTCGCGAGCTGGCTTTGGTCCCGGAGCTCGCCGACGCTCGCTTGCTGGCTGCGGAGTCAGTGGCAACTGGTGTTGACATCACATCACCGGATCGGGTGACCACCACCACCTGGAGGTCGTCGGTGCCCGATCCATTGGCCGGTACGGACAAACTCTTGGCTTCCTCTGGTGTGACGGACCTCAGCAACTGGCCATCTTTGTAGACGTGCACGAGTGCACCCTTCGGTGCATCAACTTCCACTCGCAGCATTCGTCCAACACTGCGAATCACGGCTGGAAGCGATCGAGTCGATGCAGGTAACGCAGGTGCCGGTGTACCAACTGCAGGGCGTACACCGATGGCTGGTGCTACCGGGCGAACTCCATCGGCTGCATCGGGAGACACAGAGCGGCGTTGCGTGGTCGGAGCCACCGTGGTTACTGGCACCGTCACCGTGGTCGTGGTGGTTGGGGCTACGGTTCGCGTCGGGCGTGCCACGGTGGTCGTTGTTGCCGGCTCGTCGTCGCCACCACCGCCATCATCACCGCCTCCGCCTCCACCGGATGGAACCGTCGTCGTGGTGACCACGGTGGTGGATGTGGTGGACGTCGTAGATGTGGTGGAGGTCGTGGTTGGTGCGTCATCATCGGCGTTCGGTGCAGGCGTGAGCAACGAGTACACCAACCGATTGAGTGAGCCAGCTCCCGGGTTCATGACGACATTTCTGGTTGATGATGTGGCGATGGCAGAAGCGACGTCAGCCGGAGACATCGAAGGATTCTGTGACAGAGCCAACGCTGCAACACCAGCGACATGCGGGGCCGCCATCGACGTGCCCGACATCGAACGGGTGGCGCTATCCGAACTGTGTCCGGCCGACACGATGTTGGATCCAGGAGCGAACACGTCCAAACACGATCCAAAGTTGGAGAACGACGACCGATCATCGCTCGACGTGGTGGAGCCCACGGTGATGGCGAGTGGTTCGCCGGCTGGCGACACCGTACATGCACTCACATTGGAATTTCCGGCGGCAACCACGAATGTGACTCCATCGGCTACGCCGCGCGCCACTGCAAGGTCGAGTGCAGCCGATCTCGGTCCGCCAAGACTCATGTTGGCAACTGCTGGAACACCACTTTGGTGGTGGGTGATGATCCAATCGATTCCGGCGATGATGTCGGAGGTGCTGCCAGATCCGTTGCAATTCATCACTCGGATCGGCACCACAAGCGCAGCTGGTGCAACTCCGTAGTTGGTTCCGGCGATGGTGCCTGCAACGTGCGTACCGTGACCATGGCAATCGCTGCTGCCGTTGCCATCGCTGATGGTCGAGAAACCAGTGGCCACACGGCCGACAAGGTCACTGTGGGTGGCACGAACTCCCGTGTCGACGACGTATGCCGTGACGCCGGCACCTGCCTGCGTGCGTGCATATCGAGTATCGAGTGGCAAGGCACGTTGGTCGATGCGGTCCAGCCCCCACGACAGCGTGGTGACACCGTCGTTGGTTTCTGCACGCGGTATGACCGGTTCTGAAGCCGACGATGCATTACTCGAACCGGCACTGTTGGTGGCAGTCACCGCGAACGTATACGACGTTCCGTTGGTGAGTGCGGTGACGGAACACGTCAATGCCCCTCCAGTCACACACGTGCGCCCACCCGGGGAGGCCGTCACCGTATATGTGGTGATGGTTGCACCACCATCACTCTCGGGCGCGGACCAATACACCGTGGCCTGCGCGTTTCCCGCCACCGCACGAACGTTCAATGGCGCCGACGGCTTCTGTGCGGGAGGTGCTTCGGTGAATCGCCAGTTCAAGGTGGTTGCACCTTTGCGACTGCCATAGCCGTCGATTGCCACCCAATACGTGGTGTTCACTCGCGGTACCACTTCGACGCGGCTCCAATTGCCACCCGGTGCATCGTCGTTCGTCGTGATGGTGGTCAATGCGTTCACCGCACCACCGGTGTACACACCAAGGAGTGTGTCGAAGTCGCTGCCTTGTGTGTCGATGACGACGGTGCCCGCCCGACTGATGCTGAACGAGTACCAAATGGATGCCGACGCACCGTAGCCACCGTGCTGCGGTTCACCGGTTTCACGCGTTGCAGATCGTGTCGAACTCGTCACACGAACGGAGGTGCCGGTTGGGCACCCATCTGCGCACGTGATGGAAATGGCACCGCTGAATGCGTCGTTGACCAGAGGGGGCAACGGCACCACACCACTGGATGCAGTTGACGGCAAGCCACGACCGGACGAATTCACCGCACTCACCCGGAAGAGATGGGTGACACCTACGGCAAGATCACGTAGTGATGCCAAGGTGGCAGTACTCGTGCCATCGGCAAACGTGGTCCACGACGAACCTGCATTGACGGAGAACTCCACCACATAGTCGGTGATCGGTGCGCCACCGTCGCTCTCTGGCGCATCCCAGTCGAGCTCCACCACCGCAGGCGTTGCCGTACCGGCAACGTTGACGGGCTGGCCTGGTGCCGCTGGGGTAAGTGGAGTCATCGGATCGGTGGACTCCGAGGCCGGACCGGTGCCCACTGCGTTGAACGCCTTCACTCGGAAGATGTGGGCAACTCCGTCTGCAAGCTCGGTGACGGTGCGCGTCATGTATTGGCATGTGCACCCTTCCACGCCGGTGTTGTACGGCCACACCACCCAACTTGAGCCACCATCGGTGGAATACTCGATGGTGTAACCACGAAGACCACTTCCACCGTCCGAGATCGGTCGCTCCCAGCGAAGGGTGATTCGACGGGCACCTGCTTCTGTGGCACGAACATCCTCGGGTGCCGCAGGGATACCCGGTGCTTGCGGCGACGTGGAGGCTGAAGGATCGGAGTTTCCGGCGGAATTGGTGGCACGAACCCGGAAGATGTACTCGCGTCCGGACACGAGGCTGTATGCGGTGG
>JAFMJP010000007.1 GCA_017853375.1 Actinomycetota bacterium
GTCCCTCTTCGAGGAACTCGAGCATGTGTCGAACCTTCGTGTCGAAGTCACCCTTTCCGATTTTTGGTCGGAACTTCACTTCTTTCGTCGTGATCTGGATGGTCTTCTTTCGAGATTCCTTCAGACGTTGGGCTTCCTCGTAGCGGAATTTGCCGTAGTCCATGATTCGACACACCGGCGGATCGGCCTGGGCCGCAACTTCGACAAGGTCGAGTTCTGCGGCACGCGCTCTGGCGAGTGCGTCTTCGGTGGACACGATTCCGACTTGCGAACCATCGGCGTCAACGAGGCGAACTTTGGGAACTCGAATGCGCTCGTTGTACCGCGGCTCATTGCTCGGCGGTGCTATGACTGGTCACTGCTGTTCAAGCGGCTGTGCCTCCTATAGAGATGGGATAAGGCGGAGGTTCGTCTCGAATGGCCCGAAGGGTGCGCAAGGGGGCGAGACGCGGTGCATCGCACCGCTGGCGCTCGACCCACACTCACTCACCAACTGCCGTTCGAATCGAACATCCGTTGGAATGTCGTGGCGAGGTGGACAGGCAACCGAGGCTGCCAATCACTTAGCCGTGGCATTGACCGCCGAAGCAGCACAACGCCTCCAATAGCGTAGCGGCGATGAGTGACAACGACTCCGGCAATCCGTTTGGTAGTGACTCCGACGAATCGACTGCCCTCTCCGACGCCCAGGAAACCCTCGAAGCGGCCCGCAAGCGCATCGCCGAGGCACCAGCCCAGGTGGTGGTGGTGAATCATCTCATGGGCTTGTACGAACTGGCCGCGATCCATTTGTCGTCGGTTCCGCCGAAACTGGATGATGCATCCCTCGCCATTGACGCATTGGCTGCCTTGGTGGACAAGCTCGGTGATCGCCTCGGAGAAGACATCGCCACCATGCGCGATGCCCTCGCCAACATCCAAATGGTGTACGTCCAGATGAAGTCGAAGGCCTGACGCCGCCGAGACTGCCTCAGCAGCACTTCTGCGCCTACTCCTCGTCGTCGTCCATTTCTGCCGAATCGGCCTCTGCCAGTGCCGCGTCCAACTCCTTCATTGCCGTGTTATCGGCTGAGATACCTCGATGCTGCGCAAGCTCATCGATTTCTCGCAGTGGCTTATTGACCGATGTAAACACGCGACCCGTGGTAACTGCCTTCAACTTCTTCTGCATCGCGTCGAAGTGGCGGGCAATGTCCTTGAGGTTCTTTACATAGCTTGCCCACGCTTTACCAAAATTCGTGAGCAGACGGAGCACCTCGTTGGCATTCTGCTCCATGGCGAAGCTCGCAGTGGCCTGCCGGACCACACCGAGGAACGCGTACAACGTCAGTGGCGAACAGAGCACCACACGCTTGGCTACCGCGTCATCAATCAGTGTCGGTTTGTGTTGTTGGATGAATCCAAGCACGCTCTCGTTGGGAATGAAAAGCAATACATAGTCGAGAGCGTTTGACCCCGACTGCTGAACGTAGTCGCGTTTCTCCAATTCCTTCACGCGATCTTCAACGTTCTTGATGAAGGCATCCTTCATGATCTTGCGTGTGTTGTCGTCTTGTGCCTCGAAGTATTTGAGGTAGTTCTCCATTGGAAACTTTGAGTCAAGATAGAGAACACGGTCGGGTGGAAGCTTGAACGTGAAGTCGGGCTTTCCGCCTGCCTCCAACTTCTCCTGCATTTCGTAGTTGATGCCGCGCTCGAAACCAGCCTGCATGAGGATGTCGACCAACATCTTTTCGCCCCAGTTGCCACGTCCTTGGGAGCTGGACAGCACTTTGTTGAGCGCTTGCGTCTGTTGGGCCAAGCCGGCAACTGCAGTGTCGACGCTGCCGAACTTTTCGGAGTTGATTTCGCGCAACTGGCGAATCTCTGTCTCCAATCGACCCATCTTCTCGTCAATTTGTTTTTTGGTGTGGTCGATGACCTCCCCAACTTTGGTGGCCGCGGTGCTGATGGCATCCTGGCGGTCGTCCTTTGCCTGATCGGCAAGATCACGAAGCGTTTCGCCATGGATTTCTCGGATCACGTCGCGAATCTCGGCGGCGGTGAGTGTCGGCTGGGCCCCAGCGAGTGGTGCTGCAGCTTGCGGAACTGGCTGACGTCGCTGCACCACCAACACGGCAACAACAGCGATAACGAGGCCTACTGCAAGACCGATGATGATTTCCATGAACTCATTCTCCTTGATGGCGTGGAATGGGCGGATACTGCTGACAAGAATGACTACGCAAGTGTGGCATCAGGGTGTGACACCCTTGGTGAGCCAATATCGCCAAATCATCACCATTGCTGCCGTATCAAGACCGCAATATCGGTAGAGCGCCTCGGAGAGCTGCATTCGATACGCGTCGTCGCCCCGGCGGCGACCGTAGATGAGCTCTTGATACGCACGCATGGCACCGACACCGTCCGTGACTGCATCACCACCATTGTCCGCGTCGAGCGTGTCGTCCAACTGTGCCCCCGCTGTCGAATCGAGCGTCTTATAGGGATCCATCGGACGACCTTCTGCATCTTGCGTGTAGTACTGGGCAAACCACGGGTGAGTCCAGAGGAAGTCACCGGTAGCCCAGATGCTGTCCAGCACTCGTTTGATGGAATGACTACCGTTCATCGCTGGATGGCAGTAGTAGCGCTTTGACAGCTGCAACATGTCGAGCAAACGTGGACCTTCGGCCGGCGGCGAGTCCTCGCCCTCGACTGACTCACGCCCAACGATGCCTTCGAACCAGTGTGCAAGAGATGCATCAAGTACACCTCGTTCACGTAATTGACGTCGCACGCCTTTGAGAGTGGACTTCTCGTAGTGGCTCCACACCACTATCGTGCCGGCCTCCCCCACAACTTTTCGCAATTCACGCACAAACTCATCGTTTGGATACACGTCGCGGAGATTCAGCCATTGCGAGTGCACAAGATCCGAGGAGTCCGCCGAATGCAACGTATGACAGCTGAACTGGAACGCCACTTGCTCGTAGGGCTTCATTCCGGGCAAGTACGGAACGGGGATGCGAGATGCCTCAAAGTCGATGAAATGAATGGGATACGTAACACTGTTGAGCTCCACCAACAATTGGGGGTCGAGAAACTCCTTCTCCTCACGCGCAACTCGAACCTGGTTGCGTCGCGGCGGGCCCCATGAACCACCAGCATCCACCACGTGATCCGGTAGATCAACGAGTCGATAATTGCCTGCCAGCAGCATCTGCTGGAACACTGATTTTTGCTCTTTGGATCGATACCCCTGATGGATGTCCAGAAAATGGGGAGAATCTGTCGGCGATGGCCCCCAGCATTCTGCGAACCCACTCGGTGTCAAGGTGTCGCCCCGAAATTCACAGTTGCGACACAGGCTTGGTGCACGTTCCGGCGCGTACTCGGTGTGCTTTCCGTCGAGGAACTCCAACAGGCTCCCCGACAGGTCCACCACATCGTCCATGAGTTTCTCGACCACGTGGGAGACATCGATGAATTCCAGGAAGTGGTCGGCAGCAAGTGCGGCGCGGTCCCCGGTGAAGATCGCACGCGGTGTGTCGCGGTCCGCATCGATGTCGTCGACCAGGTCAATATTCGCATACACACCTTGCAGATTCGTGGGCTTCGTCTTGTTCACCACACAGAGACGCGGACGAATCTCGAGACCGGGATGCACCAGCCGTGCAACCATCACTTGAAATGTGATGTCGAGAAGATACGGACGCCACTCGCTGGCAACTTCGTCTTTCTTGGTGAGAAACTGCAGCGGATCAGCCGACTCCACGCTCGTGGCTTTGATTTCCGTCAGCACGGCGTACGAAGGGAACATCTCCCACCCATCGACTCGTGCTTGGTACCGGTCGTGAGAGAGTGTGACTTCGAACTGTGCAGCGGGATTTGCGTGCAACATGACGGCATGCGCAATGGCTTCGACCATGAAACCACCCTCAGCAAAGAACTCGAGCATGTCGTTGTTCTGAAGTTTGCTCGGGTACTTGGCTTTGTAGTACTTCAGCTTCTGCTTGCACTCCACACCGAGCTTGAAATTGGACTTCGTGAGGTGGTGCTTGGTCACTGATTCATTCTCCTTGATGGGTGTGGCACTGCAGAGCCATACGCACAACGGCGCCCCGCTTGTGCGTTATACCCCTATGGCAGCCTCGGCATGTGCCCTTCCTGGAACGCCCCGTGCGATGAGAAGACGGCAATGACCACGCCGCTTGAGGAGCTTCGTCCGGCACGGCTCCGTCGTGAACGGGCACAGGCACGTCTCGCCAAGCACATACGCGATGGTCACTGGTTCGTGACCCTGCTGGCCACCGAGGCAACGTCTGGAGTGGTCGATGAAGATGACAATCCGCCGTTCGTGCAATGTGCTTGGCGTGACGACCTGCAGCTACAGATCGAAACTCAAGGGGACCATTACCGACCGGTCCCCTACAGCGAATCGCAGATTCGAATACTGGACGACCTCGGATACGTAGCACCTTTCGTTCTCGGTGACGAGTTCTCCAACCGCACCATCATGCGCAGCGGCGAGGGTTGCCATCCTGAGACGGCTGCGAAGCTGATGATCGACACGCTCATGTTCGTACATGGCGTGCATTTCCACAATTTCGCCATGGCGGTCCGCCACGGTGTGTCACATTGGACGCTCGAATGGAGGGTCAATCCCGGCAAGCGCGATCTCGAGACGGCGTTCCGAGCCCGCTACACCCAGAATTGATTAGCCGACCGCAATGCCCTCTACGCGGTCATCTTGCACTTCAACCGTCACTCGCTGTGCCGAATAGTCCATGGTGAGGGCAAATGCTTCACCATCGCGGATGCCCACCCGAAATGCCCAGCCCAACTCGCCTGCGCATCGTTCGGCGTCGGCTTCTCTGAACCCGAGCAAGAGGTTTGCTCGCTCCTGTGTGATGCCAGCAGCAAGATCTTGTGGGTCGACTGCCGGACAGTCCACCACTTGGTCGGAGGTTTCGCTACCAGCGTCAGGCATGGTGTCGTCACTGGCACACGACGCCAACAGCGCGGTGCACGCGGCAGCAAGACCGACCATGACGTGCTTCACCGAGACAGCCATGCTGGTGAGCGTACCGTCGCCGTAGGTTGACACCGTGCCCAAACCAACCCCGCGCCACGACAGTGAGCTCTCACTTGATACGGAGTTCTTGGCCAATCCCCGAAGCAGACTTCGCAACTTGGCGATCTTGCATCGGATCGCCACGGAGATGTTGCGCGGGATGCGACGACTGCACTTCGTCGGACCTGCCATCACCGTCTTCGGCTCGGCGCGTATCAAGGAAGATTCCGCCGAGTACATCACTGCAAGAACCGTTGGTCAATTGTTGGGTAAAGCCGGATTCACGGTCATTACCGGCGGAGGCCCTGGCATCATGCAAGCTGCCAACCGTGGCGCACGCGATGTCGGAGCGCCAAGCGTGGGTTGCACCATTCGCCTACCCCAAGAAGAAGCCCCGAATCCGTACCTCGACATTCAAGTGGACTTTCACTACTTCTTTGCACGCAAGTACATGCTCACCAAGTACTCACTTGCATTCATCGTGTTCCCCGGAGGCTTCGGCACCGCAGACGAATTGTTCGAGGCATTGACACTCATCCAAACCGGGAAGATGCGGGATTTCCCCATCGTGGTGTTCGGCGAAGCATTTTGGCAGCCTCTTCGGACACAACTCGACACCATGCGCGAAGCGGGAATGATCTCGGCTGGTGATCTCGATCTCCTCAAATTCACGAACGACCCAGCGGAAGCACTCGACCACATCCATAGCTTCGTGCGGCGTGGCGCCAAGCGCGATCAACGCGTGCGCCGACTACGCCTCCTTGGCGAAGGTCGCGCGTAGTACTGCCATGTCGGGTCTTCGCAATGCACTCAACACGATGCATGAACAACTATGGGATGACGAACGCAGCATGGTTCGGCTGTATGGCATCCACCTGGTGCGCGAGACCGCCCTCGGTGCGTTTCTGGATTTGGAGAACGGCAACACTGCCCGGGCAGAACGCGCCCTGCGCGAGGTGCTGAAACACCAATACCCAGCCAGCGCCGATCCACGATGGGCCGGCACGTTCAAAACCCATGCCGACCAATTGGACGCCGGCAGCATCGACGCCACCGGTCAGCCGCGAACCAAGGAGTGGCACGACTACGACCCCAATTGGCGACAGTTTCTCGCCATGATTCTCTGGGTAACCGAGCGCTTGTACGGCCATGTGCTGAGCGATGCATTGCGAAACGACATGCAACGATCCGTCACCGTTGCCGCCAGCAGCGAGACCGCCGACCGAATCGCAGCCGAGTATTCCAACATTGCCCTGATGCAGTCATGGCTTGCCGACATCACTGGTCTCACGTCCACGCTCGCACAGCAGGTTGCCGTCCAAGTGGAGCGGGACGGCGATATCGCCGAATACAACTCCCCCACCTACGACGCCATCTCGCTCCTTGCCGCTTGCCTCCTCGCCGACTTTTCCACCTCGAACGACAGCAGACGATTGGGAGCCACGGTCATCGACCGAATGTGTTCACGACTCCACGAGGTATGGCACCCTGCTTTGGCGTTGCAAGCGGGACCACACTCGCGTTCGTACGGCCAGCATCCGAGGATGTACGTGTCGCTCATATCGGTGTTGATGGCCGCCATCGACATACCTGCAGCGGGCCCCACCACGCTGAACGATTCCACCACCCACGTCCACGACCTCTACTTTCTGCCCCTCTTCGAGCGACTGTGCGGGCGCCTTCGACGCGACTTTTCGCCGCAACCAGTCACCGCCACGCGCCGACACGTCCAGCGATTCGGCGACATCGAAGCCACTTCGATCATCGAACCCAATCTTGTGGTGGGTTTCGAGCGCGGAAGACGAAGTCGTTTTGCCATCGATCAATATGCGCCGTTCACCATGACCTCCAGCCATGGCGCTCTCGGCGTTCGCACCCGACCGGATACCGACTGGGTGGATGTCGTCGAAGTCGCACCCCATGTGTATCGAGTGCAGAGTGCCCGTCGTGTGGGCCCCGATGTGCGGCACGATGTCGCGGCACTCACGATCGTTGCATCTCGGGCACCAGTCATGCATGAGAATGAGCTGTTGTTTGGTGAAATCACCCTGCAGTTCCCGGCGCTGACGGTGGAAGTACGACTCCCTCGAGCGTGAGCGGCTACTAATGAATGATCTTGGAAATCGGGAGCTCGAGAATGTCGGTTGCTCCCGCGTCCTTCAATGCCGGAATCACCGTGTTCACGGTGCGCTTTTCCACCACTGACTCCACCGCCCAGTCGCCCGACGCAAGTTTGGATACCGTCGGCGATTTTGCGGCCGGCAGCACCTTCAACACGGCCTGGTAACAGGCGTCACTCACGTTGAGCTTCACCAACACCTTGCCACGGGCTTCGAGCGAACCTTCCAGGAGAGTGAGCAACTGCTCCATGGCATGGCGCTTTTTGGGGTCAGCGTAGGAGGCGGGATTGGCGATCAACTCGGTGTGACTGGTGAGGATCGTGTCGATGATGCGCAGCCCGGCAGCGCGCAGCGCACGACCGGTTTCGGTGAGATCGACCACGCAATCTGCGATATCAGGGATCTTGGCCTCGCTTGCACCATACGACAAACGCACGTCCGCTTCGATTCCGCGTTCGGCAAAGAATGCCTTGGTCAGGCGCGGATATTCGCTGGTGACTCTCACACCCTTGGGAAGGTCTTCCACCTTCTGAAACGGTGAATCCTGTGCAACAGCCACCACGATTCGCACGGGGTCGTTGGTGGCTTTGGAGTAGTTCAGTTTGCCGAGCGATTGAACGGTGCTCGATGTTTCTTCGATCCAATCTCGACCGGTGATACCGATGTCGAACAATCCTTCAGCAACGTAGGTGGGAATCTCCTGCGGGCGAAGGATTCGTACCTCATCCACACGCGGATCGGCAATCGACGCACGATAGTCCACCTGTGAAGAACGCTTGACGGTGAGGTCGGCGGCATCGAACAACTCGAAGGTGGCCTTCTCCAGCGAACCTTTCGGAAGGACGAGTCGCAACATGGTTTCTTCAGGCTAACGACGCAGGAAGCCGTGCACCGTTGGCCCAGTCGAATGCAGCCATGGGACTCTTCCCCTCGGGCTGCACGGTGCGAAGACGAACCACCCCGTCCGCACACTGCACCTCCACTCCATCGCGGGATGTCCTCACCACATCACCCGGCGACATCGGCATGGGTCTTGATCCGTCAAGTGTCGTACTCGTCTCGGTCGCCATGGTCGCCTGCTCGGCACGAATGACGCGGACGCGCTTGCCACCCAACGAAAACCAGGCAGTTTCGAGCGCAGTTTTTGCCACCACGAGACGGACAGGGTCGGTGAACCGAATCTCCAATTCGCTCGGCGACATCTTGGCAGCGTGCGTTGGCTCGCCCGACTGCGGCACACCCACACCACAACCCTTGGTCACCGCCCTCAACAACGGCTCCAAGGATGCGTCGACAAGTTCCGAACGCAACGTCGTCAGCGTGTGATCGGGCCGAATCGGCACGACAACCCGCCCGTACACCTCGCCGGTGTCCAAGCCCTCCTCCACCCGCATGATGCAGATGCCGGTTTCCTTGTCCCCTGCCAACAGCGCTCGCTCCACGGGTGCAGCCCCACGCCAGCGGGGTAAGAGTGAAAAATGCACGTTGATCATCGGCAGACGTGCCAGTACCGCAGCGGGAATGATTCGACCATAGGCCACGACTACTCCCAGGTCGGCACCAACCGTCAGGACGTCATCCAATTGATGACTCACCGGAATACCCAACTCCATCGCGGCACGCTTCACGGGACTTGGCGACAACTCCGACCCTCGTCCACGACGTTTGTCGACACGCGTGACCACCAGGGCAACATCCACTCCTGCGGCAACGAGTGCGCGAAGTGGCGCCACGGCAACCTCGGGCGTACCCAAGAACACGATGCGACGCGCCGCGCCAACGGGCAGTGCTGCGAGCGTGGTCACATCGAACGAGTCTGCGTCAGACCAACTTCAAGTGGAACGGCTCGGCATCCTTGGGCTGATGCTCGCGGGCCCGGTACAAGGTGACGGCTTTTTTGCGCTGATCGGGAGTCATTCGGTCGAACATCAACACACCATTGAGATGGTCGACCTCGTGCTGGAACAGTCGTGCCAACAACTCATCTGCTTCGAATTCCACCGGATTACCGTCGAGGTTGATGCCGCGAACCAACACGGTTTTGGGGCGCAGCATCTCCACGTACAAGCCCGGGATGGACAAGCAACCCTCGTCGTACACCCATTCGCCGCTCGAGTCGGCGATTTGCGGGTTGAGAATCACCTTGCGCTCGTCGTCGATGTCGTACACGAACACTTGTCGTTGTACCCCGATTTGTGTTGCCGCCAGGCCGATTCCCGGCGCCTTGTACATGACATCGAACATCTCGTCGGTGAGTCGCACGAGCCGCTCGTCGATATTGGTAACCGGCTCGGCGATTGCCTTGAGTACGGGGTCGCCAAAGGTGCGAATTTCGTACGTCACGCTGTGCAAGGCTACCGATGGTCATGTCGACACCCGATCACTACTTCGCAGAGCAACCATCATCCAGTAGTGCACCGACTACGTACGAGGTGACCGTGCGCAAGCTGCAGTTGATACTTGCGGGCGATCGTGGTGTCTTCAACCAAGGTGACCTCGACTGGGGCACTCGCGTGCTCATCGAGAATGCCGATGTGCCGACGGGTGGCGTGTTGCTGGATCTCGGTTGCGGCGGTGGCGCAATTGCAGCCGCACTTGCCAAGTTGCGACCCGATGCCGAGATCTGGGCGGTCGACGTCAACGAGCGTGCACGCGAAGTGACGCAGCGCACACTTGCATTGAACTCCATTGGCAACGTTCGCGTCGCATCACCCGACGAGGTACCTCGTGACCTCCGCTTTGATGCCGTGTGGTCGAACCCGCCCATTCGAATCGGCAAGAGCGAACTCCATCAACTGCTGGAGACGTGGTTGGCTCGCCTCACCCCGGCGGGCGTTGCGGACCTGGTGGTGCACAAGAACCTGGGATCCGATTCGTTGGCCAAATGGTTGGGCGGCCTCGGTTACGCAGTGCAGCGGCATACGAGCAAGCAGGGATATCGCATCTTGCACGTGAGTCACATCGTCTAGCGTGTGCCCGCGTGAAGCGCCGTATTTGGATTGACACCGACACCGCCAGCGACGACGTCGTCGCACTGATCATCGCATTGCGTCACCCGGATGTCGAGGTGGTCGGTCTTTCCATCGTCGCCGGCAACGTACCACTGGAGATGGGCGTCCAGAATGCACTCATCACACTGGAAAAGTGCGGCAGTACCGTGCCGGTTCACGCAGGAGCCGACCGACCCTTGTCTCGCCCGCTCGAGTCGGCCCAGAACGTCCACGGCAGCGACGGCATGGGTGACATCGGGCTGAAGCTCACGGGTCGCACCCCCACATCCAACGACGGCATCGGTGCGATGATCGAAGCGTTTCGCAACCACCCGGGCGAGATCGAATTGGTCACACTCGGACCATTCACCAACATCGCGGTGGCAGTTCGTAGCGAGCCAAAATTCGCATCGTGGGTGAAGCGTTGCGTGAGTATGGCGGGCACGGGCGTGCTGCCGGGCAACGTCACCGCGCTGTCGGAGTTCAACGTGTGGGCCGACCCGGAGGCTGCGTATGTGGTGTTCGAGTCCGGTCTCCACATCGAGATGGTGGGTTGGGACGTGAGCTGGCAGGATGCAGCCATCACCGATGCGCTCGCAGCCGAGCTTCGCAAGATAAGTCCGTTGGCGGAGTTCGCCATCGACATCCAGGCAGGAGTACGACATTTCTGCGAGACGGTCACCAAGGTTCCGGGATTCGACTTTCCTGACCCGATCTCGATGTGCGTCGCAATCGACGACTCCATGGTCGTCAAGGAAGAAACGCGCTACGTGGAAATCATCCTCAGCGAAGGACACGCCCGTGGCCAAACCATGGTGGATTGGCTGGGAGTCACCGGCAAACCGGCGAATACCCGTGTGGTGCTACGAGCCGATCAGGCGAAGTTCCACGAGATGCTCCGCTTTGCGCTCCGTCCCTGACGGAGGCGACGGATTAGGCGACGGGGAGAACGTCGACGACCTTGCGGCCTCGACGCTCGGCGAACTTCACCGCACCGTCAACGAGCGAGAACAGGCTGTCGTCGCTGGCGCGACGAACGTTCTTGCCTGGGTGCACCTTGGTGCCACGCTGACGAATGATGATGGTCCCTGCGGTGATCTTGGTGCCGTCGAAAACCTTGACTCCGAGACGTTGCGCATTTGAATCGCGGCCGTTCTTTGTTGAACCGCCACCCTTTGTCTTTGACATGATTCAGCCTTTCGCGATGCTGGTGATCTTGACGACGCTGTAGCGCTGACGGTGACCGTAGCGACGTCGCTGGTTGGTACGACGCTTGTAGGTGAAGCCGTCGATCTTGTCGCCGAGATCCTCTCCCACGATCGTGCCCTTGACGGACGCTTTCGACAGCTCGTTTGGAGTCGAGAGCACCGTGGCGCCGTCAACGACGAGAACGGGACGGAACGACACTTCGCTTCCGGCGGCACCGTCGAGCAATTCGACGCGCAACGTTTGACCGCTGGTCACTTTTTCTTGTTTGCCACCTGTGGCGATCACTGCGTACATAACGGTCTCCTACCCTATCGGGCTTTCCCCGGCAGGTCGGAGCCTGCTGCAACGGCAGCCTCGTCCTCCAGCAGGTCGGTATCGACGATGACGCCTCGGCCGTGACAGGCCTGACAGGTGTCAGCGAAGGCCGTAAGCAGACCCTCACCAATGCGTTTACGCGTCATTTGCACCAAGCCGAGCTCGGAGATGTCGAACACTTGGGTGCGTGTCTTGTCACGAGCCAACGCCCGTCGGAACGCCTCCACCACCTTTCGTCGATTCTCCTTTACTTCCATGTCGATGAAGTCGATCACGATGATGCCGCCGATGTCACGCAGACGAAGCTGTCGCGCAATCTCTTCTGCGGCCTCCAAGTTGTTGCCCAAAACGGTTTCTTCGAGATTGGTCTTTCCGACGTTCTTTCCGGTGTTGACGTCCACCACGGTGAGTGCTTCGGTGTGCTCGATGACGAGCGAACCACCCGATGGGAGCCACACCTTCGGGTCGAGCGCCTTGCGCAGTTGCTCCACCACACGATGTTGCTCGAACAGCGGGAGACCTTCTCGCTTCTCGTCCCAGAACTCGACACGGTCGACGAATTCCGGATTGAACGCACCGATGTAGTCACGAACTTCTTCGTAAAGTTCTCGATCGTCGATGACGATACCTCGATAGTCGCTGCTGAACTCTTCGCGAATGACGCGCACGGCCAACGACGGCTCGCGATACAACAACGTTGGCGAGCTTGCCTTCGTTGCCTGCTGCTTGATGCGATCCCAGCGCTCCACCAACTGCTTCATATCGGTGGCAAGTTCGTGCTCGGTGGCATTCTCCGCCGCCGTTCGCACGATGAGACCATGTTCTTCGGGTTTGATGCGATCGAGCACGTTGCGCAAACGGCGCCGCTCACTCTCGGGCAATCGCTTCGAGATGCCGTAGGTCTTGGAATCGGGAATCAACACCACGAACCGACCCGGTAGCGACACTTCCTGCGTGAGTCGCGCACCTTTCTCGCCGATGGGGTTCTTGGTGACCTGACACAGGATCAATTGACCACGCTTCAAGACGTGCTCGATACGTGGTTCCGGGCCTTGCTCCACCACGTCTTCTTTGTCGAATTGCACGTCGCCGCGGTAGAGCACCGCGTTCTTGGGTGTTGCAATGTCGACGAATGCAGCTTCCATACCCGGAAGCACGTTTTGTACCTTGCCCAAGTAGATGTTTCCGTGAATTTGCGTGGCGTCGTCGGCGGGGCGACTGACGTAGTGCTCGGTAAGGCTGCGGCCTTCAAGCAGCGCAACCTGCGTCAGGTCATTGCGTACGTGCACGCACATGAGATATCGGCCGAGTGGGCGTCCATCGCGCTCCTTGCCCTTGCGGCGTGCAATGAGTTCGGCCTCGGTATCCACGTGATCACGTCCACCTCGGGAATCGCGACGATTGTTGTCGCGACCCTCGCCGCGTCCTTCGCCGCGGTTGCGGTTGCGACCGCCACGGCGGCGACGACGATTACGGGATCGTCCGCCATTGCCGCCACCAGTGTCGCCGCCCCGGTCACCCCGGTCGGCACGTTCACTTCGGTCGCCACGGTCGTTCCGGTCGCCCCGGTCACTTCGGTTGCCACGGTCGTTCCGGTCACCCCGATCGTTCCGGTCACCCCGGTCTCGATGGCTCTCCTGCCCGCCCACATCGCCCGAGGCGCTGTCGCCGTCATGTCCGCCGGCGTCGTCATCTTCGCCGCGCGGGGCCGCAAAGGCTCGCCCTGGCGGCGGTGGAATTGATGGCCGGCCTTCTCGTGGAAGATCTGGCAATTCTCCAGGCGTACGGTCGCCCTCGCCGAATTCATTCGTCATGTCAAAAACCTTTCCTATGGCGGCAATCCCACGCCCTGTGCGCTGGGTTCGCCGTGCCGTGGCGCGGTGCGCACTGCTCCCGTTGCGCTCGCACGCTCGTGCGTATATCGAAACCTGACGTTGGGACGAGTCCCAACTCCTCCTAGAGCCTACCGACTCCACACCCCCACTCGGTGCATCAGGCTGAGCGGCGCATTTCCACGCTTTGCACGAGCCCGATCATCACTGCCCAGGCAACCAGGTGTGAACCTCCATAGGACACGAACGGCAGTGGCAATCCGGAAACCGGCGTGATGCCGATGGTCATACCGATGTTCTGAAACACCTGCCACGCCAGGGTGGCAAACACTCCAGCGGAGAGAAAACGACCAAAGGGTGTGTTGGCGTTGCGACCTACGATCCACACACGCAACAGGATGAATGCAAACAGGGCGATGACCACGATTGCCCCCACCAGCCCGAATTGCTCACCAATCGCCGAAAACGGAAAGTCCGTCGACTGCACCGGAATGAATCGTCCGTTCGTGAGTTCACCCTGCAGGTAGCCCTTCCCGAAGTAACCTCCCGCGGCGACTGCACGCTTGGCATAGCGCACCTGCAACACCAGATTCTGCAAACTTTCGTTCGTGGTGTTGTTCTGGTTCCACAATGCGGTGAAACGCTCCAGCTGATAGTCGCGTACGACTCCCGACCAGATACTGGCAACGAAACTTCCGATAGCCAGGAGCGTCACCGCCACGAAGTGCTTCTGTTGGGTTCCCGCGATGAGCAATACGCCGAACACCCCGGCAGCGATGGTCATCGCCGATCCCAGGTCTGGCTGCAATGCAATGAGGACGAACGGCAACCCGGCAATCAACAATGCGCGGACGAATTCGTCGTAGGGCAACGTACGAAGCCCCGCATCAGCGAACCATGCCGCCAACACCAACACCAGAACCGGCTTCATCACCTCGGCGGGCTGCACGGCAATTGGACCCAGGTCGAACGACAGTTTGGTGTCACCACTCGCACGACCCCACAACAGCAAGATGACGAGCGAAAACGTGGTGGCGGAATACAACCACAAGGCCTTGCTCCGCAGCCAGTCGTGTCCGAAGAACATCACGGACAACATGGCCAGTGCAGCAACGATGATGAAGATTGCTTGACGTTGAGTAAAGAAGTACGGGTCAGCTGCCCGCAGCACGAGGCGCGGGCTGGTGGTGGAGTAAATGTTGAACACGCCGATGACCGCAAGCACTGCGGTGGCAGCAATCATCATCCAATCGACGTTGCGCCACGGGTCGAGCACGCTTGCCGACCCACGCGGATCATTTGGGCGCGGACGAACGCGAAAAGCTATGGACATGTCAGTCTCGGGCGTCCAGTATCGAACTCACCAAACACATGGGGTTCCGCAATCGTGTGGATGCCGCAGGAACATTGGACGCGGTATCCAGTGGATCGGCTGGCACGAGGTCATCAACGCGCCACTTTCCGCTCAGTGCAAGGAAGATGCACTTCACAACCGGCGCTGCCGCAGTTGCCCCGTAGCCGGCCTTTTCCAGATATGCGAATGCGCTGTACGGCTTGGTGGCATCGAGGCTGAACGCACCGAAGGCCGAGGAGTCGTTCCACGGCAAGTTGTTGAAACCTTGGGCGGTTCCCGTTTTTCCGGCGAGTGGCACACCGGTGTAATTGCGAAACAGATTTTCGCCGGTGGTCTTGTGGTAGTAGTCGAAGTTGACGCCGGGGCCGGTGATGACTCGTCGCAACCCGTTCACGAGCGGATCGCGAACTTCCGGCGGCAGTGGAACCGCGGTCTTCGTGGTGGTCGCACTCACACGGCGAAGCACGGTTGCGCTCTGCAAATCGGCCAGCCCGGACGCCTTGTTGCGTGTTCCGGGTTGCAAGACCGACCGCACGACTCGCGGCTCACGCAACGTTCCCCCGTTGGCGAGCACTCCGTAGGCATTTGCCACCTGAACCGGCGTGGCCGAGAGCAACCCCTGCCCGATCGAAAACAGCACGTTGTCACCCACGTAATACGCGCGTCCCGCGTCTTCAGCGATCACACCGAGACTGGCGAGATATTTCTTGTATGCAGCGTTCGGGATGGTGCCGGCAAATTCGAACGGCAAGTCCACGTTGGTTGGTGAACCAAATCCGAAACGACGAACTTCTTCTTCCAACACTGCGCGATAGCCGCGCTCCGTGAGTATCTGTTCACCGATCTTGTAGAAGAACGCATCACTCGAAACGGCGAGGGCGGCTTCGACATCAACTTCGCCGTACCGACACGGCGCACCCGTTGCTCGACAAATGGCATTTCGAAACACGCACTTCACACCCTGGTCGCAACGGTCCTTGGGAATGCTCTCCAATTTGTAGGTGCCGCGATCGTCGAACACATAATCGGCTCCACCTGGGAGCTGACCCGAGTGCAATGCGGCGTAGGCGACGAATGGTTTGAAACTCGATCCCAAGTTGTACCGCCCGGACACCGCACGATTCACCAGCACCGACCTGTCGGGGTCATCCGTCTGCGGAAACACTTGGGCAAATTTGTCCGCATCGACATTGGCGGTAAACCACCGGCCGTCGAATCGCGGGTACGAGGCCATGGCGACCACTTCCCCGGTGTTGTGGTTCATGAGCACGACGGAGCCGGCGGGGGCCTTGTAGTAGTTGATCTCCTCGTACTGCGGGTCGGGAATCCCTTCGGGCAGCATCACCTGGGGCGCTTCATTGCGTTGGCGTACGAGCAGCTGGGTTTCGAGCGCCTGCTCGGCGAATTGTTGGAGTTTCCAATCGAGCGTCAACTGCAAATCACGACCCGGCTGGGGTTCGACGCGTTCCAGCACGCGCTTGATTCGCCCGACCGCATCGACCTCGTATCTGACGAAACCGGGAACCCCGCGAAGTTCCACTTCATAGGTGAGCTCCACGCCGTACAAACCCACGCGCTCGTTGGGGTCGTAACCCAGCGACTTGTAATAGGCGACGGAATCCTTCTGAATTGCACCGAGGAACCCCAGCACATGACTTCCAACGGCGCCGTACGGATAGATGCGTCGCCAGTCTTCCTTGATGACCACCCCTGGATAATCCTCGATCCGCTCCATCAAGAATGCGGCCTGCTCTTCGGAAATGTCGAACGCCAATGGCATCTCGGTGAGTTGGTCGTACCGCTTGTCATCCGCCCGGGTGTACAGACGTTCGACCGGTGTGTTCAGCGGTCCGGACAAACGTTGGAACATCTCCAATCGATCCTGCGGATCTGCGATGATGCGCCGATCGATGGTTGCCACGAGTACTCGTTTGTTGTCTGCAACCACCCTGCCGTTCACGTCGAAGATGCGACCTCGCTCGGGAATCAACTTCACCACACGTGATTGAACCTTCTCGATGATGCGGTCGGTTTCCTCCTTCGTTACCGACTGAAGGAACCACACGCGAGCCAGGAGCAGCACGAGGAGCGCAATTGCAAGACCGCCCAAGGCACTCCAGCGTCGCTGTTGACTATCGACGGCCAAGGGAGACCTGCTCTCGTAAGGTCCAACGCGATACGGGAATGAACGGCGCAGCGAGCACCAACCCGCCGATAAATGTCACGAGCGACACGACGAACATTCGTGGACTGAGCCAGCCGCCGAGTCCCACCACTGCTTTGGTGAGTGGCATGACGATCTCGCTCAGTGCAGCGGTGGCGCTCATCACCAGGATTCGCAACCACCAAGTAGGTTCACGGAAGGATTGCAGCACCAGTGCCGTGCCTGCCCCGGTGGCTCCGAGCACCAAACCGGAAATTCCGAGCGGTGTTGCAAGAACGGCGTCATACATGAGGCCGCTCACCAGCCCGACGATCGCTCCGACACGAACATCGTGCACTCCTCCCGCTACCGCCACGAAGATGGCCATCAGTTGCACGGAATACCCGAAGAAACGAATTTCGCTGAACAGTGTCGTCTGCAACGACAACACCAACAAGGCGACGAGCACCAGACGGAACCATCGGCTTGCCACCACCTGTAGCAATCGTTCGAACACCGGCTACTTCCCCGACTCCGTAATCGGCTGGTACAACAGCACACGCAAGAACGACAAGTTGGACAGGTCGGCAACGAGTTCGATCTCGAGCACGGGTCCCGCCGTGCCGAGGCGCTCGACGACTCGCGATACGACACCGATGACGATGTCGGGAGGCGCCAAACTGCGCGAACCACCGGCAGACACGATTGGTGCACCAACTTCGATGGCATCGGCGCGAGTGCTCGCGTCCAAGAACCGCACGATGGGTCTGGTTCCAGGACCACGACCTTCGAGGATTCCGGTTTCACGCACCGAGAGCTGGCTGGCTATGGGCACGGTGATGTTCGATCCGCCTCCAGCAACCACTTCGGCGGGAACGGTGGTGGCCGACGGCGTAAAACCGAGGATCGTGGTGGTCGTAGTGGTGGTCGACGATGTCGTGCTCGTCTCCGTGGTTTCCAACACCGAATCCACCGTTGGCGCATCTTCGGTGGGCAGCGGCGGCAACGTGACGGGAGTTCGGCTCGACTTCGTTACCACCTTCACCGAAAGGGCGTAATCCGGATCCGACAACAGCATGACCAACGCCCGATCGGAGAACACCTCCGTTACCTTGCCGATGAGACCTGCGGCGTTCAGCACCGGCATACCAACTTTGATGCCCGAGTTTGCCCCTTGGTTGATCTCCACGGTCTGCGAGAAATTGGTGGGCGTCTCACCGATGACTTGCGCCGTAACGGAATTGATACCCGCCAACGTCGGCAAACCGTTGAGCGCCAACAACTCCTGCGACAAGCGCACGGAGGCTGCAGCTGCCACCGCTGCCCCCTCCTGCAACGCAACTTGCTCCTTCAGTCGATCGTTCTCTGCCACCACGTCGTCGTAGTTGCGGAACGAATTCCAGGCACCGCTGACGGGTCGGGTGACCACTCTTGCGACGTTCTCGACCGGACTGAATACCGTGTCGAACACTCGACGAACTCGGGACGTGGAGCTCGAGTCGCCGAGGTCGAGCGTGATGAAGAAGACCGACGCCAACGCGAGCAGGATCACCGCTCGGGTGAGATTGGTTTTGTTTTGAGCCACGCCTCAACGACCGCCGAGTTACTCGTCGTCCGATTGCGCCGTGAGACCCTTCATTGCATCCAAGTTCTCCAGCGTGAGTCCGCCACCGAGTACGACCGACAACAACGGATCAGGGGCCACCAACGTGTTGATCCCGGTCTCGTGAATGATTCGTTCGGTCAAACCCGTCAGCAATGCCCCGCCACCGGAGAGTGTGATGCCGTTCCCGATGACGTCTGCAGCCAACTCTGGTGGAGTTCGCTCGAGAGTGCTCTTGATGACGTCGACGATGGTGGTGATTGGCACGTCGATTGCAGCGCGAATCTCCACCGTGGTGACTTCCTGGGTCCGCGGCAAACCGGTGGTGACATCTCGACCACCGACATCCGCCGTCAGTTCTTCCTCGAGCGGCCACGCCGACCCGAGTTGGATCTTGACGTCTTCGGCGGTGTTGTCGCCGATGTCCAAATTGAACTCTTTTCGGAACATTGCAACGATGGAGTCGTTGATCTCATCACCCGCGACGCGACAGGAGCTAGCGGTGACGATGCCACCAAGCGATATGACGGCAACCTCCGTGGTGCCACCACCAATGTCGACGATGAGGTTGGCACTCGGTTCGCTCACCGGCAAACCCGCACCGATTGCAGCTGCCATCGGTTCTTCGATCACGTATACAGGGCGACGTGCCCCGGCAAATTCTGCGGCGTCCTGCACCGCGCGGCGCTCCACCCCGGTGATTTCGGAAGGCACACACACGATCATTCGCGGCTTACTGAAACGACTGGTGTGCACTTGGCGGATGAACTCGCGAAGCATTTGCTCGCACAAATCGAAATCGGCGATGACACCATCCTTGAGCGGACGCACCACGCGGATGTTTCGGGGTGCACGTCCCCACATTCGCTTTGCGTCGTGACCGACTGCCACCACCTGACCGGTCGCGGTGTCGAGCGCCACGGTGCTGGGTTCGTCCAGGACGATGCCTTCACCCTTGATGTAGATGAGAGTGTTGGCCGTGCCGAGGTCAATCGCGATATCGCGTGTGAGGGAAATCGGATTGGTGCCGGCCACGGTGGTGCCTCAGAGCCCCGGGAAGAAAATCTGAATTTCCCTCTCAGCCGATGCTGCTGAGTCGCTGCCGTGGACGAGGTTCTCCGTAAAGATGGTGCCGAGGTCGCCGCGAATGGTTCCCGGTGCCGCACCGCGCGGGTTGGTCGCCCCCATCATGGTGCGAACGATTTCCCACGTGTCGTCCGGACCTTCCAGGACCATTGCCACCACGGGACCACGCGACATGAAGGCGACGAGATCGGCGTAGAAACCCTTGCCTTGGTGCTCTGCATAGTGGTTCGCCAGCGTGGCGGCATCCAGCGTTCGCAACTGCATGGCTGCAATCTTCAGTCCTTTGCGCTCGAAGCGCGACACGATGTCACCCACCACACCACGCTCCACCGCGTCGGGCTTCAAAAGGACAAGGGTTCGCTTGGTGTTTGATGTTTCAGGCACGCGACAAGACTACCGCTAGGGCATCAGTTCGCGGAGTACAGGACGCGCAGCGCCCACGACGTACAACGAACCTGCAACCAACAGTGCGTCCTCGGCTCGCAACTGTTGATACGCATATGCAAGAGCAGCATCCGGACGTTCTGCAATGTGCACCGTGTCGCAGCCGCTGGCGCGCGCAGCCGAAGCAACTTCCGCGGCGGGAGTTCCTCGGGGGGTCGGCGCCGTGCAACACACCACCAAGTCGAATTCGTCGGCTCGCAACGCGCCGAGCAGTTCGGCTGCATCGCGACTCTTCAGCATGCCCACCACCAACACTCTCCGCCCATCGACTTGGAAGTCGTTGAAGAACACTTCGGCACACACCTCTGCTCCGCCCACATTGTGTGCACCATCGACGATCACCAGCGGTTGGCGTCCCAGAACTTCGAATCGACCGGGCATCGACGCCGTCGACATCCCTTCATCGAGAACTTCGCGGGCGATTGCGTGATCGAAGAACTCCTCCACTGCGGTGATGGCCACTGCCGTGTTGTCGCCCTGATGGCTTCCGTGCAGTGGCACGAAAACGTCCTCGTACTTTGCGCGAGTGGTTCGCACGGAGATGAGTCGTCCACCGACGGCCAATTCGTTCGAGGTGACGTCGAAGTGCTGATCACGCACCACGCGCCGGACGCACGGAACTGCGGCAAAGATGTCCTGCACGTCGTCGCGAGTCTCGCCCTGGACGAAGACACTCTCTGGTTTTACGATGCCCACTTTCTCTCGTGCAATGTGCGCGTGCGTTGGGCCGGCGAACTCGGTGTGATCGAGCGACACGTTGGTGAGCACGGCAACATCGCTTCGTACCACGTTGGTGGCGTCCCAACGCCCGAGCAAACCCACCTCGATGACGCCCACATCGACTGCACTGTTGGCAAACCAGCGGAATGCCACGGCGGTCAAGACCTCGAAGTAACTCAAACGCGTTCCCACCAACGTTTCAAGTTCGGCTATGGCCAACACGTTCTCCGCAAGCTCTTCATCGCTGATGGGTTCACCATTGATTGCCATTCGCTCGTTGACCCGTTCCAAGTGCGGACTGGTGTAGGTACCCACCTTCAGGCCATGTGCCATGAGCAATCGGGTGATCATTTGCGTCGTGGAACCCTTGCCGTTGGTGCCGGTGACGTGGATGGTTCGGTACGCGAGGTGCGGGTCGCCGAGAAGTTGCACCAAGCGCTCGATGTTTGCGGTACTCGGCGACTCGATTCGGCCCGTCTTTTCGTACACCGAGTGCGACTCCAGGAAGGCCAACGCACGATCGACCGGAGACTCTGCCACGACCTGAACGGTAGTTGGCGTAGACGGCATTTACGTGTGCTTCGTGCGGATGAGCTGCGCCGACGCGCGGTTACAAGGCTTCGCGGTTACGAAGCAGCACGCTTGGGCTTGCTCACGCGAGGCGAACGCGTGGTGATCTTCGGCGCAGCGCGATGCGTGACACAGTCTTCGTCGATGACCACTTTCGCGACGTCGGTACGGCCGGGCAAGTCGTACATGGTGTCGAGCAATACTTCTTCGAGAATTGCACGCAAGCCGCGTGCACCGGTGCCGCGGAGCAGTGCGGCGTCCGCGATTGCCGAGAGCGCCTCATCGGAAACGACGAGCTCGACGTCCTCGAACTCGAAGAACTTCTGGTACTGCTTCACCAGGGCGTTCTTTGGCTCGGTGAGAATCTGCACGAGCGCATCCTTCTTCAACGAGTGCACTGCACCGATCATCGGCAAACGTCCGACGAACTCGGGAATCATGCCGAACTTGAGGAGGTCCTCCGGCAGCACTTGGGCGAACAGGTCGCCCGGATCACGATCCTTCTTCGACTTCACCGTGGCGTGGAAGCCAACTCCCTTGTCGCCGAGTCGCGAACCAATGATCTGATCGAGCCCGGCGAACGCACCACCCACGATGAACAACACGTTGGTGGTATCGATCTGGATGAACTCCTGATGCGGATGTTTTCGGCCACCCTGTGGCGGCACGGAGGCAACCGTTCCTTCGAGAATCTTGAGCAATGCTTGCTGTACGCCTTCGCCGGACACGTCGCGAGTGATCGACGGGTTCTCGCTCTTGCGAGCCACCTTGTCGATTTCATCGATGTAGACGATGCCCATCTCGGCGCGCTTCACGTCGAAATCGGCGGCCTGCAACAGTTTGAGCAGGATGTTTTCAACGTCTTCACCCACGTAACCGGCTTCGGTGAGAGCGGTGGCGTCGGCAATCGCGAACGGCACGTTCAACATTCGTGCCAATGTCTGCGCCATGTGCGTTTTCCCACAACCAGTCGGGCCGAGCAAAAGGATGTTGCTCTTTTGCAGTTCCACCTCGTCGCGACGCAGTTTCTTGCTCTGCGAATACTTGATGCGTCGGTAGTGGTTGAATACCGCGACCGCCAATACCTTCTTGGCGGCATCCTGACCGATGACGAAATCGTCGAGGAAGGCGCGAATCTCGCGCGGGGTTGGCACGTTCTCCAAACCCAAACTCTTCGCATCTGCAACTTCGTCTTCGATGATTTCGTTGCACAAATCGATGCACTCGTTGCAGATGTACACCGACGGCCCGGCGATGAGTTTCTTTACCTGCTTCTGCGTCTTGCTGCAAAACGAGCACTTGACGAGCTCTGCCGTGTCACCAAACTTCGCCATGGTTTCCCCTTCTTATCGAATAGGTCCGCTGCGGTCGGCCAGCTGGCGCGTGGTGATGACTTCGTCGATCACTCCGTATGCCAAGGCTTCTTTTGCCTCCATGACGAAGTCGCGATCGGTGTCGGCATGCACGCGCTCGATGCTCTGCCCGGTGTGGTTCGACAGGATGATCTCCAACAAGTCGCGCATGCGAAGGATTTCGCGAGCGGCAATTTCCAGGTCGGTGACCTGACCGTAGCCAACCTGTCCGTAGGGCTGGTGCAGCAAGATTCGAGCGTGCGGTAGGGCAAGTCGCTTGCCCTTGGTGCCCGCCGCCAACAGAACTGCCGCTGCCGATGCCGCTTGCCCGAGGCAGATCGTGGCGATGTCGTTTTTGATGAACTGCATCGTGTCGTAGATGGCAAACAAGGCCGTGATATCGCCACCCGGGCTGTTGATGTAGATGTTGATGTCCTTGTCCGGATTCTCGCTCTCCAGATGGATGAGCTGTGCACAGATGAGGTTCGCGATGGTGTCGTCGATCGGCGTGCCGAGGAAGATGATGTTCTCTTTCAGCAGGCGGCTGTAGAGGTCGTACACACGCTCACCACGGCTGGTGGTTTCGGTGACGTTGGGAACGTAATAGTTCGAAAAGTTCATGACCTGATCATTCGTCGGGGGAATTATCGTCCACCGTACTGGTCGACTGTTCGTTCGTGTTGGATTCACCACCCAAGTTCACGGAAGCGCCCGTATCGGCGGTGGGATCGATGTCCACGCCCGCATCCAGCAAGAGGTCCGCAGCGATGGCTTTGCCCTCGGTATCCACGTACGTGACTTGTCGCACGAGCCACTCGAGGGCCTTCGACTTGCGAATCTGAGCCTTGAGGTCACCGATGGCATCGTTCTTTTCGTACAGCGATCGAACACGCTTCACCTTTACGTTTGCGCGCACGGCGATGCGCTCGAGCTCGACATCGACATCGGCATCGTCTGCAAGCATCTGTTCATCGGCTGCGATTGCACGCAATGCAAGATCGACTCGCACTGCCTTGCGCGACTGATCGCGCAACTGTTCGATGAACTGCTCCTCGGTTTGTCCCGTGATTTGCAGGAACTGTGCGATGGCAATCCCTTGACGCTGGAAGGTGTCCACCGTGTTGCGCACTCGCGAACGCAAGTCACCATCCACCATGGCTTCAGGCAGGTCGATGTCCACCAACTTTGCAAGTTCGTCGGTGACGCGGTCGACCACCGAGTTGCGAGCCTGATTGAGACGTGACTCGTTCATGCGTTCGCTGATTGCGGCACGCCACTGCCCCACCGTGTCGAATTCCCCGAACGTATCCGCAACCCACTGGTCGGTTGCTTCCGGAAGTTGCATCTCCTGCACCTTCACCACTTTGAGGGAGAAGTCGGCTTCGTCTTCATTGCCGTTGGGAACTGCGGTGAACTTCTTTTCGTCACCGGCGTTCAAGCCGATGAGCTCGTCGTCGAATCCCTTGGCCACCCAGCCACGACCCACTTCGTACAACCAAGCTTCGACGTTGAGCCCGGGAACGGGTTCGCCATTGCGCGAAGCGGACAGATCGAGTGTGACCTGGTCGCCGGTTGCAATCGGGCGTGTGGAGTCCACGAGCGTGCCATGACGCTTGCGTTCGTTGTCGACGACTTCGTCGATCTCCTTGTCGCTGGAGGTGATGCTCGGAAGCTCCACGCGCAAACCTGCGTAACCGGCCACCGACACCGTCGGCCGAACTTCGATCTCACAGTGGAAGGAAATCGGGCCGCTGGCGTCGTCGGCGCCGTGAACGTGATCGACTTTTGGTGTGGCAATGATGTCGATGTCGTGCTGCTTGACCACTTCGGCCAAGTACTTCGGTACGGCGTCTTCGATGGCCTGCGCCCGTGCAGCGCGCTTGCCATCTTCACCGAGGTGGGCTTCGATGATTCGTCGAGGAGCCTTGCCCGGACGGAACCCAGGGATTCGGACCTGGCGAGCGAGTTTGCGATAGGCGACTTCGATGTCTTGGTCGAAGGCTGCTTCGTCAACCGAGACGTTGACCTTGACTTTGTTGCCTTCGAGCTGTTCCACGGTGCTTTGCATGAGTGAAGAAGGCTACAAGTGCCATACTGAGGTAATGCCTTTTTGGAAGCCTCACACCCTTGCCAAGCCCCACGAGGGTCAGATTGATTTGCGAATCGGCGACAAAGTGGTCACCACCGTGGATCTTCCCGACGTGCCGGCCGGTAGCGAAGGTCGAGTGATATTGGCCAATGGTTTTCAATGGCAGCGGTACTGGGTTCGTTTCGCCGACGGCACCGAAGTAAGCGACTTGGACCATCGCCATCTGGCGCCGATCGGCCGTACCAAGAAGCGTCTGGCCAAGGCAGCAAAACGCGCGAAGTGAATTCGGAAGCGATTCGCCGGCGTTTCCCCGGCGCGCAGAACGATTGGGCACGCTTTGACGGCCCTGCCGGCACACAGATGGTGGATTCGGCCATTCGCGCCGCAAGTGACTGGTCGTCGAGCGGCAACAATGCCAATACTCACGGTGCGTTTGCAGCAGCCCATGCCACCGATGCGTTGTTGGAACGTGCACGCGGAGTAGTCGCACAATTGCTGGACGCCGACCCGAACGGTGTGGTGTTCGGCGCCAACATGACCACGATGACGTTCGCCTTCACACGCGCCGTGGCACGCACGCTCAAACCCGGAGACCGTGTGGTGGGTACGCGTCTGGACCACGACGCCAACGTGTCGCCATGGCGGATCGCATGCGAGGAATCGGGGGCCGAACATGTTCTCGCTCCGTTTTCCCCCGCCGACGGGCGTCTCGACATGGATGCACTCGCAAGTCTGATCACACCGAACACCAAGTGGGTGGCAGTGACCGGTGCATCCAATCTCATCGGGACGATGCCGGAGATCAAGACCGTGGTTTCACTTGCCCGCCACGTTGGCGCACGGGTGTTCGTCGATGCCGTGCATCTCGTACCCCACATGCCGGTGAGCGTGCGTGACATCGGATGCGATGTGCTCGCCACCAGCCCCTACAAGTGGTACGGCCCCCACGCTGGCGTGTTGTGCATCGAACCGAATTTGCTCAACGCCCTGCCGGTAGCCAAAGTGCGCCCAGCTGACGACGTTGGACCACGACGTTTCGAAACCGGAACACCGAACCTCGAGAACATCGCTGCCACCGAGGCCGCTGCACGTCATCTCCTCGAAGAGAACATGTCGAGTGTTGCGAAGTACGAACGTGACGTGTTTGCTCCCTTGCTGCACGGACTGCTTGCGATGCCGCGAGTCAAGGTGTGGGGACCACCCACGCTGGAATCCCGAACTCCCACCGTTGCCTTCACCGTCGACGGCATGGCGCCGGACCGAGTGGCCGAAGCATTGGCAGCCAAGAAGATCGCTGTCTGGGCCGGCAGTTCGTACGCAGTGGAATTGGTGTCACATTTGGGGCTCGCCGAATCAGGCGGCGTTGTTCGAGCCGGTGTCGTGCGCTACGTGACCTCCGACGATGTACAACGACTGCTTCACGCAGTTGCATCCCTGTAGTCGGCTCACGTTCCCACCCAAAGCAGCGTTAGCCTGAAACGGAGCGGGATGTAGCACAGCTTGGCTAGTGCGCCTGGTTTGGGACCAGGAGGTCGCAGGTTCAAATCCTGCCATCCCGACAACACGATGACTGCCCCACTCAGCAACAAGGAAAAGTACGTGTCGCTGGTGACGTTTCGCCGCGACGGAACCGCGGTGCCATCACCCGTCTGGTTTGCCGCCATGGGCGACGAGTTCGGAGTAATCACCGAAACCAACGTCGGTAAGGTCAAACGAATTCGCAACAACCCGCAGGTCACCGTGCAGGTCTGCGACATGAGTGGAAACGTGTCAGTCGACTCACCCGTGTTGTCGGCAACTGCCCGCCTCGTGACGGGTGACGACGCGGTGCGAGTTCGCAAGGCCGTGGGCAAGAAGTACGGACCCGTCTATGTCGCGTTCAGCGTGTATTGGACGTTCTCCACCCTGTTCGACAAGCTTCGCGGCCGAGACAAACACGACCCCGAAACCGCAATCCTCTTTCGCCTCACGGCCTGAGGTTCTGGCCTCACGGCGCGCGAAACCCCCGTCTAGCAGTTGCTATCGCTCGTAAGTTCGGCCCGATGTCATCGACAACGAATCACACGATCCACTCCCCACTACAGCGACCAACGAAGCTGCAGAGACAAGTTGCACCTTGACCGACTGTCGCGAATCAGTCCAACAATGGGTCTGTCCAACCTTGATGTCTTCGGGCTTCTTCCAAGTTGCCTGATTACTTCCCACCATCATTTGTCCTAGTGGTGACGCCACGTTGAGACCGCCGATGCGCACCATCCCATCCGCATCCGTCGTGAGTGCAATCTGTGACATGTACTGACCTGCTGGACCCACGGCTGCGTCCCCGAAACTCGCGCCTTCGAACTTGAGATCGTTGACTTTGGCATTCGGCAAGAACCACAACCCATTTGCCGTACCGCTCACTCCTTGCGATGGCTTTCCACACGGCGTGCCTGGAACCACGACGCCACCCGCGCTACCCAGCTTGGCCAACCACTGTGACCTCAATGGTTCGACGTAGTAGTCATAAGGACACTTCGCATGCAGCTCGCCTCTGCCATTCGGCGAAGATTCAAAACGAGATTGATTGATGAACGAGTTCTTACTGAGCTCGTCTTCAACACGAAAATCAAAAGCCACGCTGCGGCCAGCCTCACCTTGAAACCACCCAATTTGATCGCCTGCCAACACCTTCGTTCGCGCCACACTCTGCCCCGCACTTGAAGGTGATGGTGCCGCAGGAACAGCACGTGCGACGTTGCCGACGACACCTTTGATGTGGAACAACTGCACCTGCACCGAGCAACCTGCATCAAAGTAGAGCGCGTATTCCGCTTGATATCCGACTGGTGCGCCCGGAGGCAGATAGTACGACGCCTGATACAGCGTCATGTCCACGGGCGCATAGACCGGCAATCGTTGGCCGTACAGGGAAGTCGGCGGCATCACATAGCTACGAATGGCGATCGATCCACCGAATGCAGTCTGACCACCGATCGGAGTTACTGCTTGCACATGACTTTGGTCGATGAAGTTTTTCGTGAACTTCACTGGGCTAGGACACGATGTGTTGGTGGTACCGCCACCAGATTTGCCCGTGCGGCTCGAAGTGTCGCCACTACTCGACGACTTCCTCCACACCATTGCCTTGCCAACGCGCGTGCAAACAGTGCCTTGCCTCTTATCGACTTGGCCGACTTTCGTGCATTTTTTGCCGGCATTGGCGTGAGCTGGCGCGAATGACAACAGTGGTGCAACACTGACACAGAACGCCACCACCATCATGCCTACTCGTCGCATACGAGAACCTTATCGCTGCGAGAAGTGATGGAGTCGAGATAGTCCGTGTCGGGATCGATACCGATGCCAGGACCGGTGGGCACGTCGAGATGACCGTCGCGAAGTACGAACGGTGCGGTCACGTCGCGCGTGAAGTACCGCGATGAAGCCGAAGTGTCACCCGGCAATGTGAAACCCGGCAGAGCAGCAAGCGCCAAGTTGGCTGCGCGACCGATACCTGTCTCCAGCATTCCCCCACACCACACCGCCACACCCCGCTCATAACAAAGGTCGTGGATCTTCTTGGCCTCGAGAAATCCGCCGACCCGACCCGGCTTGATGTTGATGATGCTGCACGCACCGATGTCGAGCGCCTCGCGAGCAACATCGGCGGAGAGAATCGATTCATCCAAGCAAATGGGCGTGCGAACCACCTTGGAAAGTTGGGCGTGGGACGCAACCTGCTCTTCCGGTAGTGGCTGCTCGATGAGCAACAGATCAAACTCGTCCAACCGCGCCAAGTGCTCGGCGTCACTCAGTTGATAGGCCGAGTTGGCATCCACCTGCAACAACAATTCGTCTCCGAACGTCGTTCGCACTGCGCGAACCGGCTCGATGTCGCAGCCGGGCTCGATCTTCAATTTGATTCGCTGGTAGCCGTCGTCGAGGTAACCCTGCACCACTCGGAGGAGATCATCGATACTCGGCTGGATTCCCACCGAAACACCGGATCGAACGCGAGTTTGTGTCGCGCCAAGAAACGTCCCGAGACTCACGCCGTCGCGACGCAACTGAAAATCGAGGAGCGCAGTTTCCAGTACGGCTTTGGCCATGTAGTGGCCACGGATTCCACTCACTGCGCGTGCAAATGACTGGGCGGTGGTGTCTCGATTCATCAGCGGCAACATGAACCGTCGAAGCACCGATTCGCACCCGTCGACGTATTCGCTGGAGTACATGGGTTCGCTCATTGCCACGCACTCTCCCCAACCGGTGGTGCCCTCGCCGGACACCTCCACGTAAAGAAGTTCGCGGGAAGTTTCCACACCAAAGCTGGTGCGAAACGGCGACACCAAATCGATACGGGCGCGACGAAGTCGAATTTCAGAAATCATTTCGCCCCACCGACCATCACGCCCGAGCCACCGCGTAGCTGCCATCGCCCATGAGTCCTGCAACCTTCCATTCGCCGTTGAACGCCTTGCGCAAGTCTGCCCGCTGTCGGATGCGCCATGCGTGTGCCACGTCGCGATCGGCACCGCGCAGCGTTTCGATGTCGATAGGGGTGGGAATCGTCCACTCGGCCGCCGTGGACAACGCGCCCGATGGCTGAACACCGCCGCAGCCCGCAACTTGCCACCGCACGATGAGTCGGTCGGTGTGCTCGCCACGATTGAGTCCGTCATTGATGGACCCGTAGAAGTCCTCGTGATACTCGGTGATGGTGGCACCGAGTTTGACGAGGTTGAAGTACGCGTTGCGGCGCACCAATGGGTCGAACGTCCAGGTGATTGCCTGCAGCCCGTGCTCATGAGCCCAGTTCCACTGGTGCCGTTTCAGCGCTTCACCTATCCCCTTGGAGTTATGCGAAGACAGCACGCCGGTGACGTGCGAGTGCAAAGTGCCTTCGGCACCGAGGAAGCCCCAGCTCGCGCCAATCAGAAGATCGCCGGTCCACGCCAGCGAGGCATAGCCACCTGCGTGCACCGTGGCGATGATGACCTCGTTGGGCACCATGCCGTCGACTCCCCACACCTGGTCGAACAGCGCGCCGGCACGCTCGCAGTCGTTACGTGTGTGCGCCGTGACGATTCGCACGACCAAAACGCTAGTTGCATCGTGCGAGACCATCTGCTGGTTCGCATCACACCCGTCAACTGCGCAAGTATGTAGCCATGCCAGTTCAAGTCACCGTCGTGGACCATCCAGTCGCCCAAGAGGCGCTCACCAACCTTCGCGATCAGAACACGTCCAACCAAATCTTTCGTGCAGAGATGCGCCGTCTCTCGCTCGTCGTGGTTTCCGAGGCCACTCGTCGAATTCCTACGAGTGCCCGAAAGGTGACCACACCACTTGCCACCACCGACGGCGTGCAGCTCGCCAGTCGCCCGGTGTTGGTTCCCATTTTGCGAGCAGGTCTCGGCATGTTGCCTGCCGCAATGGAGTTGCTACCCGATGCCGACATCGCCGTAGTTGGCGTACAACGAGACGAAGAAACACACGAGCCCAGTGAATACGTGGCGAAGCTACCCACGAACCTGCGGGGCCGTACGTGCGTGGTGCTCGATCCGATGCTCGCCACCGGCGGCTCACTGGCCCATGGTTGCAAGATTCTGGTCGATCGCGGTGCCAGCGACACGATCTTCGTCGCATGCGTGCTCGCAGCGCCGGAAGGAATCAAGTTCTTGGAGTCCACGGGAATGAACCTGCACATCATCACCGCGTCGATCGACAGCCATCTCAATGAACACGCGTTCATCGTGCCCGGTCTCGGCGATGCCGGTGACCGCCAGTTCGGCCCACCGAACTAGCGCACAGTCGAGGCGTTGAACAGACACGCAAACGCTCCCGCCAAGAGACAACGGATGTGAAGGGGTACTCCGTTGCCTCCCGGCAGGAAGCGCTGCGTGATAACGATTGCTAATCGAACCCGCTCTCAGCTACCGATGATTCCGCCGTCCTTGCGTGTGATCACGATCGTGCAGTCACGCGGACGTGGACCTGCGGCACCCGTGAACTTGGCCGGGAAGTTGGTGTTCGTGGGATCTCCATCGCCAGGATGCTGCAAGTTCACGAACATGGTCTTGCGATCAGGAGTTACCGCTACACCCGTAACTTCGCAACCCTTCACTCCAGTGAAGAGTCGCTTCACTTCCTTGGTCTTTGAGTCGGCAACGAGCATCTGATCGTTGTTTCGACCCGGCTGCGTTCCATCGGTCTGGATGAAGATGCGACCATCTGGGTCGGCCCAGATGCCGTCCGGTGAGCCGAACATCTGACCGCCTTCGTCAAAAGTCTCCTGTGAGATGAGGAACAGATTCCATTGGAAGGTTCCTCCGAGGTTGCCGTTCGAATCCTTCCAACGAATGATGTGACCGTCTGCGTTCAGAGGCACTGGATTTGCTGCATTGATGCCAGGCTGGCCCGATCGACCGCGGTTGGAGTTGTTGGTGAGGGTGCCGTATTGCCACCCATCGGCTCCCGTCGAGATCCACTCCGGGCGGTCCATCTTCGTCGCACCGGCAAGATCGGCGGCGAGACGCGTGTGAACGAGAATCTTGTCGATGGTCCAAGAAGCGAGTGCTGGATTGTTTGGGCTCAGTTCCAGCCAGTTTCCGGTGCCGTCATCATTGAATCGAGCAGCGTAAAGAACGCCCTCGTCAAGCGGACTCTTGCCGGCTGCGACCATTTTCTTCCAGTCGCCCGATGACACGAACTTGTAGATGTAGTCGAACCGCTCGTCATCACCCATGTACACCACGACGCGATTGTTCTTCCCCACCACCAACTCGGCGCCTTCGTGCTTGATGCGACCCAACGCGGTTCGCTTCACCGGTTTGGCTTTGGGGTTCTCGGGATCGATCTCCACGACCCAGCCGAATCGGTTGATCTCATTGGCATAGCCAGGCTGTGATCGATCGAATCGTTCGTCATACTTGTGCCAGTCGTAGCCAAAACCGCTTGCGTTGATTCCATACCGGGCTTCCTCGGCTGACGCTTTCCACGTAGTGCTCGTGGAACCGAAGTAGCCGTTGAAGTTTTCTTCACACGTGAGGTAGGTGCCCCATGGGGTGTAGCCGTTGGCGCAGTTATTCACCGTGCCGAGCGGCTGGTTGCCGGCAGCGTTCTCCAAGAGCGCGCTCTTTGCTGCAGGTCCGCTGAACTCGA
Organism: Actinomycetota bacterium; assembly: GCA_017853375.1. Classification (GTDB taxonomy): domain Bacteria; phylum Actinomycetota; class Acidimicrobiia; order Acidimicrobiales; family Ilumatobacteraceae; genus F1-60-MAGs027. The sequence continues at coordinate 32,030 of JAFMJP010000007.1, forward strand.
CCGGAGTATTGACATGAACTCGACGATTGCGCTTGTCCTTCCTCATCGACCAGCCTTTGGGGCCTTTTTCGATGTACATCACGCCAACGCCGTGGAGATGCTGGGAAACTCGCACTTCTTCCAAGCTGGTGGGCACGGCCTTACCGAGCGCGTGCTGGGTGGTGCCGTATTCAAAGTTGATTGCCAACATACCCTTGCGGTTGTCACCGAAGTACCACATACCGTCATGTCCCAACCCGACGGCGACCGCTTGCTGGTCGGAATTCAAGGTTTCGGCGAATTCACCTTTGCCGTCCAGGCGCGTGCGCCATGGAATGAGCGTCGAGTACTGGTACTCGGGCGCAATGGTCGGCATCGCGGTGTTCTGCAACGGGATGGAAGTAAACGCGATCTTGGGTCGAGCCTTTGCCGCTACACCACTTGCAGTTCGCTTCGTGGGAGTGATGCCCTTTGCCGACACCTTGCTGCCCGCAAATGCGAACGCTGCGCCAGCGAGACCGCCTGCTATGACCGCGCGTCGCGAAACGAACGTATCGAGCACATCATGAAACGTGCGATTGTCGCTTGGGTTACTTCCAATGTCCTCGGATTCAAAATTCAGTGTCATGTAGTTCCCTCATGTTGATGGTTGTCCAGTTGTATGCCGCAGCAACAACTCCAGCGAGCGCTTCGCTGGCCCTGCAAGATTCGCCCACGCAGATGACGACAGAGTGAACGACGGTTTTCATCTACTGGACAACAGTGTGAATTCCGTTGGATCTTCGTTGCGGATCGGATGCATCACCGGGGGCGACGACGCCCACTGGTGATCGCGATCGGATTGTGGCGTAACCGGTTTTGGATTAGGCGTTGAAGGCGTCGCCGTCGGGATACGGGAACCACTCGGGATCGGGCTGAGCCGTTGGCGCAATCATCACCATCTTGCTGCGGCGGAACTGGTCGAGACCTTCCGCACCGAGCTCGCGTCCGCTACCGGTGAACTTGCGTCCACCGAACGGAATGGCGTCGTTGTCGTTGAGCGGTGTATTGACCCACACGATGCCACTCTCGATCTCGTTGACGGCACGGAACGCTTCCGCCAAGTTCTCGGTGTAGATGTTGGCACCCAGGCCCAAGTCCGAATCGTTCGCAAGCGCAATGGCTTCGTCCAAATCGCGGACTCTACATATCGGCGCGAGTGGACCGAAGCACTCGCCGTGCATGATGTCGAAGTGTGCCTGCACCTCGAGTACCGTCGGCTCGAAGAACGCACCTGCGGAGAGATGTGACGGACGGCGACCACCGGTGCGAATGACTGCTCCCTGCTCGACCGCGCGCGCAACGATGCGCTCCACGCGCTCGCGCTCACGATGCGAGGCCATTGGTCCGATGTCGACGGCATCCAGACCGTTGCCGATTCGGAGCGACTTGGCTTGTTCGATGAGCGCTTCGAGGAACTGGTCGTAGATGTCGGTGTGCACGTAGAACCGTTCTGCCGACGTACACACCTGGCCGCAATTGAGGAAGGCCGCAAACGCAGCACCGCGTGCAACCGCATCGAGTGGCGCAGTTGGCATCACGATGAAGGGGTCGTTGCCTGACGCTTCGATGAGTACAGGCTTGAATCGTTCTGCTGCAGCCCTGGCAACTGCTTGAGCTGCAGGAACACTCCCGGTGAACGCGACGCCGTGCGTGTGCTCGTGTGCGACGAGACGCTGACCCACTTCGGCGCCACCCGTGACCACTTGCACGAGGCCAGCCGGCAGATGGTCGAATGCCTCCATGAGTGTGAGCAGGGTCAGAGAAGTGAGTTCTGACGGTTTCACGATGATGGAGTTTCCAGCGGCGAGTGCTGCTGCTGCTTGCCATCCGAAGAGCAGCATCGGAAAATTGAACGGAACGATGGAGACGATGGTGCCCAACGGCTCCTTCATCACCATGTGCAACTGGCCGGCAAATGCGGGACCCGCGACGCGACCCTGCTCGTTGCGCGCAATTTCGGCGTAGTACCGAAACGCCGACGCCGATGCCCCACCTTCCCAGTTGCTCTCGCGGAATGGTTTGCCCATCTCGCGGGTGAGACACTCGCCGGTGGTGCGGGAGATAGCCAGCATCCGATCGGCGATGCGGTGCATCGCATTGGCGCGATCGAGTGCGCTCATGGCCCACCATTCGCGTTGGGCTCGATTGGCAACTGCCACTGCGGCATCGACCTCGGCTGGCGTCGCGTGGGCAAACTCGCCGATGGCTTCGTCGGTCGCCGGGTTCAACACCGGCGAACGTTGGCCGGAGCTC
>JAFMJP010000008.1 GCA_017853375.1 Actinomycetota bacterium
AGTTCCCTGGCTCAGACGCGCAAGTACTTCGCTGGCTCGGTGACGCACCCCTTCGGCATCACCGAGCTTTTGCGCAGCCCGTACTTGGGTGGACATGCGCGGATTCTTCACGAAACGTTCTGCATGTCGCAATAGGAAGTCCCAATACAGCGTGGTGAACGGGCATGCATCATCCCCAACCCGTTTGGTGCGGTCGAAGGCACACCCTTTGCAGTAGTCGCTCATGCGGTCGATGTAGGCACCACCAGCGGCGTACGGCTTTGACGCCATCAATCCACCGTCGGCGTGCAACGACATGCCAATCACGTTCGGCACCATCACCCATTCCGCTGCGTCAACGAACGAGTCCCACATCCAGCGTGTGAACTGCTGAGGATTTACTCCAGCGATCAACGCCAAGTTGCCGAGCACCATCAGTCGGGGAATGTGGTGTACCCAACCTCGTTCACGTACATCATCCAAGATTCTCGATACACATCGCATATGCGTCGGTGTCCCAGTAAAGAGCGGTGGCAAATCGAGCGTTGCCCCAAGGGAATTCAGTTCTCCATACTCGGGCATGTGTCGCCAATAGAAGTTCCACACGTACTCGCGCCAACCGATGACCTGACGAATGAATCCTTCTGCGGAGTTGATCGGCACTCGTCCCGCGCGGAACTCCTGCTCAACCCGGTCACACACCTCGCCGGGAAGCAGCAGCCCGAGATTGAGGTACGGCGAGAGCACCGAGTGTGCGAGGTGCCAATTGTCGGCCAACATCGCGTCTTCATGCGGTCCGAACATGGGAAGGACGCGTGTAACGAAGAACTCGAGGCGCTGCAGTGCCTCGGCTCGGGTGGTCGCCCATACGTCTACTGGCGTGGGCCAGCGATCGTGACCATCTTTTGGTGGGCGTTCACGATTGAGTTCGTCGTAGTTCCACTCACCACCTGCCGGCTCAGCGCCGTCCATGAGGTAGCCGAGTCGTTTGCGCTGCCATCGATAGAAGTCCTCCATCTTGAAGCTCTTTCGTGTGCCAGCCCACGTCGTGAAGTCGCTCGGATGGCACAAGAACTGGTTGCTGGTCACGATGTCGCACCCGAGTTCGGAAACCAAGCGGCGTGCAGCAACGGAGTTGGGCTCGGTCACGACGACTCGTTCTGGCGCATACTCGGCTCGATGTTCCGCCACGCCCTCGCGCATTGATGCGGCGTGTCGATGATCTACGTCGAATCCTGACTCGCGCAATTCAACTGCAAATGCCTCGACGGCCCTCGTATACAGCGAAAGTCGCGCTGGATGCCATGGTCGTGACGCAAGTTTGTCGGCAGCGGTAATCAGCAATATCCGATGCGTCTGCGGAGTTGCCGCCGCCAATGCGCCGATCTTGCGGTTGAGTTGATCGCCGAACACCCACACCGTGTTGCGCGGCGCCATGACGCCGACGCTACTGCTCGTTGAAGTGGTACTCCATCACGAAGCTGGCTTTGCCCTCGACTCTGTGCATTCCGCCGAGCCAGCGCAGCGAACTTGTCATCATCGAAATTCGAGGCTCCAAGCTCAATTTGACCGTCACCACGTCGTTGTCAATGATGAGCTGCCAGCGCACATCCGATCTTCCAGCGTGGGTAACGGTCGCGTTCACGCTCTCACGTGCCTCCTCGATGTTCGTGGACTGGCTGGCACGACGGGCTGCGTCACGTGCGAGGAGATCGGCATGAAGTTGATCGCGTGCAAGTGATGTCACGTCAAGCAATACGAAGATCATGAAGACGAAAAGAGGAAGGAGAAGTGCGAACTCCACCGTTGCCTGCCCGAGGTCGGTGGCTGATGACCGGTCCGTGCGTATGCAACCGCGTTGCAGTCGACTCACTCGTCGATGGTCTCGGTTCGACTGAGCACGTTGGACAGCGCGCTGTCGAAGAGTTCGCCAATTCTTCCTGCGCCACCTCCGTCAGTGGCCCATGCCACCACGAGCAACGCAATGACCGCCGCACCAATGAGCACGAGCGCGTACTCGGTGGTGGCCTGGCCAGGATCGGTTTGGATTCTTTCTGACTTGGTGAATCGTTGCCAACGACGTCGATGAAACATGGTGACTCCTTGTGTCATGTCTGCAGGTCCACATGGACCGACGAGAAGTGCGAAAGTAAGAGAGGAATCACGCCCAACATCACATATGCAGGAAGGATGCATCCAACGAGTGGCAATGTGAGACGAACAGGGAGTGCGCGAATCCGCGCATCGACTTCGCGTCGGCGTTGAGTGTGCGCGTCCGTGGCGAGACGTTCGAAGAGTTGTCGGGGCGGCAGGCCGTCTCTTTCGGTATCGATGAGACCGTCAACGAGTGCTTGCGCCTGCACTCCGAGGGAACGTCGATGAGTGGCGAGTGCATCGACGAAGCGCGTTCCGGTGCGAACGTCCTCGACGACTCGACGCGCGATTTCGCCGAATTCTCCCGGTGCGTTGTCGGCGGCGGCAAGAAATGCGAGGGCCGGAGGCTTTCCGGCCCGAAGGTGCACCGAAACGACATCGATGAAGTCGGGAACATCGGAATCCACTCGGCATGCGTGGGCGGACATTCGGTGCACCCAACGACGACCGACCCACTGCAACGCACTTCCCGCGCTGAGACAAGCCAGCCCAAGGGGAGACAAGAAGAACGATCTTGCTGTCGGATGGCGAACGAGGAGCCAGAGCACCAAGATCATTGGTACCCAGGTGAGCACCGACATTGATGCTTTTGTGTGGGCAGCTGCGCTTTGCGACTCGGCTGCGAGAGCCGCGGTCGTGCGAAGGGTCCGCGCCGCAGTTTCTACCGCATGTACTGCATCGCCACCTTCTGCAGCGACAGAGATGGAACGAAGTGCAAAGCACTCGTGATGGTTGTGTGCATTACGAGCGACGTCGACGAGTGTGCGACCGTCGCCACAGGTGACGGTTAGCCAGTGCCATTCCTCCACGCGATGTCGTTCGATTGCTCGCAAAATGGCTGCATGAAGTGAAGCGCCCAATCGAAGCTCTCGACCGATGGCGTCGAGAACATCGGCGTAGCGCTCGCAATCGGATGACTGCACGGTCGCTTTACGCGATTGCCGAGGGAGCCGAAGTGGTGAACGGTGTCCGGCCAACAAGCGATTTCGTGATACCAGACGAAACAGCAACGGCTCGGCGACGTGTCGAGCAAACACCATTGACGTGACGGCCCACGTCCACGTACCTATGAGCAGGTACATCAGGATCGACCGCCCGGCGAGGACATCACGAACGTCCGCGTGAAAGGCGTGCGACCGACGCACCCTCGGCCCAGATGGTTTTTGTGCCGAGTACGTCGGGGCGCATCGAAACTTCCGTGATGGCGGCGACTCGACGATGACCATTCGGTGATCGTTCAACCTGAACGATCACATCTACGGCTGCCTGCAGGTGCTCGCGTACCGCTGCCAGCGGCCATTGCGGTGCCGCTTGCAGCACCATTGACTCGATTCGACGTAGTGCGTCGTCGGGAGAGTTGGCGTGGCACGTGGCGAGCGAGCCGTGGTGGCCGGTGTTCATTGCCGTCAACATGTCGAGGGCTTCGTTGCCACGCACTTCACCGAGCACGAATCTGTCGGGTCGCATTCGTAATGCACTGCGTAGAAGTGTGGAAAGACCCACCTCGAGCGACCCGTCGTAGGTTGCTGGACGAGCCTCGAATCGCAGCACATGTTCGGCCTGAAGACGTAACTCGGCGATGTCCTCCACGGTGATCAGTCGTTCGCCGGGGGCGACACACCCACACAGTGCATTCAGGAGCGTGGTCTTTCCACTCGAAGCAGCTCCTGCCACCACCACATTGCAGCGTTGCGAGACGATGTCACGCAACAGAGACACCACCTCATCGCCACCGAATGCCGACAAGGCAAGATCGCGCACATGGAACCGGCGAATGCTCAAGCACGGACCATCCACCGCAACAGGGGGAATCACGATGCACACCCGGGAGCCATCGGCGAGTCGGGCATCCACCACGGGTGATGCCTGGTCTACGCGTCGCCCGATCGGCAGCAAGATGCGCTCGATGATGCGTACGAGTTCACCGTTCGCGAGTACGCCGACATGTTCAACACCTCCCTCGCGCTCAATCCAGATCTCTCGACCGGCGTTGACCATGATCTCGCGGACGAGCGGATCGGAGAGCCAACGTGCCAGCGCCGACGAACGCGACCAGTCACTGGGAAGTGCCACCACGTTGCTCACAGCAACACCGCGAGTTCGTCGGCCAGTTGTTTCGGAAGGCGGGTTGCGAGCAGGCCGGCATCGACGCTTCGGGCAACGCCGTCCTCAACCGTCAGTTCCGCAACCACAGGTGCTCCAACCACCGACTGCACATCCCGGGCTGTCAGAGCACGTCCTGGTTCCTTCATCAACACGACGCCACGCGGTCGGGAGTGAAGTCGCGCTGCACGGCGCAGTGCGAGATAGCAAGGACGAACCACCAACCAATCGGCATGTGCTGCATCGCGGATGGACGCAGGGGGTTGCAGCAGTCCGAAATCGATCACCACCGGGTGACTGTGCGAAGTCGACATGAGATCTTCAAGTGAGTCGTCGTTGAAAGATGTTGCCGAACCAGCAGGAATGACGTGGAGCCGAGAGGTAGCTGATACACGCAGGTTGAACAGCTCCTGCGTGTCGCGGTCTGGGCTTGACAACCAGTCGCGTATTCCACGGCCTGTTGGTTCGGCCATGCCGAGCACCGAGGGCACATCACCGCAGAGATCGATGATGGATGCCTCCCCGTGCTGCTCGGCAAGGGAGAGTGCGAGCGCCGAGGCAAAGACGGTCGTGCCACTTCCGCCCTTGACCGACCAGCATGCGTACATTTCGCCCGTCCCTCCGGGTGGAGATCACCACCCGACCAGGTGTGTGCCGCAGCTGGTGAAGAACGGAAAAGAAGTTAGGACAATGTTGTCAGGTCGACTGCGAGGGCAGCAGCAAGGCGTGCGTTGTTCTCCGCCAGTGCCAAATTGGCGCGTACGGCAACTCCACTGGTATCGCTAGCAATCTCCGCAAGCACTACCGGGGTGACTCCAGGTCCGCTGATGCCGCGATTCGCAGCGGCGCGCAATGCGCGTTCTATCGAGGCACTCATCACGTCGGCGTCGAGTGCATCTGCAGTTGGCACTGGAGTGCACACCAACATGCCACCACCGAACTGCAATCGCGTGTGCGCGATGCGAGCAAGTAGCCCCACATCGTCGACTCGGTGAATGAGTGGGATGCCGCTGGACTGCACGGTGAAAGCAGGAAACTCGCTGCATGCATACCCCACTACGGGTACACCGAGTGTCTCGAGCATCTCCACGGTGCGCGGGAGATCCAGGAACGACTTTGCACCTGCCGACACGGTGACCACAGGGTGGCGCGCAAGAGCCGGAAGGTCTGCGCTGACGTCGCCGTGCAGTTCCGCACCACGGTGGACGCCGCCGATTCCACCGGTGGCGAACACCCGGATGCCGGCCCGTGCCGCAAGCGCTAGTGATGCCGACACCGTGGTTGCGCCGAACGCCCAACGCTCGCCGATGGCGATCGCCAAGTCACGTTCGGCAACTTTGCGCGCCGCACCGAGAATGCGTTCGTGCTCGCTCTCTGCAATTCCAACTCGTGCGATGCCATCGAGCACCGCAGTGATTGCCGGAACGGCACCGTGGGATCGGATTGCTGCCACACAACGCTGTAGTGCTTCGCCGTTGGCAGGTGATGGCAGTCCAAGGTTGGAAAAGATGGTGGATTCAAGCGCAACCACCGCGCGTTGTGTGCGCAGCGCGTCGGCTACTTCGGGGGATACGTGCATCGAGTTCATGACTCCTCCAGCGTCGCACCTGCGCGGGTGACCACTCGAGCAGCCACCGATTGGGCCATTGCTATGCAGTCGACCAGTGGTGTATTGCGAGCATGCGCCGCGAGAAAGGAGGCCGCAAATGCGTCACCCGCACCCGTGCCATCCACCACGTCGGCCACGGGGGGTACGGGGAATGCCGTTTCATTGACTCCCTCGCCGAACACCACCACCGGATTCGGCCCATTCTTCACCACGACGAGTCGGGCGCCGTGCCGTTGCTGCGAGCTCACACCAACTGCGCATGCTTCTGCGTGTGTGCACAGCAACACATCCGGCATGATGTCGCCAAGTAAACGTTGCACCGCCGTTGTGCCGAGTTGCGCAATGAGCGTGACCGAGGACAAATCCAGCGACACGGCGATGTTGCGCTTGCGTGCTTCTTGGATCAGTGAATGAACGACCGTGGAGATGGGCTCGTGGGAGAAGGAGTACAACGGAAGATGCAGCGTGGTGACCCCGTTCAGCCATGCAGCGTTGCTCGAGTTGAGATCCGTTGCATTTCCTCGATCGGTCAGCATGGTGCGGACACCGTCCGTGGTTGCCACCACCACGATGCTTCCGGTTCGCCCACGTCGCTCACCTTGTACGTCGACACCGAATCGCGTGAGTTGTGCGATGAGTGAGTCACCGAGTGGGTCGGCGCCAACGCAGCCGACGAAGCGTGATCGACCATCGAGTTTGGCGGCAAAGTAGGCAACGTTGGCTGCACTCCCACCGCGACGTCGAACGATGATTGCCGGAGTGTCACTGTCGGGTTGTACGTGGTCGCGCAACTGCACGACGACGTCCTCGATCAAGTCACCAACCGCGCACAGCACGGTGCGACCGAAACTACACCGAGAGCAGGTCGCGAGCGCCGGTGTCGCTCGAAGGATGACGCAACTTGCTCATCGCACGAGCTTCGATCTGGCGAATGCGCTCGCGAGTGAGGTTGAATGCTTCTCCGACTTCCTCCAAGGTGCGTGGCTCGCCACGATCGAGACCGAAACGCAAGGCGAGAATTTCGCGCTCGCGAGGATCGAGTGGTGCCAAGAGACGCGTGATCTCTTCCGGAAGCATCGCGGTTGCGGCGACCTCGAACGGTGATTCCACCGAACGGTCCTCAACGACGTCGCCAAGTTCGGCATCGCCATCTTCACGAAGGGGCTCGCTGAGTGAGAGCGGCTCGTTGGCAAAGCGCAACGCCTCGGTCACTTTGTCTTCGGGCATTTCAACCTCGGCGGCGAGTTCGGCCAACGTTGCCGGGCGACCAAACTTGAGCTCAAGACGCGACCGCGCCTTCTGCAAACGTGCGAGTGTGTCGCCTGCATGGACTGGAAGACGAATGGTGCGACCGGTATTGGCAATGCCACGGGTGATGGCTTGGCGAATCCACCATGTGGCATAGGTGGAGAACTTGAATCCCTTGCGCCAATCGAATTTTTCCACCGCATGCATGAGGCCCAAATTGCCTTCTTGGATGAGGTCGAGCAGGGGGAGGCCGGAAGCCTGGTACTTCTTGGCAATCGACACCACGAGACGAAGATTGGATTGAACGAATTGACGTTCGGCGCGCGTGCCGAGTCGAACCACCTTGCGCAGTTCACGTTTGCGAGTGGCGCTCATGCGCGCGGAGTTCTCGAGTTGTTTTTCTGCAGCCTTGCCTTCTTCGATTTCCTTGGCGAGGCGAACCTCGTCGTCTTTGGTGAGGAGTACGTATTGGCCGATATCGGTGAGATAGAGACGTACGAGATCTTCCTCGTCTCGATCGATGCGATCTTTGGCCATTGCGTGCCCCCACGTTGAAACTAGAACCGAATATGACAATCGCGCCCCGGTGGGGGCGCGAGCGCGCTCAACGATACCGACACCCACCAAATCCACAACCTCGATTTTCGGGAATTTCAGCGAGTACCGGAGAGGAAGCCTGTAGCGTCACCACACGTCGTTCGCCGCACCACGGCGTGACGGAGTTGTCAGTTTTCGGGCGTATTTTCCTTGCCGGGATTCCTTACTATGAGGGTTATGTCAAACCCCGTCCTCAACGAATCCACATTCGACAAACTTCGCGAGCGCCACGCTGGAGAAGCTGGTTGGGCAGTAGCCAGCGGCCAGCCCGCTGACACATGGGCACCACCGATGACCGACGGTCCGGTCAGCAAGTACCACGGCGGCGTCATGACCGTGAGTGGAACGGCGAGTGCAAGCATGGTGTTGTTCGCGCTGCTCCTGGTATCGGCAGCCGTCGGCTGGATTGCCGTTGCCGAACCAGAGCCAGGCGTGCTGACTTTCCCACCGATGGCGTTCGTCGGTGCCATCGTCGGCTTCATTTCCGTGATCATCACGATGTTCAAGCCCATGACCTCGCACATTCTGGGTCCGGTGTATGCCGTTGGACAAGGCCTGTTCGTCGGTGCATTGTCCAAGATGTTCGATGCCACCTACTCGGGCATCGTGTTGCAGGCCGTGGGCACCACACTGGCCGTGTTTGGCGTCATGTTGTTCTTGTATCGCACGCGAATTCTGCGTGTCACCGACAAGTTCCGTCGCATCGTCATCGGTGCAACCCTCGGCGTAGCGGTGTTCTACCTTGCGTCGTTCGTCTTCAGCATGTTCGGGGCCAACGTGTCGTTCCTCTCCAGCAGCAGCGGAGTGGGCATCCTGTTCAGCCTCTTCGTTGCAGGTTTGGCTGCGTTCAACTTGGCGCTGGATTTCGACTTCATCGAACGAGGCGAGTCGATGGGTCTGCCACGTCGAATGGAATGGTTCGCAGCCCTCGGGTTGCTCGTCACCCTCGTGTGGCTGTATCTCGAGGTGTTGCGTTTGCTCGCCAAGTTGCGCGAACGCTAAACCCCTCTGCATGATGCAGAGTCTTCGATCGCACGACGATGGCCTGCTGCGCTGTTGGTGGTGTGGCGATGATCCGCTGTACGTGGAGTATCACGATCGGGAGTGGGGTCGACCGGTTCACGATGACGTGCGCCTGTTCGAGAAGATCTGTCTCGAGGGTTTTCAATCCGGATTGAGTTGGCTTACCATCCTGCGAAAGCGAGAGAACTTTCGTCGCGCATTTGCCAACTTCGACATCTCCCGTGTCGGAAGGTTCACTCCTCGTGATGTCGATCGTCTCCTCGGTGACGCAGGAATCGTCCGACACAAGGGGAAGATCGAATCAACCATCAACAACGCGCGACGTTGTCAGGAACTCATCGACGAGCTCGGTTCGCTCGATGCCTTCGTGTGGAAGTTCGCCGCAACTTCGGCGCACGGTGAACCGACCACGTCTTCGTCACAGCGCGGTCAGGTGGTGCCGACGTCATCGGCGGACATTCCCACGCAGAGTGCGGAGTCGGTGGAAATGTCCAAGGAGCTGAAACGTCGCGGGTGGAGTTTCGTTGGCCCCACCACCATGTACGCGTTCCTGCAGTCAGTTGGAGTCGTGAATGATCACCTCAACGACTGTTGGGTGCGTCAAGACGCTCGAGCATAAGTTCCACTTCGGCAAGTTGCGCCTCGATGTGGTCGAGGTCCACGAGTTCAACCTGCTCGTTATTGCTCTCAACGTTGCTCATCTGCACCCATCGTAGATGTCTGCACCAACGAGTGTTCGCATGCCGCGTAGAACCGGGGTGATGGGCTACCGCTAGCGTGGCTCGCCATGCCTACACAGTTTCCACCGTTCGACGGTTCCGCACAGAAACAGCAGCGTTTTGCTGAGCCTCCCGCAATGGGAATCGACAAGAACAAGCGCTACACCGCCACGATGAGCACCACCCTTGGTGAGATCGTCATCGCGCTCGACCCCGTCACTGCGCCACAGACGGTGAACAACTTCGTGTTCCTTGCCTTGCACCACTATTACGACGGTGTCATCTTCCACCGCATCATCAAGAACTTCGTTTGTCAGGGCGGCGACCCGGAGGGATCCGGTCGCGGTGGCCCCGGCTACCGATTTGGTGACGAACTTCCGAAGCCCAACCAATACAAGGTCGGTTCGTTGGCCATGGCGAACGCAGGACCCAATACCAATGGTTCACAGTTCTTCATCATCAGCGGACCCGACGGCTGCCGACTCCCACCGCAGTATTCGTTGTTTGGCCAGGTCATCAAGGGTCTCGACGTGGTGGAGACGATGCAGAACGTTCCGACCGGTTCGGGCGATCGGCCCAAGACCGACGTGGTGATCAACTCGGTAACCATTACCGTCGCCGAGTAGTTCATCTTCGATGCCCAAGCGGCTCGATGAGTTGAGCATCGTTGAAGCGCGTCGCCTGGCGCTGGCAGCACAAGGTTTCGGTGCTCCGCGCGCGCGAGCGACTTCGTCGACTGTCGACGTCGTAGCACTCATGAAGAAGTTGGGCGTCGTGCAGATCGACTCCGTCAACGTCCTCGTGCGTAGCCAAGAACTGCCATTGTTCGCGCGCCTCGGTAACCACGACCGCTCCGCGATTCCGAAGGCCACGTCGCAGGGCAAAATTTTCGAATACTGGGGTCACGAGGCGGCGCATCTGCCCGTAGAGATTCAGCCGCTCTTTCGATGGAAGATGGACGCTGCTCGCACCGGCAAGGCCAAGCACTGGGGCCTCACCAGTTTTTATGAAGACAACAAGTCGTACGTCAATCGACTGCTGAGGCACGTTGAGAAGAACGGACCGCTTACCGCACGAGCCGTCAGTACGCGCACCGAAAAGAAGGGCACATGGTGGGACTGGGATGAGGCCAAGACGGCGCTCGAGTATCTCTTCTTGACGGGTCAGGTGATGTCGAGTGGTCGGGGTAGCGACTTCGCTCGTGTCTACGACGTGCCCGAGCGAGTGCTACCTGCGAAGGTCTTGAACGTGCCAACCCCCGACGAGCGCGACGCGCGCAAGCAACTGCTCATTCGCGCTGCAAAGGGACACGGCGTCGCCACAGCTGACGACTTGGCGGACTACTACCGCCAACGACCCGCCGCCGTAAAACCGCTCATCGCCGAACTCGTTGAAGAGGGCGTATTGCGTGAAGTGTCTGTCAACGGCTGGAAACAGCCTGCGTTCGTCCACCGCGACTCAAAGTTGCCGACACGCATGAACGCCGTTGCGTTGCTGTCGCCGTTCGATTCGCTCGTCTGGTACAGACCGCGCAATGAACGGCTCTTCAACTTTCACTATCGCATCGAGATCTACACACCAAAACCCAAGCGGAAGTTCGGCTACTACGTGCTTCCCGTGTTGTGCGGTGACACCCTGGTGGGTCGACTCGACATGAAAGCCGATCGAGCTGCAGGAACGCTGCGGGTCGAGGCTGCGTACGTGGAGCCCGGGGTTGCTGCGAACAAGGTGGCAGATCGTATTGGAGCAGAGGTACGCAGCATGGCCGAGTGGCTTTCTCTGGAACACGTAGTAGTTGGTCGACGCGGCGGGTTTTCTGCGGCACTTGCCGGAGCTGTGGGATCGCGTCGTGTACGAACGCGTCGATAGACGCGCGCAGGGATGCGGACGCATAGCGTAAGAGACGTGACACCACTCATTGCATTGGCGGGGCGAACCGGCGCACCCAGCAAGGTGTCGCGGGACGAGGTGGCGTTTGCCGGCAAGCGATACTTGCACTCGCTCTTGCGAGCAGGCGGCGAACCCGTGGTGGTGGCACCACAGTCGTTTCGGGGTGACGGTGCTGCCGAACTGATGCAGCGCTTTGATGCACTCGTGCTGATGGGTGGCCCCGACGTTGATCCGTCGCGCTACGGTCAAACTGCGTCGGCACATGTGTACGGGGTTTCGCCTCAACAAGACGAGTTCGAATCGGCGCTGCTACGCGGTGCCATGGCCAATGACCTACCCGTCTTGGCAGTGTGTCGTGGGATGCAGTTGGCCAACGTGATCTTGGGTGGCACGCTCGTGCAACATCTCGCGGATCTGTCGAACGCAGCATCGCTGGTGGCCCATGCGCCCGGTGAGTTTCCCGTCGGTGCCGAGTTCGTCGTACATGAGATTGCGCTCCACACCGACAGCTGGTTGGCACGAGCAACCGGAACCCAGTCTGTGCAGGGAGCGTCGTTTCATCACCAAGGAATCGATCGTCTTGCCCCGGGCTTTCGTGCAGTGGGGTATGCGCCGGATGGTCTACTCGAAGCCATCGAACACGAGGATCATCGCATCGTGGGCGTGCAGTGGCATCCGGAAGATACGTCTGCCGATGACGCCGCCCAACAAGGGATTTATGATGCGTTCGTTGCGCGAGCCCGTCAGCACTGAGGAGTCCGTCGGCCGTTGCCGATGTGTCTAAGGCGTCGGTCGTGGAGGCATTGCCCAGCGCACAGCGCGAGTAATTGCATCTCCAAGCGGCTGCAGTGCAAAGCGCTCGGTCACCGGCAGGTACGGCAAGCCAAGATGCGGTCGTGACCAGCGGGGAAGGGTGGAGAGCGTCGCTGCCACCAGCAACGAGTAGGCGGCACGGGCAACTGGTGGCAATGGTGGCTCAAAGAGGAGATAACGCATGGCGTCACGTGACTCCCTGGTGCCACGTATTTCTGCTCGGTACGAGGAGATTTGGTCTCGTAGCGCACGTACGGACTCTGGTGGTGCAGGCACGCCGAGCTTGCGTGCGATGAAGGCAGTGTCCTTTACGTACTCGTCACATCCCTTGGTATCGAGTGGGAACTCCCCGAACCGTTGATGTGCGGCGAGAAAACTATCGATCTCCACGATGTGTACCCAGCGCAGGAGGTGTGGATCTCGCGCCGAATACGGTCGACCATCGCTTGCCACGCCCACCACACGTTCATGAACACGGTTGATCACGTCGATGGTTCGCTGGGCTTCGTCGGCAGGACCGAATGACGTGGTCGCAAGAAAGTCGGCAGTGCGTTGGAGTCGCCCCCACGGATCGTTTCGGTAGTCGGAGTGTTGTGCAACCCCGGCCATTGCGAGCGGATGCAACGATTGCACCAAGAGGGCACGCAACCCTCCGATGAACATCGCAGCATCTGCATGAACACGTCGAATTGGACGGTCGTCGGTGAACCAGCGCGGGGCACTTGGATTCATCAACTGCATCATTCTCTGCTCACCGTTCGGTCCTGCGACGCGATCGCGCAGTGCTTTGCCCAACGACTCGCGCACGGTGTCGAGTGCAGCATTCAGAGAAGGACGATCGAACTTCACATCTTCATCGTGCCAGCACATGGTTCACCAACCCTCACCAGGCCCATCGGTACCCTGAAGATGTGACCGAAAGTCCCTCCACTCAAAGTTCGATGCCAAGTTGGGTGCCGCGCGCCATCGTGCTGTTGTGGCTCGGTTTTCTTGCAACCCTGTTGGTGCAGGAACTGTGGGATCGCCTCTTTGGCTTCTTCCTTCTCTTGGTGATTTCGCTCTTCCTTGCGTTGGCCATAGAGCCGGGCACTAATCGGCTGGCGCGTCGCGGCATGCGTCGTGGTACGGCAACCGGATTGATTCTGTTGATCGTGGCACTCGTCGCCATCGGATTCGGGGCCGTTATGGGCACCTTGGTTGCCGATCAAGCCAATGAGCTCTCCAGCAACCGCGATCAATACGTCGTTGACGTCGTGGAGTTCCTCAACGACAACTTCGGTGCCAACCTCGATGCCGCCGAGATCATCGAGTCGATCGACGACCCCAGCGGACCGGTTCGCGAATTTCTGAATTCACAGGCGGACCGTGCGGTGCAGCTCGGGGTTTCGGCGTTCAGTACGTTGTTCCAGGCTTTCTCGATTCTGCTCTTCACGTTTTATCTGGCGGCAGATGGCCCCCGATTGCGCCGAACCATCTGTCGTTGGCTGCGTCCGCAGCGCCAGCGTGTGGTGTTGGATGTCTGGGAGCTCGCGGTGCAGAAGACGGGTGGGTACTTGTCCTCGCGTGCAATTCTGGCCGTCGTGTCGTCGCTTCTGCACTACGTGGCGTTTGAAGCAATCGGAACTCCTGCGCCGATTGCTTTGGCATTGTGGGTCGGTGTCCTCTCTCAATTCTTGCCGGTCATCGGTATTTACGTTGCGGGTGCCTTGCCGTTGTTGCTCACGGTGATCGACTCGCCGATCAAGGGCCTGTTCGTCCTCGGATTCATCGTCGTGTACCAGCAGATCGAGAATTTCCTGATTGCACCGAAGATCACCGCCCAAACCATGGAGTTGCATGCGGGTGTTGCATTCGCGTCCGCAATCGTCGGTGGAGCCGTGCTCGGTCCGACGGGTGCAATCCTCGGATTGCCGGCAGCGGCAGTGATTCAGGGCATTCTCAGTTCGGTTGGCCATCGCTACGAAGTAGTGGATGATTCCACGGATGGAGCAGAGTAGTGCGGCGTTCGGTCGGCGCCGTGTGGTGCTGTGCGGCGATTCTTGTTGGTACGGCACACCTCGGTAGTGCGTCGGTGCTCGCGGCCCAAGACTCGGGTTCAGAAACGTCGACGGGAACTCCGCCGGGACAAGGCGGCGTCGACGTGTCACCCTTGCCTTCCATCGCGCCGAGCATTACGGAAACCCGTCGTTTTGCACCACGATTGCCTCGCAACACCGGAATCGGTCGACGAGTGGTGTACAGCAATTCGCTGCAGTGGGTGTGGGTCATCGACAAGAACGAAGAAGTCGTGCGATCCATGCCGGTGTCGGGGCGCCGTGGTGTACCGGCCCCCGGAAGTTACAAGGTGACCAGCCAATCGCAATGGTCGTTCAGTTTGGATTTCGAGGGTGTGGATTTTCGATGGATGACCCGGTTTGCACTCGGACCGGAAGGCGGCAACATCGGCTTTCATGAGATTCCACGCAAAGACGGCAAGCCCATGCAAACCGAAGCACAGCTCGGATCGTTTGCCGGTTCGGGGTGCGTGCGTATGGCTACGGCAGACGTAAAGTTTTTGTATCAGTGGGCCAAGCCGGGCACCTCAGTGGTGGTAACTCGGTAGTCCCTTCTGCCCGTCGTCGTGTCGTATCAGAAACGCGACATTTCCTGTCTGAAGAGATCCAGACCGAGGTTGCCCAAGTCCAGCGCATAGGTGTGCCAGGCACGCAAATCGAATGCAGCACCATGTCGTGCCTTGGCCTCGTCACGAAGTTGTAGCCACACGCGCTCACCCAACTTGTAGGAAATTGCCTGTGCGGGCCAACCCAAGTAACGGTCGACCTCCGAGCGGTTGAATGCCTCATCGCTCGACGAGCGTGCGGACATGAATTCAAACGCCAACTCTGGCGTCCAGGCTTCGCCGGGATGCCATGGCCAGTCCTTGGGGATCTTCTTCTCGCAGTGCATGCCGATGTCCACCACGACGCGTGCGGCACGAAAGGCTTGCGCGTACAAATAGCCGAGTCGGTACTCGGGTCGCTCGAGGAAACCGAATTCGTCCATCAAACGTTCGGCGTACAGAGCCCAACCTTCGCCATGGCCGCTGACGAACTCATTGCGTTGAAATCGTGAGAGCTTCTCGCGATTCACCACTGCCATGCCGATTTGCAGGTGGTGTCCGGGGACACCTTCGTGATAGGCCGTGGTGGGCTCGCTCCACAGAGGGAATCGGCTACGGCCATTGGCCGGGTACCACGTACTTCCCGGTCGTTTGAGGTCTTCGCTGGGCGGCATGTAGTACTGGGCTGCAGCACCACCGGGTGGTGAAATCTTTGCCTCGATCGTTTGGATCGTCTTGGGAATCGCGAAGTGTTCGTTGGTGATGAGGAAGTCCATGGCCTGATCCATGAGATCTTGAAGCCACTGACGAAGATTCTCCTCGCCCTCGATGGAGTGCTCCGGCGAAGTGTCGAGATAATTGCGCACTTCGTCGAGTGATGCTCCCGGTCGTATTTGTGCCGCGCACGTGCGAAGTTCGGCATCAAGACGCCGTACTTCTTCGAGGCCCCACGTGTATGCGTCGTCGGCATCCACGTGCATTCCCATGTAGCGCTGACGGGCCAGGGCATGGCGTTCTTCGCCAACCCCGTTGCGTGGATCAGCAACCGGTGCGTACTCTTTGCGCAAGAACTCTGCCGTCATCAACAGCGCTGCCGATGCTTGGCTCGCTGCAGCACGCAAAGCGTCGACTGGTGCTCCAGACACCTCGGCTGATTGTTCGGCGAGCGTCGGAAAGAACCCGGGGGCAGCGTCGTTGCCAGCCCACCCCTCGAGCATCTCGGCAACTGCCAACACCTGTCGTCGTGGTGCCACGACGTTACGTTGCATACCGAGTCGCCACGATTCGCGCATACCGGCGAATGCCTGAGGAACGTTCGACATTCGCTCGGCAATCACCTTCCACTGCTCGGCAGTTTCTGTCGGCATGAGGTCGAAGACCGCTCGCGCATAGTCCACGTGACCAGCGAGCACCCGAATTGCACGCAGATGTTCACCCGCGGCAAACTCACGCTCGGACATTTCGAGTGAGTTGCGCAACACGCCGGCCGCAAGTCGGTCGATGTTGCTCGTCTGGTCGAGTGCGTTGAGTTTGGCCAATGTCTGTCGGTTGAGCGCCTCTTGCGCCTCGTGCCCGGCGGGGCTGAAGTCGGTCATCAAGTGGTCGCGACCAGGAATACCGAGGCTGGTGGCAAAGCCGGGGTCGAGTTCGGCGAGTCGCTCGATGTAATGGTCGGAAAGTGCGAATACTGGTGAATCCATGATGCTCACACTAAACGCCGGGGAATCCCCGTGCCGAGGGAGCCCCGTCGTATGAGGTGCCGGACATCGCAGTGTGCGAGGCTCAGGCTGTGGCAAAGTCACCACCGCGCCGACGAATACTCGTGACGGGAGCATCGTCGGGAATCGGAACTGCATTTGCGGAGTGGTATGCCGACTCCGGGTGTGAAGTGGTGCTCGTGGCGCGTGACGTCGCAGCACTGAGTGATGTAGCCGAAAAGATTCGTCAGCGAGGTGGAACCGCCGAGGTGATCGTCGCCGATCTATCCCACAAAGAAGGGGTCGAGTTGGTGGGTGCACGCTGCGGTGCCGTGGATGTGTTGGTATGCAATGCAGGGCTCACTCATGCCGCCGCCATCGGAACCTCGAGTCGGGATCACCTGGATGCATTTGCGTACCTCATGTCGGCAGGCGTCGTACGACTTTGCGAGCTGGTCGTTCCGGGAATGTTGCAGCGCGGCAATGGAGACGTCGTCATCGTCTCGAGCATCGCGGCGTTCACTCCGATGCGCAAAGCGGGAGCGTATGCGGCAGCAAAGGCGCATGCCACGTCGTATGCCCGGAGTTTGTCGCTGGAAGTTCGCAACAAAGGAGTACGAGTGGTTGCGGTCTGCCCCGGGTACGTGCGTACGGATCTCCATCGGCGTGCCGGGCTGGAGCATCTCACTCGCAAGGTGCCCGATTGGATGTGGCTCTCGACGGACGATGTCGTGCGAGCGACCGATCGGGCCCTGCGGCGGGGCCGCGTGGTGGTCGTTCCGGGGTTGGTGTATCGCACGGTGTTGCCGTTTCTCTCGTCGCCCATTGCGCAGTCAATGTGGCGTCGACTGACGCGCCGCACCTAGTTGGTGGACTTGTCGCGCAAGTGTTCTCCGACGTGTCCGATGACGATGCGTCGTTGCTTTACGTCCATATAGAAGTAGATACGCGCCTCGTTGCAGCGGATGTGCGGACCAAGTTGTACCGGGGCACCGTTCCACACGATCGTGTAGTCCTGACCGAACTTGTTGATCGCATTGTCACTCACGGAAGGCGCAAAGTTGAACTTCTCGGCACAGTACGTGTTGAACAGATGTGGCTCGATGTCTCCCCGACGCAACCGAGCCGCAAGATTGTTCAGTTCGAGCAGGCTGCCGAAGATTCGTTGGTTGGTCGCGGGCGGATACTGCGCCTTGCCGAGTCGTGACTCCACCTCGGGGTGGAAGTCCAACATCGCGAACGACTGCTTTGCCATCAAGACCACCTGGGCGGTGTTGTTCCATTGCTTGGCGTCATCCCGCAACGTGAGCAGGGCGGTGAGTTGGTCGCGGTAGCGATCTCGATCTTCGGCCATCTTTGCACTGAGATGCTCGGTCGTGGTGAGATTCTCGATCAGACTGTCGTTTTCATCCCGAACCTCACTGAGTTGCTGCTCCAAGTCCTGGTTCTTCCTGCGCAAGTCACCAACTTCGGGAGAAGTGGTGTTTGCGACGACCTGTTGGATCGGAATGTTCGGTGTGCTTTGCGGTCGCGCCGTCGGCCGCGGCAGCAAGGGAAGTGCCCCAACGGCTGCAGCAATGAGTTCGTCGACGAGACGTTCGTCGTCACGTTGCGGGTACTCCGTGGTGGTGATGCCCCGGGCGGCGCGCGGCCAGGCGACGAGCACCCAGCTGGAACTGGCTTTGCGGTTGCCGTAGTAGTCGTTGAAACCACGCTCTGATTCGGCAGTAGCGAGATGACATACGTGGGCGATACCGGTGAGCACCCGTGCCGTGTCACCGGTGGTCACGGCCCCAACGCCCTTCATGCTGGTGCATTCCACCACGAGTGGCAGGCGACGAGACGGTGCTTCGATGAGTGCCGCAATTGCCGCGCCTTCGTTGCTGCTGGTAGCGCGAATCGGATTGCCTGAAACGAGTTGTTGGGCATCACGAATTCGAAATTCCTTGGTGATGTCGGCGACCAACGACGTGAGGGCCATCGTCGGACGTTCGCTTCGAGTGCGAGGAAGAATCAGCGGCCCGGTCGGGCGCACTTCGCGACGAATGTCGATGATGACGTCACCACGCAGATTGTTGAACAGCGATACCAGGGTCACCTGCCGTGCATCGTCGGTGGGATGTTGCTCGGAGACATCGAGTCGGAACACCTTCTCGGTGACGCTGCCACGGGCAGTTACCTGCGTGGAGTTGGTTCGCCTGCTCTCGGGCCAGGTACGTTCCAACCATGGTTCGATGAGGCGACCGACGGTTTCCCGAGCAGCAATCTCGGATGCCCCGTCCTTGGGTTTTGGCAAAATCAGCGTGACGCCGTACACCGTCAACATGGTCTACCGCTCGAGCACCAATTGGAACTCGAGAATCCCGAAGTCTTCGGTGGAGATACCGGGGATCGAAGGATTCGGTATCTCCCAGTCGCTGAAGGTCACCGTGAGTTCGCCGGTCACCACGATGCGACCGTCGCGTACTTCGCCAACGACGGAGACGGAGACCGGCTTGGTGATCCCGCGCAGCGTGAGCTCGCCCGATGCGGTGTTCGTGGTGGGAGTCGTCGTCGAGGTTGGTGCGAGGGTGATTGGTGAAGAAAGCACGAACGTTGCCGTCGGATAGTTGATGACGTCCATGATGCGGCTCTCAAATTGAGCGTCACGCTTTGGCTCGTCACTCCTGACGGTGGTCATGTCCACGACGAATTCGCCCGAAGCAACGACATCATTCTCGATGACGAGGGATCCCGTGACGGAATTGGTGCGACCCACTGCCGTGACATTTTGGCCGAACAACACTTCGTCGACTCGGTAACCGACTTGAGACTCGGTGGTGACTTGCCAGGTTCCACTCGGGTCGTCGAGGGTGATGGTGGGGGTCGCAGAGTCGTCGGATGGGCCCACCGTGGTATTGCCCGATGTCGGAGAGCTCGTGACACCGGACTCGTCCAAGAAACTCTCTGGTGCCGGCTCGCGGATGACGTTGATGTAGACCCACGGTCCGCCGATGAGTGCCAAGGCGGCGGCTGCCGCAATCGCACCGGCAAGTTTCAGGCGACGCGACATGGTTGGCAGGTTATCGCTGCACGCAGAGACGCCCTACGTTCGACGGGCGAGTAGCTGCGTGGTCGCACTGAGCCCGTTGTGATACTTGCCTTCGATGATTTCGCGTTCTACTTCGCGTCCGATGAGTATTTCCACACGGTGTTCCAGTCCGATGTCTTCGAGCAGTTCCTCCAGCTCCACCGTCATGTCGGCATTCTGAGGTCCGCCGACTCCACGTCCGATGTTGGCTTTTCGGTACGCCTCGAACACGAGGCATCCTGCGCTCGCCAACGCATCGGGGATTGCTTGATGTACGCGGTGTCGCAGATCGGGTGGCAGGTGACAAAAAATGGACACGATGCAGTCCCACTTACCTGAGCCCAAGTCGTACTGCTCGAGGTCCGCCACGTGGGCATCGATGGTGACGCCGCGCTCGGCAGCCAGACGTCGAGCTTTGAGCACGCCGACCGGGCTCAAGTCGATGGTGGTCACGGTGTGGCCGAGTTCGGCAAGAAACACCCCGTTGCGGCCCTCGCCGTCACCGATGCACAACGTGCGACCAACCGGTAGTTGGTCGGCAACTTCACGAAGAAAGTCGTTTGGCTCGGTGCCGAACGCAAAACCATCCTCCGCGTAGCGCTCGTCCCAGCTTTGGCCGCTCGACGTCGTTCGCGACATGAGCCCCACGCTATTACTGTTGCTCGGTGACCCTGGAGTCGATCTCTGGACTGATTGCCACGGCCTGTGGCATGGCCTTCATCTGGCCACAGGTCTTTCGTATCTATCGTCGCCGATCAGTGGAGGGACTCTCCGCCACCACGGTGTTGATCGGTTTGGTCAACCCGGTGTTGTGGACGGCATTCGGTTACTCCACGGGGAGGTCCCTCGCAGTGTTTGCGAATACCAACGTCGGCATTGCATTCATTTTGATTGCGGTTCGGATGGCGCAAATGAAGGCGGTCAATCCGTTCGTCGCCGCGGCAATGTTCGTTTCCACGGTCGTGTATTGCCTGGTCATGAACCAGATCTCTCCGTATGTCGTGGGGGTAACGGGACTCGTGGTGTCAACGCCGATGTTCGTGCCGCAGCTGTGGAAAGCGATTCGCACCCGACACTTGTATGGCGTGTCGGTGTGGTCGAATCTCCTCTTCTCCGTTCAATGTTGCTTCTGGGTGGTGTACGGAATCGAGGTGGAGGAGTGGCTGTACATCTACCCCAATGCGATCCTTTTGCCGTGCGGAGTCATCATCGCGTGGAGGGTGATACGTTCGCGTCGCTTGTCTGCAGGCGCCGTCGAAGATCATCCATCGTAAACGTCCGTTCCGTTGGCGATGCCGACGAGGTGAATCGACGCAGATCCTTGAGGCCGCTTCCCGTCAGGATCGCAACCGGACGAGCCGAGGTGGGCAGTCGCCCGTTTTTCACGTCGCTTGCCATTGCAGCAACGGCGAGCGCCGATGCCGGTTCCACGAAGATGCCTTCCTTGGTAGAGAGGAAATCTTGCATCGCCCACGTTTCTTCGTCGCTGACCGAGCTTCCCCAGCCGTGTGATTCGACGACGGCCGCCGCAGCGAGCTCACCATCGGGAGGTGCGGGAAGTTGCAATCCTGAAATCGTCGACGTGCACTTGTCGACGTACGGCGCCTCAATTTCCTGATCGAGAAAGCGAACGATCGGGCTGCAGCCTTCCGGTTGGGCGCAAACTATTCGTGCCGACGATGACGCTCCCATGCCGCGTGCAACGGCGACGAGTAGCCCGCCGCCGCCAGTTGGGACGTATACATGGGTGAAGTCTCCTTGACCGCGGAGTTCTGCTCCGATGGCTTCGGCTCCGGACATTCCTTCTGCGTTGTAGCGGTACGCCGTAACGGAGAGCTTCAAGTGGAATTCATCCGCCAATTCGCCGATGGCGTCCATCTCTTTGATGCCGAGTTCGGACATCGGTAGGAGAGTCGCACCGTAGGGAATGATGGATCTAACTTTTTCGGCGGGTGCATCTGCGGCAATGCACAAGTAGCCGGGCAATCCAGCCTTGGCTCCGTAGGCCGACATCGATGCACCACCGTTTCCCGATGAAGTACCGATCCAGCCGCGTCGCGAACGACGAATCGCATCGTTGATGGTTGCTGCAGCGATTCGATCCTTGTACGAGCCGGTGGGATTCATCCATTCCGCTTTGCCGAACACTTCGTCAAGACCGATCGATTGCGCAACCCGAGTGAGCGAAATAACTGGCGTATTTCCTTCGCCAAGCGACACCGTCGGCACTGCTACCCCTCGTCTTTTGCTGCGAATATCAACACGGTATCGCCGGTGCTGACACGTGCTTCACGTCGCCGCATCATGAGGTAGCCGTGGTGCGGAGCGGGAATTCGCGAGAGCAATGCACCATCCGAATCGACGATGTCGGCGACGATCTGACCCTGTGCAACCTGCGTCCCGGTTTCCACGTGCATCACCAGGTACCCGGCAGTCGGTGCGGGCATGCCAATGTCGGTGTTGCCGTCGCCGACCACGAACGTGCTTGCGCTGGTGGTCGGCAGTGCCTCTTCCACCATGGAGAGCGAGTGCAGTACTCGTCGTACACCATCCGTGTAGCCCTTCAATTCGTCGTACCGCACCGATCTCCCACCCCCACCTTCGGTGTAGATGGCAGGAATGTTCAGGTCGTATGCAGCCGAGAGTGAACGACCAGGTGCCGGCTTGCCCGAATGTCGCCATGTGAATTCGGCCCCGAAGATCCGGGCGAAGTGCCGCGATGTCTTCGAGACGTTCCCGTCGTCGTCCTGGAATCCGCAGAGAAACGGCATCTCGTAGTTGGTACCGGCCGAGTGGAGGTCGATGAGGAGATCCGCGCCCGCGATGAGTTGCTGGGTGAGTTCGTGTGCAACGACCTCGGTTGCAGAGCCATCGGGCGAACCAGGAAACACACGAGCAAGATTCTTGCCGTCAGTCGGACTCTCGCGACTCGTGGATTCCCATGCCGCCGGATGTGCCGGGGCAGCCACACGGATCGTTCCTCGCACGAGTGTGGAGCGGAGAAATGCGGTCAGCCATCGCGCAGCGATGACCCCCTCGTATTCATCTCCGTGAACGCCGCCAAGTATCGCCACCGTCGGACCGGGTGACGGAGCGGAAATCGTCACCACATGTGGTGAGGTAATCGGCATCAGCAATCGCTACGGGGTGGCGATGGCGCGCGAACGTTGTTCGCCCAGGCCGTCGATGCCGAGCCGCATCTCGTCACCGGGCGAAAGGTATCGCGGGGGGCGCAGGCCAAGACCGACGCCCGCAGGAGTCCCCGTATTGACGACATCGCCGGGCTCGAGCACCATGAACTGGCTGACGTACCAGATGAGATGGCTGACCGAGAAGATCATGTCGGAAGTGTTCTCGTTCTGTACGCGTTGGCCATTGACCTCGAGGAACATTTCGAGTCGCTGGGGATCTGGAACTTCATCCGCAGTGACGAGCCACGGTCCGAGGGGATTGAACGTGGCACAGGACTTGCCCTTGTCCCATTGACCACCGCGCTCGAGTTGGAACTCGCGCTCCGATACGTCGTTCGATATCGCATAACCGGCAACACATGCAAGGGCCTCGGCAGGACTCGCCAGGTACGAAACCTTCGTCCCCATGACGACGGCAAGTTCGATTTCCCAGTCGGTCTTCTGCGACTTTCGTGGAATCCAGACGTCGTCGTGCGGACCAACGAGCGTGTTGGGTGCCTTCATGAAAATGATCGGTTCGTTCGGTACTTCCATGCCCGACTCTCGGGCATGATTGCGATAGTTGAGACCGATACACACGATTTTTTCCGGTTTGCCGATCGGCGCGCCGATTCGCAGCCCGGCGTCGCTCAACGGAGCGAGTTGACCGTTCTTCATGGCGGTGCGAAGTCGCTCGACTCCACCACTGGCGAAGAACTCGGGATCAAAGTCGGAGGTCACCGATCTGGCATCGAGCACGGTCGACGAGTCCGACAACTGCACGCCCGGGATTTCCTTGCCACGCTCACCCAATCGAACCAATCTCATAGATCGCCCACCACTTTTCCTGGATTCATGAGTCCGAGTGGGTCGACCGCCTTTTTGATCGACCGCATGAGTGACACTGCGTCGTCACCAAGCTCTCGGATGAGGTAGGGAATCTTCCCCAATCCGATGCCGTGTTCGCCGGTGCACGTACCACCCATCTCGAGGGCTCGTGAAATGAGACGCTCGTTGAATGATTCAACCCGGTGCATCTCTTCTGCATCGTCTGGCGTGACGACGACGATGACGTGGAAGTTGCCGTCACCGACGTGCCCGATGATCGGACCGAAGATGCCGGAAGACGCGATGTCGCTGTGGGTCTGGGTGATGCAGTCCGCCAGTCGAGAGATCGGAACGCATACGTCCGTGACGAAGATCTGCGCGCCGGGGCGTTGCGCGCGGATTGCCCACGCGGCATCGTGACGAGCCTGCCAGAGCACCGTTCGTTCGGCTTGATCCGTGCTGAAGGTGAATCCGGTTCCACCGTGATCCGCAAGGATCTCGCCGGCCAGTTTGGCTTCGTGTCTGACGACTTCATCGGAGCCGTGGAACTCGAGCAGGAGCATGTTCTGCTCGGAGAGGGTGGTATTGGAATACGCGTTCACCGAGGCAACTGCGGCTTTGTCGAGCAGCTCGATCCGCGCCACCCCGATACCCAACTGAATGACGGCGATGACCGCCGAAACGGCCGAGTGGAGATCCTCGAATTGCACCGTTGCCGCCGCAGTTGCTTCGGGGATTCCGAACAAGCGCAACGACACCTCGGTGATGACACCCAGAGTGCCTTCCGACCCCAGGAAGAGGTGGGTGAGGTCGTAACCAGCCGACGTCTTTCGAGCACGGCGCCCCGTTTCAATCACGCTGCCATTCGGCAATACGACCTTCATCGAGAGCACCAGTTCGCGCATCGCGCCGTACTTCACCGTCGTCGTGCCGGATGCGCCCGTTGCGGCCATTCCACCGATGGTGGCGTCGGCACCCGGATCAACCGGGAAGAACAGTCCATAGGGCACGAGCTCCTTCGCGAGTTGCTTACGGAGCACGCCTGCCTGGACGGTGCAGTCGAGATCGTCGCTGCTCACTCGCAGGACCTTGTTCATACGTGACAGATCCAGCGAAACACCGCCATGGATGGCGTTGACGTGACCCTCGAGCGAAGTTCCGACTCCGAAGGGAATCACAGGAATGAGATGAGTGGAGCAGATCGCCAAGCAGTCGGCAACGTCCTCGGTGGATTCGACGAAGATGACGAGGTCCGGTTGGCCCGGCAGATGGAAGCTCTCGTCGTGCGAGTGTTGTGCAAGGACGTCACGACCGCGCGTTGCCTGTTTGCCGAATCGCTCCTCGAGACGAACCAACCCAGCTTCGCGTTGACCGTTGTCCTCGCGGGAACCCGGACCAGAGTCGATTGTCGTCGACACGTCAGTTGAGACCGGTCGAGGGTTCAACTCTCTGCCAGTCGGCTTTCAAGAGGCTGACCGTAGTGACGAGGTGAGTACGTAGTGCTTCGGCTGCAAGTTCGTGATCGCGCGACGACAGGGCGCTCACGATTGCCCTGTGTTCATCGTCGGCCGCGTCGTGTCGGACTTCCAGCGAGAGTTGCTGGTAGCGCTCGGCGTGCATCCACAGCTGGCGAATGATTCGAATACGACGTTCGGATCCGCAGTTGCCGTAGATGCGGAAGTGGAAGTCGCGATTGAGTTTCACCACCCGACTCGCGTC
Source organism: Actinomycetota bacterium (assembly GCA_017853375.1). Taxonomy (GTDB): domain Bacteria; phylum Actinomycetota; class Acidimicrobiia; order Acidimicrobiales; family Ilumatobacteraceae; genus F1-60-MAGs027. The sequence goes on from JAFMJP010000008.1 coordinate 25,219, forward strand.
CTTGTCGGCGTAGGCGCCCGACATCTTCTCGATCAAGGTCTGCAAATCCTGTAGTGCTTCGTCGCTGAACGGCTTGCTCTTGGCGACCGCGTCGACTTCCATGGCGATTCGAACGTCGTAGAGGTCTTCAAGGTCGGCAAGTGAGACGGGCGTCACCCACGCGCCACGATTGTGGCGAAAGAGGATGAAACCTTCGGCCTCCAGAATTCGAAGTGCTTCCCGGACCGGGATGAAACTGGTTCCACACCGTTCGGCGATTTGCTTCGGCAAAATCTTGGAATCGCGTCGATAGCGACCGGTGATGATGCCGTTTCGAAGGTGCTCGACAACATGCGCAACGGAACTGTCGTTCGATCGCGGCGTTCGAGTGGAACTGCCCTTTACTGCTGAACGTCCCTTCGTCGGCACGAGCACAGATGCTATACGATTCGACCATCCAATTGCCAAGGCGACAGTAGAGGTTTGGCCGTGATTACCCTGCAGAACGACCGCCTTACGGTTCAGATCAACGAGCAATTGGGAGCCGAAATTGCCCAGATTTCCGTGAATGGAAGTGAGCTCCTTGCGTATTACGACTGGGACAGTCCCGTCGCCGTCGGGAGGAGTACGTCATACGGCAAACATCGCCATGATTGGCTCTCGGAATATCGGGGCGGATGGCAGTTCTTGATTCCCAATGCCGGTCCTGAGTGCGAAGTGGACGGAGTGAATCTTCCATTCCACGGGGAATGGTCACGGACACACGTCGATGTGGTCGCCCACACCGAGTCGATGGTGCGGGTGCGCGCGGGAACACGGTTGCCGATCACCGTGACACGTGAGATTTCGTTGCGTACGAATCCCGATCGAGTAGAAATCACCACTACCGTCCACAATCCATCGACGGAATCCACGTCATTCATCTGGGGTGAGCATCCTGCGTTCCGTGCGAGTGATGGCGATCTCGTCGACTTGCCCACGACGAACGTTGCCGATGCATCTGGATCGCCGCTTGGAGTTTGGCCGCTCGCAGAATCGGATCGACTCGATGTGATCGACGACAAGGCGCCGCACGAAAGTGTGCACTTCATCACCGACCTGGATTGCGGCTGGGCTGCGCTTCGTCGCTCGGACATCGGAGTCGCCATGGCATGGGAAGCAAGGGATTTCCCCCACGTATGGCTGTGGCGCGAGAACGGCAGCAAGGGGTTCCCGTTCTATGGTCGGGCATCTCTGGTGGCGATCGAACCAGCCTGTACCTGGCCGGGACTCGGATTGGCCGAGGCTCGACGTCGCGGTCAAGCAATCGATCTTGCTGCGGGTCAGTCGCGTAGTACGACGATGTCCCTCACACCTTTTGTCCCCACGAATGCCCGGGTGTCGAAGGTAACCGTCGATGGACACATCACCTTCGGTTCATGAGCGTGTTGAAACGCAGGGTTGAACGCAAGGGCTTTCCATCGAGCCGACGACGTGTCGTTGGCTGGTCGACGTTCGATCCGGACGTCCTCATGCCAACGGCAGTGTTGCTCCGTTCGGCTCTGGAGAGCAACAGTGCGAGCTTTGCCACCTATTGTCGCCGTCACCACGTTTCGTTTGCGCCGCACGGCAAGACGACGATGTCACCCGAACTTTTTCGACTGCAACTCAACGACGGGGCGTGGGCCATCACTGCAGCAACGACGTTCCAAGCCAAGACGATGGTCGATCACGGTGTGCCGCGAGTTCTCATCGCGAACGAAGTGGTCGCACCGGGCGACATCGCTTGGTTGGCTACTGCCACTCGGAAAGGGCACGAGGTGTATTGCTGTGTCGATTCAATGGATGCAGTAGATCTTCTCCACGCGGGCCTTCGGGAATTGCCGATGGGCGTACAAGTTCCCGTGCTCGTGGAACTTGGCGTGCCGAACGGCCGCACCGGAAGTCGCAGTGTTGCCGAGGCACTCACGGTCGCAGAGCACGTTGCTGCCTGCCCGACTCTTCGCCTCGCTGGAGCCTCGGGTTTCGAAGGAATCATCTCGGCGACCGAATCACGGTCCGCCGAGGACCGCGTCGATGACTTCCTGTCCGAATTGCGTCGACTTGCGGACGAACTCATCCGACGAAAACTGGTTGCCGACAGCCATGAAGTCATCCTGAGCGCGGGTGGCAGCGTCTTTTTTGAGCGAGTCGTCACGAGTTTGTATCGGAGCGATACGACATTGCCCGAACGAGTGGTGGTACGCAGCGGCTGCTACATCAGCCACGATGATGGAGTAATCCACGAGCTTTCGCCACTTGGCGCCGCTCCGCGAGCCAATGGCGAGGTCTTCCAGGCGGCACTCGAAGTATGGGGTGTGGTGCTGTCGCGTCCGGAACCGACGAGGGTCGTCGTGGGTGTGGGCAAGCGTGATGTTTCTACCGACGGTTTGCTCCCCATTGCCAAGAAGCGCCGCCGGCGAGGGAGTTCGGTCGTTGAATCGTGGTCGGCACTGGGACGTGCGGTACGAGTTGATGATCAACACACGTATTTGGATGTGGCCGAGACTGACGACATTGCAGTCGGCGACCTCGTAGGACTCGGAATCTCGCATCCCTGCACCACGTTCGACAAGTGGCGAGCCATCCCCATCGTCGACGACGAGTATCGCGTGGTTGAAGTAGCGCGAACGTTCTTTTAGAGCGGACTACGCCGAGAAGGTGGTGTCGGTCTCGAAGGGAAACATCGGTCGACGTCGAGCCTCGTAGCGCAACGTCGACAAGTCGGCACTCGTGCAACCCGGTGTGTTGAGTTGAATCAGCTCGGCAGCGATCGGCTCGAATGCTCCGCGGGGCGAGTGGACTCCCTTGGCAACGATGATCTTGATGTGGAGCGGATCAAGACCAGCGCTCGTCAACTCTGCGCGACTGGTGTTGCCCATCGGTCGCGAGTTGAGGAGCACATAATGGTCGTCAACGGTGTGTACCAGTGCGCGTGGACCGGCGTTGAAGAAGCGGAACCCACCGTGCGTGACCCCGGTGTCCTCGAATCGACCGTCATCAACGTGTGTGACGATCCCGGTGATGTGCACGGGTGAACCATGAAGCGCATCCGTCTTTGCGCCGACATGGAGTTCGACCGTGGCGCCGACGCCTGCAGAGTGACATGCCTCGGCACTCTCGGGGTCGCAGAGTGAGTGAAAGAGACCACCGACTCCCAGGCGCTGAGCGGCGGCAAGCACGTGTGTGGAGTCGGCCGGACTACCGCCCCCCACGTTGTCACCAACGTCGAGCAGGACGACGGGTCCGCGCTGGGCGGCGGCTGCCCGAGTGAGTGCCGTTTCAAGATCGACGCCGTCGCCGACGAAGTCCTTGCGCATGCGCCAGGCCTCGTTTGCGAGCGAAGTAGCCAATTGATTGGCAAGGTCGAGATCGTCGTCGGTGATGACGATGAACGACATTCCAAGTTCATTGACGTCGGCATACGGGAATCCCTCGATGACGCTCACCGACAGAACCTCCGCGCGCTCCTGCATTTCGTTGGCGACACCCACCAGATGCGACATCGGCCAGTCAGAGGTGCCTTGCCGCAGGATGTTGATGGCAGCCGGTATCGGAATGAAAGCGGTCGTCGGGTGAATTTCGTGTCGTGCGGCAGCCAAGGCGAGATCAGCCACCTGTCGTGCGCGCGACCGAGGGTCGATGTGCGGGTTGGTGAGGTAGGCGTTGATCACCGTGCTGTTCTGCACCATGCGTTCGGACACGTTGGCGTGCATGTCGAGTGCGACACCGATGACGACGTCATTGCCAAGGAGTTGGCGAACTCTCGCGATGATTTCGCCGTCGGCGTCGGGTTGGTGCTCTGCGACTGCCGCGCCGTGGAGTGCGAGCAGTACGACATCCCAAGGCCCGTCGCTCGCGAGCCGCTCGAGCATCCGCGCGACGAGCGTTTCGAATGCTTCTTTGGTGATCGTTCCCATGGGATTCAAATCCGCATGAAAGAGTGGTACCACCGTGAGGTTGGGGAGTGAACGAATCTCCAGAAAACCGCCGAGCGTGGCCTGAGACTCCCCGTACACACGGATGAGGTCGTCATCCTCCACGGGACCTGCAGCCATGAACCGCTCGAGTGATGCCGGTACCGGTGCAAAGGTGTTGGACTCGTGATGAAAACCGGCGAGGGCGACACGAAGATGTCGAGGTGCAGCGTTGATGCACGCAACTCTAGGGTGACTTCGCGAAATTTGAATGTTATAGAGTTGGCCAGACGTCGAAAAAGGGGTCGTATGAAGTATCGGCAGCTCGGGAGTACGGGAATTGAGGTGTCACTGCTGGGATTCGGGATGTGGCCGATCGGTGGCACACAGCATGCAGGAGATTACGGAAACGTCGACGACGATGCGGCCGTCGCTGCAATTCATCGGGCACTCGACCTCGGGGTCACGCTGTTCGATACGGCTCCTGCGTACGGCAATGGTCGAGCAGAGTCGATCCTCGGGACGGCACTCGGAACTCGACGTCGGGACTCCGTGGTCGTTACCAAGTGTGCAGTCCATTGGGACTATGCCAAGGAACAGTGGGTGACGACATCGAATCGCGAGGCGATTCTTGCTTCCGCCGAGCAAAGCCTTCAGCGTTTGCGCACGGACTACATCGACGTCCTCCTCATCCATGTGCCCGATCCGGAAGGCTCACCGGCTGGTTCGATGGCGGCGTTTCGCGAGCTCGTCGACTCGGGAAAGGTTCGAGCAGTGGGGGTTTCCAACTTCACCACCGAACAACTCGACGAGTATCGCCAACACGGCAGCATTCAGGTACAACAGTCGGGCTACAACATGCTCGACCGTCGTACAGAAACCAAGATGGTTCCCTACGTATCGGCCAATGACATCGGATTCATGACGTATGGATCACTCTGTCACGGTCTGTTCTCCGGAACATGGAATTCCAAGACGTCGTTCGCTGCTGGCGACTGGCGTTCCAAGGGGGATGTCTTCGGATTGCCGCTTTTTCTCGGCGAGAATCTCGCCAAGAACATCGAGATGGCAAATCGTCTGAAGGAGTTCGCAGAATCTCGGTCGCATACGTTGCCGCAATTGGCGATTGCGTGGGTGGCGATGCACGACTTCGTCGGCACGTGTCTTGCCGGCATGATCACACCAGCCGAAGTGGAAGACAATGTCACGGGAGTCGATTGGTCGCTTACTCCTGCGGAGCTCCAAGAGATCGATCGCATCCTTGCCGGTGCCGCCGGTACCGAGGGTGCCGACCACTATGTCGTCAAGTAGTTCGGATTCGGTGTTGTCAACCTCGAACCTTCGGGACCTCGTGTGAACATCATCGGCATCGAGACGATCCTCCCCGGTGACCAGTCACCGCTGCCCGAAATCGTCTTCGTGCGTGTCTACACCGATTCGGGGGTGGTTGGTCACGGTGAGACCTATTACACGCCACGTGCGGTGAGCGAGTACATCCATGAGTTCTTGGCGCCGCGACTACTTGCGCATGGTGGGTGTTCGCCGGAAGCTCTCTGGGAACACGGCTACCGATCGGCGGCACGTTTTGGTGGACGCGGGCTTGAAATGCGGGCGCTCTCGGCCGTGGATGTCGCCGTGTGGGATGCATGCGCACTCGCAGAAGGTGTGCCACTCCACGTCATGTTGGGTGGGCCAACGAGGGATCGTCTCGCCACCTACAACACGTGCGCCGGACCGAGTTACGGAAAGAGTTGGCGCGTTGGATCGACTCCCGTAGGTCGTGGAATGTACGAGGACTACGAATCGTTCCTTCATCGACCGGGTGAACTTGCCGTTGAGCTCGTGGAACAGGGCTTTGCCGGCATGAAGATTTGGCCATTCGACCGGATGGCACGAGTGCCTGGTGCGACGTCGATTGATCCATCCGATCTCCGGGCAGGGGTGGAAGTGTTCGAGAAGATTCGTTCTGCAGTTGGTTCAGATATCGAGATCATGGCCGAAGGCCACGGATTGTGGTCGGTCGGTGCCGCCAAAACGATTGCGCACGCCCTTGAGGCCGTTCGACCCGCATGGATCGAAGATCTCATCCTGGCCGACGACCCTGCTGCGTTGCGTGAGCTGAAACAGAGCACCACCATCCCGTTGCTTGCCAGTGAGTACCTCATCACTCGTTTCGAATATGCCCCGATCATCGATCAGCAGGCAGCCGACATCATCATGATCGATCCCACGTGGTGCGGTGGCATCACCGAGTCGCGCCGCATCGTCGGCCTCGCTGATGCAAAGCAACTTCCTGTGACATTCCATGACTGCACCGGCCCATTCACGCTGCTTGCTGGAATTCATCTCTCCTTCAGCTCGCCGAACGCGCTGTACCAAGAGGTCGTGCGTGCATACCTCCACTCCGTCTACGCAGAGTTCGTCGACGAACTGCAGCCGTTGCACCAAGGCGAATACCATCTTCCGACACGAGCAGGAATCGGCGCGGCGCTGCAGGCCGACATCGTGAACCGCCCGGGCGTCGAGGTACGTCTGACGGGCAGGCGTTAACGCGAAGCGTGTTGCAACACGCGACCGGGACGCTCATCGGAGATGGCTCCGTCGTTGAGCACGACGCGACCGTTGACGAGGACATGGGAGATGCCCGCCGGTCCCTCCGGAGCCTTACCGAAGTCGGCGCGATCGATGACCTGTTGTGGATCGAGGAGCACCAGGTCGGCAGCCAATCCGGTGGCGATGCGTCCTCTGTCGTGGATGCCGAGACGTCGCGCTGGTTCGTAAGTCATCTTGCGCACGGCATCCGAAAGCTCGAGCACACCGCGATCGCGAACATAACGACCGAGTACGCGTGGGAACGTCCCGAAGTTACGGGGATGGGGACGTGCACATGGCTGATGAAGGGAAATCGCATTGCCGTCGGAACCAACCACGGCGAGCGGATGTTGCAAGAATGCCGACACGTCGGCTTCCGTTCGGTAAAAGAGGACCACTTGAATTTCGTTGCCGTATTCCTCGCATAGCCGCAACGTGAGTTCGTCAGGAGCAACCTTCAACGAACGTGCCGTTGATTCGAGTGTCTCCCCGACGTAACGACCATCGGGTGTGCTTGATATTTGGAATCGATCCCAGAGCCACGGAATTCCGTTGAACCAACCCTCGGTCATGTCGGACAGCGCCTTTGCACGCTGGTCGCCATCGGCGAGGCGAGCACGCATGGCCTCGGTGCCCCCGGCTTGCAACCACGGTGGCAGGTACTGCGTGAGTGACGATGATGATGCGTCATACGGGTACACGTCGAAGAAGATGTCGATGCCCTCCGAGCGTGCATCGTCGAACATCTGGAGGAGTTCTGCACCCGTTCCCCAGCGATCCGGACGATTGATGGCGAGATGACTGAATTCCACGGTGACACCGGTTCGGCGACCGAGTTCGATGGTCTCGGCAACAGCCGCCCGCTCATCAGGTTCTGCTGCGCGACAATGCGTTGCATAGAGGGCACGATGTTCGGCAAGTACCTCGGCAAGGGCAATCACTTCATCGAAGTCGCCATAGGCACTCGGAACGTGCGTGAGACCCGTACTCATGCCGAATGCGCCTTGTTCCAACGCCGTATGGAGATCCGACACCATCCGTGCAAGCTCTGCTGCAGTCGCTTGCCGTTGGTCGACGCCCATCGCGGCAACTCGTAGCGTCCCGTGACCCGCCAAGGGCGCCACGTTGAGCGCGATGCCCTCGTCGTGGAGTGCAGCTGCATATCCGGCGAGATCGGTCCACCATGGTCTGATCGGCGCGGTGGCGCGTGCGAGGTGATCAGCGTGGAGATCGAGATGACGAGGTTCGATGGGGAACGCCGAGAACGAACAGTTTCCAACAACTTCAGTGGTGACACCCTGACGCAGCTTGCTTTCGCCACGACCATCCTCGATCAACGTGAGGTCGGAGTGGGTATGAATGTCGATGAATCCAGGACACAGCACTTTGCCTGCGCCGTTGATGGTGGTGCGGGCTCGCATGTCCTGCATGTCCGGCGAGGTGTCCGAGCCGACCGCAGTGATGACGCCATCTTTCACCGCGACATGACCACGAGTTGGGGCAGCACCCGTTCCGTCGACGATGGTCACATTGCTGATCACGACGTCATGCATCGAGTGACTCACCTTCCGAACGGGTGTGCACGACAATGTTTATAATCTTTGATGATACCCAACCATGGGTTACCACCAACGAGAAACGGAAATCCCCGATGTCACAGACACCGCCATCTGCAACGAATATCGCTCGTGGTTGGTCACCACTGCCAACACCAATATCGAGTCATCTTCCCTTCTCGGCGGCCGTTGAAGCGAATGGTTTCGTGTTCGTCTCGGGCCAGGCGTCAGTCGACGACCACGGCGTGATCGTGAGCGGCGACTTCGAGCAGGAGATGAGGCGGTCGATGTCGAACGTGGAGCGAATCCTTGCTGCTGTCGGGCTCGATCTCGGCGATGTCGTGCGAGTGACGAGCTACGTTCATGATCCCGCACATCTTGCGCAGTACAACGCGCTGTACCGCGAGTACTTCTCCGCTCCGTTGCCGGCGCGGACCACGATCACCAGTTGTCTCTCGGCAGCACTCAAGTTCGAAATCGACGTGATCGCCGTGAGGCGACCGTAACGGTGACTCAGCAGCAGTGCTTTTCGGTGGCGTGCATCATGCCACGGATGTAACCGAAGGCAAA
>JAFMJP010000060.1 GCA_017853375.1 Actinomycetota bacterium
GCCGTCGTCGCCGTGCAGCGAATGGCCGACGATCTGTCCCGCGCGACCACCAGTGATGCGGTGGAGCCTCCGGCGGCCGGCGAAACCCCGAGTTCTGTGACGTCGTCATTGCCCGACGGTCGGTATCAGGACGCGGTGCGTGTCGCCAAGGAGCACATCCTCGCCGGTGACATTTTCCAGGTGGTCCTTTCGCAACGGTTCGAAACGCAACTGGATGCAGACCCTTTCGATTTCTATCGCGTGTTGCGCCAGGTGAATCCGAGTCCGTACATGTATTACGTCAAGCACGATGCATTGACCATTGCCGGAAGCTCACCCGAACCATTGGTACAAGTGCGTGACGGCAAGGTCGTGAGTCGTCCAATTGCAGGTACGCGCAAACGTGGCCGCGATGACGAGCACGACCGGAAACTTGCCGGCGAACTCCGCGAAAATCCCAAGGAGCGCGCGGAGCACGTGATGCTGGTGGATCTTGCCCGCAACGATGTGGGTCGCGTGGCAAAGTTCGGCACCGTCAAAGTAGACGAGCTGATGACGTTGGAGCGATACAGCCACGTGATGCACCTCACCTCGCAAGTGTCGGGGGAGTTGCGTGACGGTCTCGGGCCGATCGACGTCTTGCGGGCCACCTTGCCTGCCGGCACGGTGAGTGGTGCGCCGAAGGTACGGGCAATGGAGATCATCGATGCGCTCGAACCCGTGCGCCGTGGACCGTACGCCGGAATCGTGGGCTACGTGGACTTCAACGGAAACTTGGACGCGGCAATTGCCATTCGAACCATGTTTGCCAAAGGTGACACCGCATGGTTCCAGGCTGGTGCAGGCATCGTTGCCGACAGTGATCCGGACGACGAGCATCTGGAGTGCCAGAACAAGGCGGCTGCGCTCATTGCTGCGCTGCCGACCGCGCGACGGATGACGGCCCAACGCAAACGCCTCGCATGACCACCCAACTGCGGCGAATCGTATGACCGTCACGCCCTTTCGTGTCGCAATCGCCCGTGATGTCATCGTTGCCACCGGCAAAGATGCACGAACGTTCTTGCACTCACAGTTGAGCAACGACATCGCCGGATTGGCGGTGGGGGCCGTTACCCATGCGTTCATCCTCGATCCAAGCGGAAAACTGAACGCATTCTTCCGCGTGCGTTGTCTCGCCGACGATCATTTCGTGTTGGACGTGGATGCCGGGTGCGGAGCCGCTGCATTGGCCCGTCTGAACAAATTCAAGATTCGTGTGCAGTGCGACTTCGTGTCGACCACCGAAGAGGTCGTGGCGATTCGTGGTGTGCCCACCGGTCTGGAGATTCCTGGCACCGTTCCTGCATGGCGTCGAGGAGACGGGGCCTTCGATGTGTTCGTTTCCGGAGCCGAGGCACCCCTGGCCGACATCGGGGAGTTGCGAATCGGTGCAGCACCAATTCGCACCGGCACCGATGCGGAATTTCACGCCGAGCGAGTGCGCTGTGCATGGCCGATGTTTGGAATCGACATCACGGATGCATCGTTGCCTGCAGAGACCGGGCTTGTCGACGTGGCGGTGTCGTTCACCAAGGGTTGCTATCCGGGCCAGGAACTCGTGGAAAGAATGGACAGTCGCGGTAGTACTGCACCGCGAACATTGATGCGCTTGCCGTCACGCATGCCGGCTACTGCCGACAGTGCCGAAGGATCCCGCGCCGTGGCGGGACAGCCGTATCTCGTGGTTGCCAACGAGGCCACCGTGGAGATCGGCATGTGCACTTCGGTGGCCGGCGATTACGCACTCGTCCTCGTGGCTCGGGCACAGGTGCCACTTGTGACGGCCGAAGGTGGGAGCCAAACAATATAGGATTCGCAAGTCATGGTGTACGTCTTTGACTTCGACCACAAGCACCGTAAGGCGCCCATGAGCATGAAGGATTTGCTCGGTGGCAAGGGAGCCAACCTTGCCGAAATGATGACCGTGCTCAAGCTGCCGGTGCCGCACGGATTCACGGTCACCACCGATGCGTGTCGCTACTACATGCGAAGCGGTTGGCCGACCACACTCGACAAAGAGATTGGCGTCCACATCGCAACACTCGAAAAAAAGATGGGTCGCAAACTCGGTGACGCCACCAATCCGCTCCTGGTGTCGGTGCGGTCGGGTGCCAAGTTCTCCATGCCGGGAATGATGGACACGGTGCTCAACCTCGGGCTCAACGACGCCAGCGTGGTGGCACTCGCACGGTCCACGAATGATGAACGCTTCGCGTACGACAGCTATCGCCGCTTCATCGCCATGTACGGCCGCATCGTGCTGGGGGTCGATGGGCAACACTTCGAGCATCCACTCGAACAGCTCAAAGCAGCGCACGGCGCCAAAAGCGACGCATCATTGCCTGCGAGCACGCTTCGCGAACTGTGCGATCAGTACAAAACCATCGTCAAACGCGAAACGGGTAAGGACTTTCCGCAAGATCCCGCAAAGCAGCTCAGGGGCGCCATCGAGGCCGTGTTCCGTTCGTGGAACGGTGCTCGCGCAATTGCCTATCGAGTCCGCGAAAAAATCAGTCACGATCTCGGCACCGCGGTGAACGTCCAAGCCATGGTGTTTGGCAATCGCAACGATCAGTCGGGAACCGGAGTGGGTTTCACGCGCAATGCCGCCACAGGTGAAAACACCCCGTATGGCGACTATCTGGTGAACGCCCAAGGCGAAGACGTCGTGGCAGGTATTCGCAACACCGAGCATCTTGATGCGCTCGAGCGACAGTTTCCGAAAGTGCATGCGGAGTTGCTCGACATATTCGCCCGACTCGAGCACCACTACAAGGACATGTGCGACACCGAGTTCACCATCGAAGACGGCAAGTTGTGGATGCTGCAAACCCGCGTCGGTAAACGTACGGGTGCTGCAGCGTTGCGTATGGCCGTGGAGATGACCAAGAGCAACGGCAGCGGCAAACGAAAGTGGAGCATCACCAAGAAAGAGGCGTTGATGCGCGTCACCGCCGATCACCTCGACTCGGTGTTGCATCCGCAATTCGCCTCCACTATTCCTGCAATTGCCAAAGGTCTTGCCGCATCGCCCGGAGCCGCCGTTGGCAAGGTTTACTTCACGGCAGATGCCGCAGCCGACGCCGCCAAGCGTGGCGAGCGAGTCATCCTTGTGCGCAACGAAACCAGCCCAGAAGACGTGCACGGCATGATGGCAGCCGAGGGAATCGTCACGTCACGTGGGGGACTCGTGAGTCACGCTGCCGTGGTGGCGCGTGGGTGGGGCACACCGGCCGTCGTGGGTGCCGAAGCCGTGAAGATCGACGGCAGGCAGTTCGTGGCGGGTGAGGTGGTGGTGCGGGAAGGCGACACCGTCTCCATCGATGGCGCCACGGGCGACATCATGCTCGGGGCACTCGAGTTGGTGGCAGCCACGCCACCTCCCGAGTTCCACACCATCTTGAAATGGGCGGACGACATTCGCAAAGGCAAATTGAACGTGCGCGCCAATGCCGACACGACGAACGATGCCGAAGTTGCCCGATCGTTCGGCGCCGAAGGAATCGGCTTGTGTCGTACCGAGCACATGTTCCTGACGGCTGATCGTCTGCCCGTGGTGCGTCGAATGATTCTGTCCGACACCCCCGACGAAGAAGCCGCGGCGCTCGAGGAGCTTCGTGAAGCCCAGAAAGAAGACTTCATCGGCATCCTGCGTGCGATGAACGGATTGCCGGTCACGGTTCGCCTGCTCGATCCACCGCTGCATGAGTTCCTGCCGCACGTGCACGAGCTCGAGGTGAAGCAAGCAACGTCTGGTCTCACTGCAGAGGAAACCAAAATGTTGCACGCAGCCCGCGAATGGGCCGAAGTCAACCCCATGTTGGGAACCCGTGGCGTGCGACTGGGTGTGATGAAACCGGGTTTGTACGCCATGCAGGTCCGCGCACTCATGCAGGCGGCCGAGCAAGTTGCCAGTGAAGGCCTCGAGCCGATCGTCGAAGTCATGATTCCACTCACCATTACCGATGACGAGTTGGCGTTGGCGCGCGGATGGGTGGAGGGCGTGTTGAGCGAATTTGCCGACCTGCCGCGCAGCACACCATCCGGCAAGCGGGCAAAACGCGCAGTAGTCACCATCGGCACGATGATCGAAACTCCGCGTGCCGCCCTGCGAGCCGAAGATCTGGCTCAGCACGCGGACTTCTTCAGCTTCGGCACCAACGACCTCACCCAGATGACCTTCGGACTGAGTCGTGACGATGTCGAGAGTCGCATGATGCCCAGGTACCTCCAACTCGGGTTGCTGAAGCGAAATCCCTTCGACACCATCGACCAGGCCGGTGTCGGCGAGTTGGTGCAGATTGCAGCCAAGCGTGGCCGCAAAGTGAAACGGAAACTGAAACTCGGCGTGTGCGGCGAGCACGGAGGTGATCCCGAGTCGATCGCTCTGTTTTATCGCGCAGGACTCAACTACGTGAGTTGCTCACCGTACCGCGTGCCGATTGCGCGTCTCTCCGCGGCGCAGGCAATCATCGGTGGTGCAAAGAGCGACACCAAGTGAAAACGCCAATAGTCGTTACGGTGGAACGGTGATCGCCGGGATACATCCCTTTGCTTCGTCGAGTGCCGGGATATATCCCTTTGCTTCGTCGAGTAACGAAAAGTTTGCGAACGTCACGGTGCCGGGATGGGGCTGGCCACTGCTCATCGGTGTGATTGCGGCAGCGCTTTTGGTGGATCTGTTGGTGTTCCACCGCAAGGCGCACGTGGTGGAGATTCGAGAAGCTGCAATCGAGAGTGCAATTTGGATCGGTCTCGGATTGGCGTTCACCGGTGTGATTGCAGCGATGTTCGCCGGCCAGGGTCAAGCGGGTCAAGCTGCGGTCGAGTACATCAGCGCGTACCTCATCGAGAAGAGCTTGTCCGTCGACAACGTCTTCGTGTGGGCAATCATTTTCGCGCACTTCGCCGTGCCACGGCAGTATCAACACCGAACCTTGTTCTGGGGAATCTTCGGTGCACTCGTCTTCCGGTTCATCTTCATCCTCGTCGGTACTGCAGTGATCAACCGCTTCAAGATCCTGCTGTTGGTATTCGGGCTCTTCCTGATCTACACCGGCTGGAAGATCATCAGCGGCAAGGACAAGGACACCAACCCCAACGACACCGCCACCATGAAGCTGTTCCGGCGGTTCGTGCCGTCGGTGGACCACTATGACGGCCAGAAGATGTTCACACGGGTGAACGGCAAGCGTTTCGCCACGCCGCTCCTGGCGGTTTTGGTGATCATCGAAGTCACCGACGTGATTTTCGCCGTCGATTCGGTACCCGCAGTACTCGCAGTGAGCCGTGAGCAGTTCATCGTGTTTGCCTCCAACGCGTGGGCAATCCTCGGTTTACGAGCGCTGTACTTCCTTCTGTCCGACATGCGCGAGCGCTTCGTGTACATGCCCCACACGATTTCGGCACTCCTCATCTATGTGGGTGCCAAGATGGCATTGGCGTGGCGCGGGTTCCACATCCCCGTAGCGCTTTCGCTCGCCATCATCGTGACGTTCCTGGTGAGTGGCGTCGTCGCATCGGTGGTGGCGAACAAACGCAAGGGCTACACCAAGCCGCACAACTAGCGTCCGTGCCGCGCAACTAGTCTCTCGCGCGTGGCAATCTCCGACGACGACATCGAGCGCGTTCGCTTGGCGCAGCCGATCTCGTCGGTGATCGGCAACTATGTGGCGCTGAAGCGGGCAGGTCGCAACTATCTCGGACTGTGCCCGTTTCATGGAGAAAAGACACCGTCGTTCAACGTGCGGGACGAAACCGGTCGGTACAAGTGTTTCGGCTGTGGTGCGTCGGGCGATGTCTTCAAATTCGTGCAGGAAGTGGAGCGCTTGGACTTCGTCGGCGCCATCGAGCACCTGGCAGCAAAGTCGGGGATCACCATCACCTACACCACTGGCGGTCCGTCACGTGATCGTCAACGCAACAAGCAGCTGTTCGAACTCATGCAGCACGCCGTGGAGTGGTACCACCAGCGACTGCTCACATCGCCCGACGCAAAGGACGCCCGCGAGTATTTGCGCACTCGCGGACTGAGTGGTGACATCGCACGACAGTTCAAGCTCGGGTGGGCGCCCGATGCGTGGGATGCGCTCGCCACCGAACTCGGCGCAGACGCCGAGATGCTGCGCGACTGCGGGTTGGCATTCACCAACAGCCGTGGGCGCCTGCAGGACTCGTTTCGTGCCCGAGTGATGTTCCCCATTTTCAAGGACTCGGGCGAAGCGGTGGCATTCGGCGGACGCATCCTTCCCGGCAGCAAGGATCCAGCCAAGTACAAGAACTCATCGGAATCCAAGATCTACACCAAATCAAAGACGCTGTACGGATTGAACTGGGCCAAAGCCGACGTGGTGAAGGCCGATCAGATCGTGGTGTGCGAGGGATACACCGACGTGATTGGGTTTCATCGTGTGGGCTTCACTCGCGCAGTTGCAACGTGTGGAACGGCTTTGACCGAGGACCATGTGCGACTCATGAAGCGCTTCGCCAACAACGTGGTGCTCGCATTCGATGCCGATGCTGCAGGCCAGGGTGCCGCCGAGCGTTTCTACGAATGGGAACGCAAGATCGACGTGCGTGTCAACGTGGCTCGGTTGAAGGGCGGGAAGGATCCCGGCGACCTCGCCGACAGTGACCCGCAAGGACTCTTGGCTTCGGTGGAGAATGCCGAGCCGTTCATGGCATTCCGCGTGCGACGCGTGCTCGATGGCGCCAAGATCAGCACACCCGAGGACAAGGCCCGTGTTGCCGACCGAGCCATCGCCATCATCAACGAGCACCCCAATGTGATCGTGCGCCGCGACTACGCCACCCAAGTTGCGGAGCAACTGTGGGGCAACGACAAGAAGCAGATCGACGACATCGTGCAGAAGGTCGACCGCAAGTTCCAGGCTGCACGCTCGAGAAACGAGGCCCAATCCACGGCCCACAGCAGCAACAAGGAGAACGCCGAATTCGTGATTCTTTCGCTGATGATTGCCCGATTCGACGAGGTCACGGGCATCGTCGCCGAAGAGGTGTTTGCAGACGACACGCACCGACGGGTGTTCCGTGCGCTCATGACGCACCGTGGCAACCACAAGCTTGCCGAGGCCGATCTCGATCCGGATGCGCTCGAATTACTCTCACGCGTGGAGGTGTTCGACGTGCCGACGGATGCCGATCCGCGCAAGGAAGGCATCAACCTGCTGCGCGCTGCCGTACGCCGTGAACTCGCGCGTCGCGTGTCGGACACCTCGAGTGCCGTCATCACGCGTGATCGTGAAATCAAACAGAAGGTGGAGCAGTTGAGTGGTCGGGATGTGGCAGACTCGTTGATAGCGGACCTGTTGACATGGCTGTACGACGTAACCTCCGTGATCGAGGCATAACAACATCGTGAGACGACCAAGAATCTCCGGCGGCGATTCGCCCGACACGGTCCGCCAATACCTCAACGAGATTGGGCAGGTTCCACTACTGACATCTGCCGAGGAAAAGACGCTCGGCAAAGCGGTAAAGGACGGTCAAAAGGCCCAGCAACGTCTTGAGGATGCAAAGACATCGGGCAAGACGAAGCTTTCTGCCGGCGATCGCAAGACGCTGCGTGATCTCGTGAAGGCAGGCGAGAAGGCAAAGGACCGAATGGTTCGTGCCAACCTGCGGTTGGTGGTGTCCATCGCGCGCCGCTACGACCGCAAGGAGTTGCATCTCTCCGACCTCATTCAAGAAGGCAACATCGGTCTCATGCACGCGGTGGACAAGTACGACTACGAAAAAGGTTTCAAGTTTTCCACGTATGCAACGTGGTGGATTCGACAGTCCATGACGCGCGCGATGGCCGATCAGGGTCGCAACATTCGTATTCCCGGTCACATGATGGAAATCGTCAACCGAGTGCAGCGCTCGGAGCGCGAACTCACCGCCGAGTTGAAGCGCGATCCCACACCCGAAGAAGTAGCGGCACGCTGCGACATCAGCGTGGAGAAATTGTTCGAGATTCAGCAGCTGACGTTGTCCACCGCCAGCTTGGATGCACCGGTCGGCGTCGACGTCGACGACCTCACGGTGGGCGAAACGCTGGCCAGCCCGGATGCGGCCGATCCGCTGAGCGAAACCGTGCAGCGTGAGCTGGTGAGTCAAATCGAAAAGTCGTTGGATGGCTTGCCCGAGCGTGAGCGACGCATCATGTCGATGCGGTTCGGCTTGGGGGAGTTCATCGGCAAACAGCACACGCTGGAGGAAGTCGCCGAGAAAGAAGACATCACCCGCGAGCGGGTTCGGCAAATAGAGCAAAAGACGCTGGCCCGTATGCGTCATCCGCACAACAACAGCGGGCTGCGCTCGTTCGTCGAAGACGAGTAAACCCGGCGGTTCGCGGCGGGGTGCGAGTAGCCTGAACAAGCCTTTCCGGGGTAGCTCAGTTGGCAGAGCAACGGACTGTTAATCCGTCGGCCGTGGGTTCGAGCCCCACCCCCGGAGCCACAATTTCCACCGGGGCCAGTAGCTCAGTGGTCAGAGCAGGGGACTCATAATCCCTTGGTCGTAGGTTCGATCCCTACCTGGCCCACTCTTGCGACGTGAGCGTCGTCGACTCTCAACTTTGTTTTTTGTATTGCTTCACCAGTTCCGAGGCTTCGGTATGGCCCATGTCTGCCAATGCCTTTGCGAGGTCGGCCTTCACGGCTTGCACCACCCGGTGTGACCCGTTGCACTGCTTTTGTTCATCCGTCGAATATCCACAGCCGCACGCACCCATGTTGTTGCTCCTTGTCGTTGGGGTTGTCGACGCGACCTTATCAGTCCGATTGTCCGGATCACCATGACGAACACCCATTGGGTCACGGCACGCAGGCGAAAACGGTGTCCGACCGTGTTACCCGGGTGAAGTACCATCTTCACCAACAACTAACACGTGCAACGTCCGTTGCACGAGAGGGAGACATACCAATGAGGAAGCACAAGGGACTCAAGTCCGCTGCGCTCGCCCTTGCCGCATTTGCGCTGATCGCCAGCGCGTGTGGCAGTGACGATGCAGCAACTGAAGAAGTCACCGAAGAAACCGAAGCACCTGCCGAGGAAGCAGCACTTCCAGGCGCAGGCACGCTTGCCTGCATGGTCACCGACACCGGTGGTGTTGATGACAAGGGCTTCAACCAGA
>JAFMJP010000061.1 GCA_017853375.1 Actinomycetota bacterium
CTTCGTCAATGGTGCGTTTTGCCACCACCACGATGGAAAGATCGAGCGAAACAAGGAACACCGCGATGGAAGTGAGTGCCAACACGCGATACGCGTGTTTCATCGACGGCGCAGGTGACTGTGGGAGAGTTGCGATACGAGCGACACTAACCATCATCTAGCCTCGGCTCACCATGGGAGAAGTGAAGCGCCATCCCGAACGGGGCAGCTCGCAGCGTGACGTCATTTCCGGAATCCTTTCCGAAGGATTGGTCGCACATGTGGGCATCATCGATTCCCAGGGTGCGCCGGTGGTGATTCCGATGGCGTACGCGCTCGACGGCGACAGCATTCTCGTTCACGGTTCGGTGGCCAGCCGATTGATGCGCAACCAAGGTCCGATCTGCGTGACGGTCACGTTGTTGGACGGACTCGTCGTTGCGCGATCTTTGTTCAATTCGTCGATGAACTACCGCAGCGTGGTGGTCACCGGAGTTCCCGAGGTGTTGGATGGCGAGGAACGAGAGCGGGCGCTCTTGGTCCTGAGTGACTTCCTCCTACCCGGACGAGTCGGCAATGCCCGCGAACCAAGCCGACCGGAAATTCGACAAACCACGGTGTGGAGACTCTCATTGGAGAATGCGTCGGCCAAGATTCGTACCGGTCCACCAAAGGAAGATCCGGCGAGCGATTATGAACTCCCGTTTTGGGGTGGCGTCGTGCCGGTGCGAACGGTGTTCGGGCCGGCTGAGTCCGACGGTGCCGGTGCGAATGTTCCGATACCGGACCACATCCAGCGTCTCGCTGAGGAGGCGGGGTTGGGCGTCGCGCCAGAGGTCGGGGGTTAGCTGGTCAGAGCTTCGATGTAATCGACGATGTCGGAGATTTCTTCGTCGGTGAGATTGTTGTACGGCATCACCACGGAGTATCCGACACGCTTCTTCTTGTCGGGGTACTTGATCGACTCGATGAGGTACTCGCGGTCGACGAGGCCTGCTTCACCGCCCTTGAATGACACCGAAGAACCGATGATGCCCTGCCACGTGGGGCCGGTACCGCCACCGAAGTCGGAGCCATGACATGATGCACAACCCGACTGCTGCGAAAGCTTCAAGCCGCGCTCGGCAGATGGTGAGAGATCCACGGCGAGCGGCTGAGCCGACGAGCATCCAACCAGAACCAAGGCGACCACACCAAGAAGTACTTTCCGCATGTACTTCAGGTTACTTGTGGAGAGTGGGACGTCGACCCCGGGAGAGGATCGGGATTGCCGCACATCTCAGGACAGTCGTCACTTGTTCTGCGTTTCCGACGAACCTACGGTGAACTCAGGCGCATGAGCGCTGCAACATTCGGAGGCGTCGTGAGTGCAGTGAAGAACATCGCCGTTGGAACCGACGGATCGGACAATTCGGTGGCAGCACTTCGTTGGGCGCTCGCCGAAGCGAAAGTGCACGGCGCATCCGTCGACGTCGTCTATTCGTGGGAGTTTCCCCCCGTCATCGATCCGATGGGAGTCTCCATGTTGCCGAGCACGCAAGACATGGACGCATCCGCCGGCCGATTACTGAATGGTGTCATGGAAAAAGTCGACGCGAGCGGCGTTTCGGTGACCACCCGTGTCGTTCGTGGCGCCCCCGCAACGGCGTTGCTGACGGCGGCAAAGAGCGCCGACCTGTTGGTAATCGGCCGACGCGGGCGCGGTGGATTCATGGGTCTCCTGCTCGGATCGGTAGCCCAACAAGTGGCTCATCATGCGCCATGTCCGGTGGTGCTCGTTCCAGCGTGATTCGACCGTTCGCTAGGGTCGCGACGTGCGCGGCTGGGTGGCAGAAGACGGAGGACCACGACGTCAGCAGTGGTTGGCGGGTGCGCACCTGAACCTTGCCGCAACGGAAACGTTGCAGGTGACGAGCCGAACGATGATGGTGGTCACCATGGTGGTGATGACGTCACCGAACGACGTATTCGTGTTGTGCCATACGGGCGGTGACGATGCAGTGTCGTGGGTGGAGCAAGTACATCCGGAGACACTGGAAACGCTTGCAACCAGCGAAAAGTTGCCGGGTGGTCGCGCATGGCCGGGTGGCATCGCCGTCCATCCGAATGGCGACCTGTACGTGGTGTTCGGCAATCACGCACATCGACTCGACCGCCAACTGCGCGTGGTGGGTTCGCGCCAGCTGCCTCGAATGCGGCCGTACAACAGCTTCGTGTTGTTGCCTGACGGCCACTTGGTCACCAAGGACTTCTCCGGCTCACGACCAGGAAACGAAGCGGCGGAGCCATTCGATGCCACCGAGCTGGTGGTGCTCGAGCCGAACGAACTACGGATAGTTGCATCGCTGGAGCTGCCCGAGGCATCCATCGCGCGACTCTCTGCCGATGACGATGATGTGTACGTCGTCGGTACCTCGTCATTGTGGCGAGTGCGGTGGAACGGGTCGGCATTGCTGCGAGACGACTTTCAAGCGACGTACCGTCACATGGAAGGTCAGACGTTCGGTTGGGATGCGGTCATTGCCGATGGCTGTGCGTGGTTCCTGGACAATGGTGAGTCCACGCACAGGTTTGCCGGCACCCTTCGTGGTGTCGGCACGGCGACCGCGCCGTTGCATTTGGTTCGCGTGTGGCTGGACTCGGGGCGCGTGTCGCTCACCGAAATTTGCGGATTACCGGGTGGTGTGGTGGCCAACCCGCCGCTGGTTGACGCAAAACGCAAGGTGGCAATTGGTTTCGACAGCGGCAACGGAGTGCTCGCTGGATTTCGTTACGACGATGCATCGCTCACGCCCTTGTGGAGTCATCAGCAGAATCACGGGTCCCACATGTTGTTGTACCCCGACTCGGGTGAGTTCGTGAGTGCGCATCACGATGTGGAACGAGGTGTGGAGCAGGTTGTGGTGCGTGAAGTCGTCAGTGGTCGCGAGAAGACGCGGATCGATACGGGGTCACCCATTCAGTCGGTGGTGTTCCCGGCATGTGGAACCCGCCGCGACTTCTATTGGTGCAGCATGCTGTCGCTGAATCGCATCAGCGTGGTGTAGCCACTGGAGGTCTGCTCGAATCGGATCGAGGCGTTAGGAGGTCATGCCGCGCAACCCCGTGAGGTGTCGTGCGTACTCGATTTCTCCCATGTGACGCAATGCGTGCTGGTAAATCCAACACTCGAGGCCGTCGAGCACCGTGATGCCACCTTCGCCTCCGACTCGTGCCGAAAAAGTTGTTGCAACTTGTGGTGGGTATGGCTTCGGGAAGATCACTCGCGACAGGTCGTCGGGCGACAACTCTGCAGTCCAGTCCTCGACCCGAGCAAATACCTGGCCCATGTAGTCCTTGAATGCGTCGTAGTCGCCAATTCGTTGGTGCACCATTTCCTCGACCGTTCGGTGTTTGCCGTGGTCGCCGATTGCTGGAAGCACCCGAACCGCCCATTCGTCGTTCCAAAGTGGGGGCTTGCCGCTCAGCAACATGAGTGAGGCGTCGACCATGTTGACGATGTGAAACAAACTGAAGGCAATGGGGAGCACGTCCTCGCGTTCCTTGTAATTGACGTGGTGGAGGTCCATCGTTGCCGTGGCGTCTTCGTAGAGCGAGAAGATCGCTCGCAGTCGACGCCGGAGTGAATCGAGTACCAGTTCGGACATGCCGTGAGCGTACACTGACCACATGTTCGACTACCGGCTCGGAGTTCAGGAGGTCAACGACAATTGCTTTGCGTACCTTCAACCGGACGGAGGTTGGGGCTACAGCAATGCCGGGTTGGTGGTTGGAGACGGTCGATCGTTGTTGGTGGACACACTCTTCGACTTGAAACTCACGGATGCAATGTTGGCGACCATGAAGCCAATGACGAGTGCTGCGCCGATTTCCACCGTCGTGAACACCCATGCCAACGGGGATCACTGCTACGGCAACGAGCGAGTCGCGAACGCAGAAATCATCGCCTCAACTTCGGCGGCTCGGGAGATGCACGAGGTTCCGCCCCAATTGCTTGCCGGCTTGAATGCGGCGCCGGGTGATGTTGGTGACCTCTTCAGATCGTTCTTCGGTGACTTCGACTTTGCGGGAATCACCTTGACACCGCCGACTCGAACCTTCGACGGACGTCTCGACATCGAAGTAGGTGGTCGTGTGGTCGAACTCATGGAAGTGGGGCCCGCTCACACGAACGGAGATGTGATCGTGCATGTTCCCGACGCAAGGGTGGTGTACACCGGCGACATCTTGTTCATCAACGGAACTCCCATCGTGTGGGCCGGGCCGCTGGAGAACTGGATTGCTGCTTGTGACCTCATCACCGCACTCGGCGCCGACGTGGTGGTGCCAGGGCACGGACCAATCACCGACAATTCCGGTGTGGCAGAGGTTCGCGACTATCTGTCGTACGTATTGCGTGAAGCATCGGCACGTCAGGATTCGGGGATGGATGCCTTCGACGCGGCTCGTGATATCGCGCTCGATGCATTCGGAACCTGGGGCGAATTCGGCCGAATCTGTGTCAACGTCGACACGGTGTATCGGTCACGAAATCCGCTGCACAAGAGCCCGGACGTGGTGGAACAGTTTCGCCGAATGGCTGCGTTGGAACACTCACGCGGCTGACGCCGCTGCTACCTGTAGGTGTCGCTGCTACGAGTGGTCGGGAAGTATCACCGAGCGACCGTCGGTGGTTGCGGTGACACGAATCTTTTGGTGGTACACGTCCGAGAGGAGGGCATCGGTCAGCACCGTGCGCGGGTTGCCGCTCGCCACACATCGACCTTGATGCAGGACCAGCACCTTGGTGGCGAAACGCATCGCCACGTTGAGATCGTGCAATACGGCAATGACGCCGCGACCTTCATCCACCAGTGATCGTGCGATGGAGAGGAAACGCTCTTGCTGCCCGATATCGAGCACAGCGGTGGGTTCGTCAAGGAACAGCAACGGCGTGTCCTGGGCAAGGACGCGCGCCATGGATACGCGCGCCTGCTCGCCAACGGACAAGGTTTGGTACGTGCGGCCCGCCAACGACGCCACCTCCATGCGCTGCATCGCAGCCGAGATTCGTTCGTCGTCATCGTCATTCAGCCACGGGCTACGACCCATCGCCACGATTTCGCGGACGGTGAAGGGAAACGAGATGGCAATTTGCTGCGGCAATACGGCGCGCATCCGAGCGAGTTCGCGTGGTGGCAGCGAGGACAACTCCCGCTGATTGATGCATACCGAACCGCTGGCAAGCGGGAAATCGCCGGCGATGGCGCCGAGCAGCGTGGATTTTCCTGCACCATTCGGGCCGAGCACCGCCAGCAATTCACCAGACTGCACGCTGAGCGACACGTCATGGAGCAGCGTGGTACTGCCACGCGTCACCACGAGGTGTGATGCGGTGAGGTTGGTGGTCATGCCCAACCACCTTGGCTGCGGCGGGTGCTGCGCAACAGCAACAAAAAGAACGGTGCACCGATCAATGCAGTGACCACGCCAAGTGGGAGCTCTGCCGGTGACAACAAGGAACGTGCCGCGAGGTCGGCCAACAACGTGACACTGGCGCCGAGAAGAGCGGCGGTCCACAACAGGTGACGGTGTCGGGGGCCGAGGACGATTCGCATGATGTGCGGCACGAGCAAGCCCACGAATGCGATCATCCCCGTGGCTGCCACCGCACTCGATGCGAGCAACCCCACCACGGCGATGGCTTGCAGGCGAACCGGCTCTACTCGAACCCCAAGGTGCGTCGCGGGACGGTCACCGAGTGCCAGCGTGTCGAGAACTCTTGCAAACTTGGCGCTCATCGCAATGCCGAGTAGCGCGAGTGGAATCACCACGCCGACCGCCTTCCACGTTGCAAGACCGAGAGTGCCGAGGCTCCAGAAGGTAACCGAACGAATCTCGTCATCGTCGGCGACGAATACGGCGAATCCAATCACTGCACCAGCGAAGGCATTGATGGCGATTCCGGTGAGGATGAGTGTGACCACCTCGGTTTTTCCGTCGGAGCGCGAGAGCACGTAGACGAGCGCAGTGGAGAGAGTGCCGCCGAGAAACGCCGCCAATTGCACGCCGAGCGGCAACTGGTTGAGCCCGACGATGATGGCGATGACCGCGCCGACCGCGGCGCCCGCAGAAACCCCGACCGTCGCCGGCTCGGCCAAGGGATTACGGAAGATTCCCTGCATGATGACGCCTGCAACCGCCAGACTCGCGCCGACGATGATCGCGAGCACGATACGCGGGAGACGGACCTGCCAGAACACGTTGTGTGCGACCGCGTCGGTGGTGTCACGGCTGGGTCCGTCACCGATGATCCCGAACAGATCGGACAGCGAGATTCGAAATGCACCGGTTGCAAGCGAGAGCAGCGTGGTGATGGTGAGGAGAGCGACGAGAAAAATCGCTACGGCAGGAAGGCTGGTGCGTCTGGCGTAGGTCATGCGTCGCTGCTGAAAGTGTCGAGAAGTTCCGCCAACCGGGCAATGAGCGCTCCGGTTCGCGGACCAAATGAGAGTAGTAGGTCGTCATCCACCGCGATGACGGCACTTGCAGCAGCTGCCCGAGTACTCGACACACCCGGCAGTGCGAGCAGGCCATCGATTCCGCCGACTGAATCCAGGCCGCGAGTCATCACGAGTAGTACGTCTGGATCGGCTTGCACGATCGCTTCGGCAGTGAGCGGCGTGAACGACGAAAGGCCGTTGAGTGCGCCGACATCGATCGCGCCGGTTGCAGCGACAAGTTCGTCTGCGCCAGAACCAGAGCCACCGAGTAGGTACACCGACGCAGTGCCACGAACATAGAGGAATGCCACGCGTGGCGTCGACGCATATGCGCCAACGCCTTGCAGCGCGTCATCGATTGCTCGTTGCGTGAGGTCGACGAGTTCGGTACCTGCTCGTGGAATTCCGAGGGCTTTGGCAATCATCTCCACGCGCGTGGGAAGTGCGGACAACGTCCAGACTTCCGGCGCGATGAGCACGGCAACGCCCGCTCCACGCAACTGCTCGAGTGTCTCCGGGGGTCCGGTACGGGTATCGCCGATGACCACGCTCGGTCGGAGCGCCAGCACGCTCTCGGCACTGATGTCATGACCGTTGCTCACTTCGGCAACGTCGGCCAAAGCGGCAAGGGTGGTGGTGGCATCACGTCCGATGATGAAGTCCTTCATTCCGAGCGAGACGACGATTTCAGCGATGGCCTCGTTCAACACGATGATGCGCGAAGTATCGGTGACCTCCACCACAACGCCGTCGGCTCCGGTGGTGGAAGTGGGGAGTGCAGGAGTCCCGGGTTCGATCGTGGGAAGTGGAAAGTCCTGCGACAGAATGAACTGTGCGCCGACCTCCGTCCGTGGGGTGTCGTTGCCACAACCACCCAACACCATGACGAGCAACGAACACGCCACCAGTTTTCGCCGCAACATCAGCCTCAAGGGTATGAGCGCAGCATCGCGGCGCCGAAGCCCGGGCGTGAGACGTTGGTTACCTGCGATCGTGGTGTTCGTGGTGCTTGCCGGTTGCGGAAACAGTGATGATGTCCTTTCCACCGCCACGACTTCACCCACCACCGAAACATCAACCGTTGTCTCGTCCACCACGGTAAGTCCGTCCACGACCGTGAGCCCAACGACGGCAGAAAGCCCGACTTCGACGGTGAGCCCGACCACCGCGGTCGACCAAGCCACCACGGTGCCGGCTGTGACGAAACCGAAGCCACGGTTGTCGGTAAGTCAGACCATTGGGCTCGACCCCAAAGGAACCACGGTGACCGTGCGCGGCTCGGGATTCGATGTCACCAAGGGTGTCTATGTATTCGTGTGCAACCAGGCGGAGTGGAACAGTGCGCGGCGTTGTGTGGGCGGAGTCAACGTGGACGGCTCTTCGCCGCTCTCGCAATGGGTGTCCTCGAATCCACCCGGGTATGCCATAGGTCTCACGGTTCCCTTCGTTGCCGACGGATCGTTCGTCGTACCGTTACTCGTGCGAGCAACGGATGATTCGACAAGCCTCATCGACTGCACCAAAGAACGGTGCGGAATCGTGGCGTTTGCCGATCACACCAGGCGCGATGATCGTTCACAAGACGTGTTCGTGCCGATCAGCTTCAATGCTGGCTCGTAGTTACAGCATCATCGCTTGACGAAAGGGTCCACAATGACCAAGAAGTTCATCTCCACTCTCGTGATCGGCGCACTCATTGGTGTCGTGCCATTGCTTCCTGCACCGGCTGCGTCTGCCGCAGTAGTCGTCAACGTCAGCAAGTCGACGAATCTCGTCGATGGTGAGCAAATCACGATCACCTTGTCCGGAGTTCCCGCGTCCCAAGGTGTGTACATTCGGCAGTGCTACAAGCCCGTAACTGGTCAGCGTGACACCACCGGTCTCAAGTGCAACGGAAGCCTCAAGCGAATCGACGAGATGATCTGGGCGACGATGTTCGGCGCTCGGGGTTCGCAGTCGGCATCGGGCACGTTGACGCTGCCCCTCAAGGACAAGGTGGTGGTGTACGAGGCGGATGGAACCACGGTGAAGGAAACGCTGAGTTGCGGTATTGCGGACTGTGCGATCTTCGTTCATCGGGATCACATGGGTTTGCAGGACACCGCACTCGACACCGTGGTACCTCTGACGTTCTTGGGCAAGCAGACCATCAAGCCGCGGCTCATCGGATTGCCGAAGGTGGGCGCCATGCAAACGGTCGGCGGCAGCATTCAGCTGAAGAATTCCGCACTGGTCACCGACCAAGGTGTGGTGGTTCGCGTGTCGAGCAAGGCGAATCCTCGAATCGCACAGCCGGGAGATTTTCCTTCGAGAGTGTGCTCCGTGGTCAAGGGAACCACCGTCACGACCATTCGTTTCGTGAAGAAGGGAACCTGCGTGCTGGAGTTGACGGCCAAGGCCACCGGCAAGTTCGAGCGCTTCACCGCCATATATACGTACAC
>JAFMJP010000062.1 GCA_017853375.1 Actinomycetota bacterium
TTCTTGGTGAACACCACTTCGCGTGCCGAGTATGCATTGATGAACTTGGCAACCTTCGTCCGCGCGCCTTCGTATGCGTCGGTGGCATCCGACGCCAGGGTGTACGAGCTGCGACCGATCGGGGAGTAGTTCTCGCGCATGAAAGTGGACATGGCGTCGATCACGCAGTTGGGTTTGTGCGACGAGTTGGCACTATCCAGATAATGAATCGGCTTGCCGCCTACCTGCTTGGACAACATCGGAAACTCGTTGCGGAGCGCAGCCAAGTCGAGCGTCATGGTGGTTACCCTCGGAACGAGTCGTAGCCGGACTTCTCCAACCGTTCGGCCAGTTCCATGCCACCGGTGGCAACGATGCGACCATCGACCAGCACGTGCACGAAATCCGGCTGCAACTCATCCAGCAAGCGTTGATAGTGGGTGATCACCACGATGCCGAGCGCAGGGCGAGCCGCGCGAACTTCACGGATTCCCTTGGCGACGATTCGCAACGCGTCGATGTCGAGACCGGAATCTGTCTCGTCGAGAATCGCCAGATCAGGCTCCAGCATTGCCATCTGCATGATCTCGTTGCGCTTCTTCTCGCCACCGGAGAATCCCTGGTTGAGGTGACGGTCGATGAACGCGGAGTCCATTCCGAGTCGCTTCATCCAATCCATTGCCGCCAGGCGGAGTTCGAGAATGGAGAGGTCGATGCCCTTGCGAGCCGACAACGCCTGACGCAAGAACTGCAACACGGAAACTCCGGCAATCTCCTGTGGGTATTGAAAGCCGAGGAAAATTCCGCGTTGAGCGCGTTCGGTGGTGGACCAGGCTGCAATGTCGTCACCCTTGTACGAGATCGAACCACTCGTTACTTCGTATGCCGGGGAAGCGAGCAACGTGTTGGCCAACGTGGACTTGCCCGAGCCGTTCGGCCCCATGATTGCGTGGATTTCTCCCTCGCGAACGGTGAGCGAAAAGCCACGAAGAATGTCGTGGTCACCTTCTGCTGCCTTGGCGTGCACATCGTCGATGCGCAGGAGCTCGCGAGAGTCGTTCACCTCCGCAACGCTATTCGCACCAGGCAATTTCTCCTACGCTCATAGGGGTAATTGGGAGACGCGTAACGAACGCCACACCGCTGGGCGTTACCAGCCGCGTGCCACCCACGCATCGAGTTGTGGTCGCTCTGCGCCGATGGTGGTGTCGTTGCCGTGTCCGGGAAGCACGATGGTGGCGTCAGGAAACGCAAAGAGCGAATCGTTGATCGACCGGATGATGGTGTCGAAATCGCCGCCTTCGAACGATGTGTTGCCGGGTCCGCCCGGAAACAACGTGTCACCGGTGAACAGGAGCGGCGTACCTTCCACCTGGAAACAGATCGACCCTTCGGTGTGTCCGGGTGTGTGTACGGCGTGCAGGCGAAGTCGCCCGACTTCGATGACTTCCTTGTCGTCCAAGAACACGTCGTAGCCGACATCCTTCAGTCGCGGTGCATCAAGAGCGGTAACCGCCACCTCGTAGCCGGCTTCGCGCAGCGCGGGCACTGCCTGAATGTGGTCCCAATGTCCGTGGGTCTCCAGCACTCGTCGTACACCCAGGGAGGTGCACAGTTGGAGCAGGCGCTCGTGCTCGTTGGCTGCGTCGATGAGCACCGCATCCCCGGTGGCCCGACATCGCACCACGAACACGTTGTTGTCGACTGGTCCCACCACCAGCTTGTGCACTTCCAGATCGGCGTTGTGCCAGTGCAGGGTGGCCATGGCGGTAAGTCTGGCAGCAGCCCTCCGTCAGTTGGCGGCTGACGCCACTGGGCTCTCGCCGTGGTGGGGCAAGGGGCAAGAACGGGCATTTGGCGTCCGATTGGCGGATTTCGGTGTCCGTCCGACAGTATGAGGGGCATGAACTTTGCCTTTACCGAAGAACAAGAAGAACTCCGCAAGACCGTCCGCGCCTTCCTCGATTCCAAGTCTCCGGAAACTGCCGTGCGCACGCAGATGGAAACCGAGCAGGGTTTCGACAAAGCGGTGTGGGACCAGATGGGCTCCCAGATGGGTCTCATGGGTCTGCACATTCCCGAAGACTTCGGTGGCATGGGATTCTCCTACGTGGAGCTCGGCGTGGTGTTGGAAGAGATGGGTCGCGCGTTGTTGTGTGCCCCGTACTTCTCCACCGTGGTGCTCGCAGCCAACACGTTGCTCCAGAGCGGTGACGATGCCGCCAAGAAGAAGTATCTCCCGGGTATTGCAGCCGGCGAAACCATTGCGACGTTGGCGTCCACCGAACCATCGGGGAAGTGGGACGAAGCCGGCATCACGATGACCGCCAAAGGTTCGGGCTCGAAGTTCACGCTCGATGGAACCAAGATGTTCGTCATCGACGGCCACACCGCTTCTCTCATCATCGTGGCAGCGCGCACCGGCAAAGGCGTATCGCTGTTCGCAGTCGAGGGCAATGCCAAGGGCCTCACACGCACCGCACTTTCCACCATGGACCAAACTCGCAAGCAAGCCAAGTTGGAGTTCAAGGGCGTCGAAGCCGAACTCATCGGCACCGAGGGCAAGGGTTGGGACGTACTGAGCAAGGTGTTCGACCTTGCCGCAGTCGCACTGGCCGCCGAACAAGTGGGTGGAGCCCAGAAGGTGCTCGACATGGCGGTGGAGTACGCCAAGGTGCGCGTGCAGTTTGGTCGGCCCATTGGATCGTTCCAGGCCATCAAGCACAAGTGTGCGGACATGTTGCTCGAGGTGGAGTCGGCCAAGTCGGCTGCGTACTACGGCATGTGGTGTGCGAGCGAAATGAACGAGGAACTCGCATCCGTGGCGTCGCTCTCCAAGGCGTACTGCTCGGAGGCCTACTTCCACGCCGCCGCGGAGAACATCCAGATTCACGGCGGTATCGGATTCACCTGGGAACACCCGGCGCACCTGTACTTCAAGCGTGCGAAGTCGAGCGAGTTGTTGTTCGGCGATCCTGCGTACCACCGCGAACAACTCGCACAGCGCATCGGCATCTGACCGCACTGGTCATCCAACGGCCTGCGTCGTGAGTGCCGTTACCGTCGCGTTCGTCATCGCTTCGGCGGTGCTGGTGTTTGCCATCGCGGCCGTTGCAGTGGGCAGAGAGGCACGCCGGCTGGACGCAGTTGCGCCGCGTGCGGTGTACATGTTGGCTGATGCCGTTGCATATGTGGCAGAACGGCTTCCATCCGACTCCCAAGGTCGGCTCACCTACGACGAGGTCGAGCAACTTTTGGTGGCGCACATGCGCTGGATGCACGCCAAGGGTTTGCAGCCCGGTGACGTGATCGATCGTCCTCAGGACATCGACGAAGAAGTGGTGGCCCACGAGGACACGCTCACCGCGTGGTTGCTTGCCGAAGCCGAACGCCGCGACATCGAACTACTCGACGACGTCGATGCGGTACGCGTAGTGCAGGCCCACCTTGCCTATTTCGACGAGATTGGCGCCGTGGGGCCCAAAGCTTCCTCGTAGCTGCGTTCCGTGTGGAGGTCTGAACGCCACAAGTTGATGAAGCGCTGGAGGCGTGGATTGAAATAGGGGTCATCGTCGAGAATGTCACCCCAGCGATTGCCGAGTTTTGACACTTCCGACTCGATACGAAGCGCCACACGCGTTTTTGATTCGAAGTGGAAGAACTTCGCGTGCGGCGTGAAGATGACGGAGTAGCCGGCCTGCTGCACCTTGAGTGCGAAATCGATGTCGTTCCAATTGCCCGGAAACTGCGTACTGAGCCCACCGACCTTGTCGAACACCGAACGGGGAGTTAGCAGGCATGCTGCAATCACACTCGAAGCCTCGCGTTGTACTCGGACGTAGTTGTGTGCGCCTCTGGTGGCGGCCGGCTGCAGACGGTACATGTCGGTCGGGTCGGGGGTAAAGACATGGCCGGCGCTCTGAATCGTGCCGTCCTCGAAATAGAGCATCGGTCCGACGATGCCGACGTTGTCGTCGTTGAACATCGCCAGCATGGTTTCCAATGCATCCGGGGTGATGATCTCGGTGTCGTCGTTGAGCAACAGGATGAATTCGCCGCTGGAGTGTGCGACTCCGATGTTGTTCTTCACCGCAAAGTTGAACGCCTTGTCGTAGTCGACGATCAACAGTCGGTCACCACCGATTGCTGAGAGTTCGGCTCGTACTTCGGCGGGAGTGGGCGTGTCCGCCACGACGATGAACTCGAGGTTCTGGTACGTGGAGCGCTCCACGAGCGTGCGAACCGCATTGACCACGAGTGGAATCGATGTTCCGCGAATCTCCGCGCTGCTCCCGCGCGTGGGGATGATGACGGAGACCTTCGGTTGGCGTCGCAGACGCCGGCGTACGCGCACGGCAGGGGTGGCTGCATCGAACTCCACGTCGGCATCGATGCCTCGACGGCTCAGATGTTGGGCAACGGCCCCTACATCGGCTTCAGGCAGCAGATTGCTCGATGGCGTCACGTTGAGGATGCTTGCCACTCGTTGCACTCGTCGGGCAAGTTCGGTGAGGCGGAGGTTCCGATCGTGGGAACCGGCGGCAGTCAGCAACTCCAATCCGCCGGCGGCGTTCACCAGCGAGCGCTTCGCCATGATGAACTCGCCGATGTAGTTGTGCGAGCGCAGACGTTCGGGGGAGAAGGATGGACGCCGTTGAAACGTCGGAAGACGGTCATCGCGCGGGATGTCGTGCCGTGTATCTCCATAGATCACGTCGACGTCCGATCCCTCAGCGTCGACGATGCTGGTCACCGCCAGCAATGCATCACGGGTTACGTCGTCGCCGGCCGCGACGAAGACCACCCACTCTGCCGATGCATCGTCGCCCAGTGAGATCCGACCCATCAATGGACCTGATGGCTGGCTGAACCGAGACATGGCGTCGGTGGTCACACCGAAGACGAACCATGGGTGCCGTGTGCGCCCGAGTTTGCGAATGGACTTTGCCGTACCGGAGAGTGCCACATCCGAGGCGCCCCTGCCGTCAGTTGCAAAAAGAAAACGTGACAATTACTTGACCAGTCGTTTCTTTAGTTCCATGCGAATTCCCTTTGGAATGTTGCGATACACGAATCGCACGGGACGAAGCCAATCACGATGTACCCAGTCGTTCGGCTTGACATGAAACTCGTAATCACGGACTTCTTCTCCGGAGGCCTCGAGGGCGGCAATTCGTCGCTTGGCAGCAAGGCGCCCGGCTTCGTCATCGATTCGTGCCCATTCGGCGAGCTGCTGCTCGACCTCGTGGTTGCTTCGTGGTGAGATCACTGTCGCTCCATCAAATCATCACGTTGAACCCGGACATGATGCGCTCACCCAACGCAGTATCGCCGGAGATGCTCACGCGATCATCGCCCGACACAAAGAACTGGCGACCGCAGGCCAGGGCAACGTAGGTATTGCTGTCCAGCGAAATTGTGCAGGTGGTCTTCGTGTCGGCGGAAACCTCGATGTGTGCCGCCTTACCGCCGTTGGTGGCGATGTGAAAGGTTCGCACGATTGGGCCGGTGATGTCGATCCGCACCACACTGCCGTCCGGCGCCTTGCCGCGTTTGCCCACCACCATGGGCAGCGACCGGGCGAATCTCCCGATGCTGTGTTCGGCTGCAGGTCCGCCCTCGTTGCCCGGTAGATGCAGCGCGCGACGCATGTCTTGTTCGTGAACCCATGCATCCATCACTCGGATGTGCAGGAAGTCGGCGAACGTGCCCGGACCCGTCGGAGTCATCATTTCTCGAGTGAAGTACTCGTCGCCAGTCGTGGTGAGTGTGTGGCGACGTTTGTCCGCGACCTGCCTCCACTCCGCGAACACTTCGGCACCGCTACGGCTCCTCCGAAAGTCGATTTCGTGCTCGTTGAACTCACCGATTGGATTCTTCACATTCGACAAGTCGGAGGCGCGGTGCGATGTTGGCGGCTCGCCGTGCAAGCCAAGCTCCGACGACACCAAGTGCGAGAGCGTGTCCTGCACCGTCCAGCCGGGGCACTCGGTCATGGTTTTCCATTGCGACTCAGAAAGCGGACTACAGAGCTCGTCGATCGAGTCCCAGACACCGGTCAACATGTCGATGAGGTGGGTTGGTCGAGTCATGGTGCGATGTGTCCTCCGTGCGGCTGGGTCATGGCGTCGGGTTCTGCACGGTGTTCCATTCGCGGGCGCGCAGATACGGGTTGAACGTGTTGCCGATGTGGGCGAGATCTTCGGCGGTCTTGGGCACCTTCATCTCGTAGAAGTGTGGAAACTGCGACGCACCCTGCACGAGGTCCCACAACCGAAGTGCATCGTCACCCGTTGGTGCGGGAACGATGACTGGTCCGAAGATTGCACGGCCCGTCTGCGGCACGATGATGGGAACGCCGAAGCCGCCGAGCGTGTTGACCGCATGTTCATGATCGTGCCGAACGTCGTCGTGGGTGGTGGCGTCGGCAAGTGCCAACTTCCACGTATCGCTGGGCGCGCCGATCGCAGCCAGCAGATCATTCGCCGTGTCGACTTCGTACGGACGACGACCCTCGATGTGCAATGCATGGGCACTGGCGAGATACCACGCACCACAGAGGTCGTTGTCGATGCGGCGAAGCCATGCGGCCACGCGCAGGGGAGTCCAGCCGTATGCAATGTCGCGATCCCAGGGCCATTTCTTGCCCTCCTCGTGGTTGATGACCTCGAGGCTGAAGAACTTCCAGTTGACGCGCAGGTCGGTGAGCCGTTGTACTTCCCGAATCCACAAGGAGGTTTGGTGCGCATACGGGCACATGGTGTCGAAGTAGAAGTCCACCGTCGCCATACCAGAACCCTAGGTTAGATTTGGGACGTGCAACGCCCCGGACGTTTCGAACACACCCGATATCTCGGCGATAAACGAACGCAGTTGGTGTACGACCTCGACGTGTGGACCGAACCCGGCATCATCGACGACATCGTTGCAACCAATTCGGGCATCTGTTTCGGGCCCGACACCTTGCCCGAAGCGCGAAACCGCGGTTATCGGCTCGCCACAGCGTGAACGGCTCGTTCCAGAGCGGCGCTTTGCGCCTTGCGCGCTATCTCAATGCGGGTACGGCGCGTAACGGCGCACGTCCTGCGGTGCTCTTGTGCCACGGATTCCCGATCGGACCGCAAGACGCGCGCCACTCTGCGAGTTCGTTCCCTGAGTTGATCGACCGCATCGCCAACGAGCTTGGTTGGGCGGGAATGACGTTCACGTTCCGAGGCTGCGGTGACAGTGAGGGTGACTTCTCGTTGCAAGGGTGGGTGGAGGATCTTCGCGCCGCGATCGATCATCTCGTTGCCGAAACGGAACCCACGCAAGTGTGGATGTTGGGAACCAACACCGGCGCTTCGCTCGGGCTCTGTGTATCGGCAGACGACCCGCGCGTGAGCGGCTGCGCATTGCTGGGTGCGCGCGCCGACTTCGACGACTGGGCCGATCAACCACGTCGCTTGCTGGAGCACACCCGCGAGATTGGCGCCGTGCGAACACCGGCATTTCCGCCGAACTTCGACGAGTGGAGTCGGGAGTTGCGACGGTTCAGGCCCGTCGATTCTGCGCGTCGCCTCGCGCCACGACCGTTGCTGCTCATGCACGGTGACGAGGACGAATTGGTGCCGGAGAGCGATTCGCGCACCATCGCCGAAGCGCATGGCAGTGCCGAGTTGCACATCATTCAAGGTGGCGGACACCGGTTGCGTCATGACCCGCGCGCAATCGCCATGATGATCGGCTGGCTCGACCGCCAGCGTTAGAAGACGAACGTTACGGCGCTAACGGTCGTAGCCGTCGGGATGGCGCTCATGCCATCGAAGCGCACTGGTGATGATTTCGCGCAAGTCGCGTGTCGCACGCCAACCCAGGACTGCACGGATGAGCGTGGGATCTGCGTATACCGACGCGGGATCTCCTGTCCGACGCTCCGCGATGCGGTGCGGCAGTGCGCGACCGCTTACCGACTCGGTCATCGAAATGAGTTGCTTCACGGAGGTGCCTTGCCCGGTCCCCACGTTGCATACGAGCGACGTGCCGCCGGTGGCCAAGTAGTCGAGAGCCTTTACGTGGGCGTCGGCAAGATCGGACACGTGCACGTAGTCGCGTACACAGCTGCCGTCGGGTGTCGGATAGTCGTCACCGAAGACATCGAGCGACGGTTGTGCGCCGAACAGCACCTTCATCACCACGGGTACCAGGTTGGCGGTGGCGGCCCAGTCTTCTCCCATGTCGCCCGACTCGTGGGCTCCGGCGGCATTGAAATATCGCAAGCTCACCGATCGCAGTCCGGCAGGCTCGCACGACGAGAGGAACCGTTCGATGTCGGCCTTGGTTTGGGCGTACACACTCTCGGGACGTAGCGGGGCATCCTCGTTGACGGGTGCCGAATCGGGCGTGCCGTACACGGCAGCCGAAGAGGAGAACACGACGTTCTTCACTCCGTGTTCCATGAGGGTTTCCACCAGGCTGATGGAGCCCGCAACGTTGTTCTTGTAGTAACGAAGTGGTTCTGACATCGATTCGCCGACGGCTTTGTATGCCGCAAAGTGGATGACGCTGTCCACGTCGTACTTGCGACACACCTTGCCGACGGTTCGTACATCTGCGATGTCACCCACGACGAGATCGATGTCGGGAATGGCATCGCGATAGCCGCGCTCCAAGGTGTCGAGCACCACGACGGAACGACCCATCTCGGTGAGGAGTCGGGCGGTGTGAGAGCCGATGTAGCCGGCACCGCCGGTGATGAGGATGGTCATGTCCCTAACGCTTCTTCAGCGGTCGGCTCTGTTTGTCGCGGTCGCGTGCCTTCTCCAGTTGCTTGAAGCGTCGAACTTTCAGCAACGCCTCGGCGGAATCGATGTCGGCAACCGTGCGCATCCGGTGGTCGCCGAACGGCTTGGCGACCTTCT
>JAFMJP010000063.1 GCA_017853375.1 Actinomycetota bacterium
AGGTTGCCAAGTTCATCAATGCATACTCGGCACGCGAAGTGGTGTTCACCAAGAACGCCACCGAATCGTTGAACCTTGCGGCCCACTCGTGGGGTCGTGCCAACCTCGGCAAGGGTGACGCAATCGTCCTCACCCATATGGAGCACCACGCCAACATCGTTCCGTGGCAAATGCTGGCCAAGGAGAAGGGCTTCGAAATCCGTTGGGTTCCACTGACGAAGGAGTTCCAACTGGATCTCTCCTCGCTCGATCAGCTGCTGCGCGGTGCGAAGGCATTTTCGTTCACTTCAATGTCCAACGTGTTGGGCACCATCAACCCCACACGCGAGTTGTGCGCGGCCGCGCATTCTGCAGGCGCGATCGCAATCGTGGACGGATGTCAGTCGGTTCCCCACATGGCAACCGACGTGCAAGCGATGGGCGCCGACATGCTCGCATTCAGCAGCCACAAGATGTGTGGGCCGACCGGTGTCGGCGTGTTGTGGGCGCGCGAAGAACTGCTCGATGCCATGCCGCCGTTCCTCGGCGGTGGTGGCATGATCAGCGAAGTGCGCTTGGACGATTTCACCTGCGCCGAGTTGCCCAACAAGTTCGAAGCAGGCACACCACCAATCGTGGAAGTCATCGGTCTTGGTGCAGCAATCGACTTTCTCAATCGCGTGGGCATGAACGAAATCCGTCGCCACGAAATCGAAATTGCCAACTATGCATACGGTGCGCTCACCTCGCGATACGGCAACGACATCACCATCCACGGCCCAAGCAATCCCGAGTTGCGCGGTGCTACGTTCTCGTTCGCCTTTCGGGGAGTGCACCCGCACGACGTCAGCCAGGTGCTCGATCAGCACAACGTGTACGTACGTGCCGGCCACCACTGCGCCAAGCCACTCATGCGCTTGATCGGAGCAAATGCGACTGCACGTGCCAGCATGTATCTGTACTCAACCGAAGCCGACGTTGATGCTCTCGTCGAAGCACTCGACGACGTGAGCAGTATTTTTTAGGCGAGAAATGGCAAACCACTCCAGGATGAACGACACACCACGATGAGCAACCTCGAAGATCTCTACCGCGAGGTCATTCTCGACCACTATCGCTCGCCACGCAACAAGGGCGAGTTGCCACCCCCTGCCACGTGCACCGAAGGGGCCAATCCACTGTGCGGCGATGAGATCAAGATTTTTCTCGACGTTGCCGATGGCACGGTCCGCGACGTTCGCTTCAGCGGTCATGGTTGTTCCATCAGCCAGGCTTCGGCATCGATGATGACCGCCATCGTGAAAGGCAAGCCACTCGCCGATGTGCGCGCCGTGGCGAAACGATTCAAACAACTCATGACCATCGAGGAGGATGACGGCAACACCCCCACCGACATTCGCCTCGGTGACATCGAAGCACTGCAGGGAGTGGTGAAGTATCCCGTGCGCATCAAGTGCGCCGTGCTCGGATGGAACACGTTGCTCGAGGGGCTCAACTCCACCAGCAGCTGACATGCGACCTCCCGTGACCAGCGCAATGTTTGGCACGGCGTCCGGCAGAGTGTTTGGCACGGCGTCCGGCAGCACGCTCGGCAGAATCGCACTGGCAGTTGCCACCACCGCCCTGGCCCTCGTCGCACTGGTCGCGTGCGGAGCACAACCCGTCGGTGCTCCGGCTCCAGTGGCAGGTGATCCTCTCAACGAATCTGGTAGTTCGGAGGATGTCTCCACCATCAGCCTGTTGGAAGTCGCCACGCTCGACCAGCCGGTTGATGCTGCTTCGCGCACTGGCGACGATGCCGTGTACTTCGTGTCGCGAACCGGCACCATTCATCGTCTTGTGAACGGTGCGTTTGAGTCGACTGCAGTACTGGATATCTCGGATCTCACCGAGGGCGAAGGCGAGCAAGGCCTTCTCGGTTTGGCGTTTTCGAATGATGGTGCAACCGCATTCGTCAACTACACCGACACGTCGGGTGACACCACCATTGCGTCACTCTCGGTCGATGCCGGCGGAATGTTCGATCGCGCGTCACTGCGCACGCTGTTGACCATCGAGCAGCCGTACCGCAATCACAATGCGGGCGACCTCGTGGTGGAGCCGAGCGGAACCTTGCTCGTTCCCATGGGTGATGGCGGGTCGGCGGACGATCCGCTCCGCGTATCGCTCGACAATTCCTCTCTCCTCGGCAAAGTTCTGCGCATAGACCCTCGCGATGGCGCCGTCACGATGCTGGCCAAGGGTCTTCGCAACCCGTGGCGTGTCGATCTGTTCGACGACCGCCTGTGGCTGGCCGATGTAGGTCAGAACACATGGGAAGAAGTCAGCGTGCTGGAAGGAGTCTCGAAACGCATCGGTGTACCACTCGAGACCGCTTCCAGTGCCAGCACACCGGCCAACTCACCCACACCTTCGAGCATCATCGACTTCGGCTGGAGCGCCTACGAAGCAAACGACCGCTTCAATTCCGATCAGTCGAGCCCGGACCACACCGGTCCTGTTGTGGCGTATCGGCATGGCGACGATGGATGCTCGGTGAGCGGTGGCGCTGTCGCAACCAACGGTGCCTTGCGGAACCGATACGTCTTTGCCGACTACTGCAGTGGTCGCGTCTGGTCGATTGCAACCGATACTGCGGCACCGACGATGGTGCTGCATTTCGAAAACCTCGACACCCCCTCGGCAGTCGTACGAGCCAACGATGAGGTGTTCATCCTCTCCCTCTCCGGCACCATCTGGAAACTCGATGGCTAACCACCCATCGAAGCCCTGTGAGCGGTGTGGGCGGGAGATGGTGTGGCGAGCGAAGTGGGCCAAGAACTGGGGGCAGGTGAAATATTGCTCCGATCAATGTCGTCGCGCTCGAATCACCGCCACCGACACGTCGCTGGAGCATTCCATCATCGCAATGCTCGGTACTCGTGCGCGCGACGCTTCAATTTGCCCGTCGGAGGTCGCGCGTCAGGTGGGTGGCGAGTCGTGGCAGTCGTTGATGGAACCCACTCGGATGGCCGCACGCAGGCTGGTGGCAAAGGGAAAGGTGCAGATCACCCAAGGCGGGAAGGTGGTTGATCCGAGCCGCGCGAAGGGGCCGATTCGCATTCGTCTATTTCGACGATGAGTGACGTGCGAATGTCGAGGCTCGACGTCGCAACCAGAATCTCCCACTTGCCACCCTGGACCTGCCATGTCCGACGCCCAGGATTCCATCTGCGAAACGCCGTCCACGGAATCTGCACGGGGATATCGGCGAAAGAACTTGGCTGCACGAGTCGCTTGCTCCAACCCGCCAGTCGTGGTGGATTCGAATCGCCAACTCGACGCACGTAGCACTGCACCACCTCCGTCGCGGGACGCGACGACACACAGCTCACCGGCACCACCACTTCGCATCGCGGCCACGAACGATCCACCGTCACTCGTGGTGCTCCCCAGACTGACTCGCCGTAGCTCAAGCCAAAGCCGAAAGGAATCAACGGATCCACACCGTTTTGCGCCTGACCACGCCAGCCGTACCACTCGCCTTCCGTGTATCGCTGCACACCATCGACCGGCGCATAGTCGCGCATCGCAGGTGAGTCCTCGAGGCGAACGGGATATACGACTGGCAGACGGCCACCGGGATCGTCGTCACCAGCGATGATTCTCGCAACGGCATTCCCCATTTCCATTCCGCCGAAAAATCCGATCAGTATCGCATGCACGTCGTTGAACCACGGCATCGCAACGGGTGCGCCTGCGTTCACTACCACGATGGTTCGTGGATTGACTGCTGCAATCTGGCGAACGAGTTCATCCTGTTGGCCCGGCAGCGCGATGCTGTCGCGATCGTGACCTTCGGTTTCCCACTCGTCGTTGGTGCCGACAACGACAATGGCGGCGTCGGCATTGGCGGCGAACGCCACGGCATCCTTCAGTTCATTCGTGTCGAGAGGTTCTGCGATTCCTATGCGTAGTGCACTGAACCCCGCACGTGTGCGCATGCGTGCCTCGAACTTCACCGGCACACCCTTCTTCATCGGGATTCCGTGAACTTGCTCCTCGCTTCCAAATCCGAAATACTCGCGACTGCGCGGCAGCTGGCCAAGCGGATCGTCCACGACGACTTGGCCATTGACGCTGAGTGATCCCATTCCGGTAATCACCAGGGACACGTCGTGCGTACCGTCCACTTCGGGAATGAACTCCCCCGTCACCACCACGGTGAAGTCGAACGGGTCCACTCCCTGCGGAGCCGCCCCGAAGAACGTCAGCACCGACCGATCAGTGATGGTGGAGTAACGCGGTGTGGAGTTCACCTCATCGCGATCGAAATAGTCCACGCGCCAACCGAAGGCACCTTCGGGTGTACGCATCCGTTCGGCCTCGACGACGGGTGCGAGCTTGTCGATGGAAGTCCCACGACGCCACGACACCACATGATCGCCGTACCGAGCGCGAAGTCCGTCGAGGATGGTGCTCGTCTGCATCGCCTGCATGCCCGACGAGCCACCACCTTGGGTGCGCGTCGCCCGCGCATTCGGACCTACGACGGCAATGGAGTCGACACTTCCCGGCTCGAGCGGAAGCGCATTCGCCACATTGCGCACCAGTACGGTGCCGGCCACGGCAGCATTTCGCACGATCTCGCGCTCGTATTCGTCATCCACCGTGATTTCAACGGACGATGCAGGGAACTCGTCGGCACGAGTGCGTTTGATGAGTTGCAAGACCGTTTCCACGCGTGCGTCGATGTCCGCTTCGGCCACCACACCCTGTTCCGCGGCCTTCAACAATTTCTTGCCGTAGATGGTGGACGGGCCCGGCATCGGAATGTCCAGTCCCGCTCGTATCGACTCCACGGTGTCATGTGCACCAAACCAGTCCGACACCACGAAACCATCGAATCCCCAATCCACACGAAGGATTTCGTGGAGCAACTCACGATTGTTGGCTGCGTGATGACCATTCACCTTGTTGTAACTGCTCATCACACCCCAGGCGCCGGCGTCGATGACCGTTGACTCGAACGGTCGCAGATAAAACTCTCGCAAGACGGTTTCGTCGACCAAGGCA
The DNA here is from genome assembly GCA_017853375.1 of Actinomycetota bacterium. GTDB lineage: Bacteria > Actinomycetota > Acidimicrobiia > Acidimicrobiales > Ilumatobacteraceae > F1-60-MAGs027. The sequence goes on from JAFMJP010000063.1 coordinate 5,035, forward strand.
TCCACCGTCATGCGGTCCACCTCGGTGTCGTTGGCAGCGAAGTGCTTCACCGTTACCGCCACTTCCTGCGATTGCACACCGCGAACGATCGCCGACGCCAGCTGCGCGGACAACTCCGGATCCTCGCTCAGGCACTCGAAGGTGCGCCCTCCGATGGGCGTTCGATGCAGGTTGACGGTTGGAGCCAACACCACGTGCACGGCCTTTCGCCGTGCTTCTCGACCGAGCAGCACCCCAAGTTGTAGCGCGAGATGAACGTCCCACGACGCCCCCACCACGATGGAAGTAGGGATGTTCAGTCCAGGCGTTCGGGTGGTTCCCTGCGATTCACCACGGACACCATTGGGACCATCCGACATCTTTATGGCTGGAATTCCCAGGCGTGGAATCGCATTCGTTCGCCACGAGGAGGCACCGCCGAGCAATCGGCACTTCTCTTCCAGTGTCATCGATGCAAGTCGACGGGCGATTCGCGAGTGGTTCATTCGTACGTGAATCCTGCGACATCATGTGCGCCGAGCCGGCCAGTGACCTTGCACATACGAGCGACATTAGACGAAACATCGTCCGTAGAATTCAGTTATGTCGGCGCCTGCGAGCAACCTGCACGAACTCTTGGCTCGTGCCCCAAAAGCCCTGCTGCATGATCACCTCGATGGTGGTTTGCGTCCCGAAACCGTCATCGAGCTCGCCCGTGAGTACGGCTACAAGAGCCTGCCGACGACCGATGTGGTGGATTTGCAAAAGTGGTTTCACCGCGGCGCCAAACGCAACGACCTCGTGCTGTACTTGGAGACGTTCGCCCACACCGTGGGGGTAATGCAGCACCGTGACGCCATCGAGCGAGTGGCGTACGAGTGCGCCCAGGATCTCGCCGCTGACAACGTGGTGTATGCCGAAGTTCGGTTCGCACCAGAACTCAACACCGAAGCTGGAATGTCGCTCGACGAGGTTGTCCGCGCAGTGTTGGAGGGCTTCCGCCGAGGCGCAGCAGGGACCGACCTCACGATCTACACCATTCTTTGCGCCATGCGTACCGCCGCTCGCAGTTCGGAGATTGCACAACTTGCCGTGAAGTTTCGTGATGAGGGTGTGGTTGGTTTCGACATCGCGGGTGCCGAAGCCGGACACCCGCCCACGCGACACCTCGATGCTTTCCAGCTGGTGCAGCGGGAGAACTTCCACTCCACCATTCATGCAGGTGAAGCATTCGGTCTGCCTTCCATCTGGGAAGCACTCCAATTCTGTGGCGCCGAGCGGCTCGGTCACGGAGTACGCATCGTGGACGACATCACCGGTGAGCCGGGACACGAGCAACTCGGTCGACTTGCCGAGTTCGTTCGAGATCGCCGTATTCCGCTGGAACTTTGCCCCACTTCGAATGTGAATACCGGTGTATGCAAATCGATTGCCGAACACCCCATCGGGATGCTGCGCCGTCTGCGCTTCCGAGTCACGCTCAACACCGACAATCGATTGATGAGCAATACATCGATGACACGCGAATTCACGCAGTGCGCCGACGCCTTCGGCTGGACACTGGACGACTTCCAGTGGATCACCGTCAACTCGGTGAAGAGCGCATTCGCCCACTTCGAGGAACGCTTGCAGATCATCAACAACATCGTGAAGCCCCGCTACGCCGAACTACGCGGGGAATCCGCTCGCAACTGACGACGGTCGGCGAACTAGCGTCGGGGCGATGAGCAACGCCGCATCCACGAGCAAACACGCCGAACTGGCCGAGAAGATCATCTCCCGACAGATCGGAGCTTCATCTCCGGCCGTGTCGCCTGACGGCAAGCATGTCGCATACGTAGTGACGCGAGTCGACCAGAAAGCCAACAAGTACCGTTCACAAGTCTGGGTCGCAGCCACAGATGGGTCGACTCCCCCGCGACCACTCACCGCGGGCGAAAAACGCGACGGTAATCCAAGTTGGTCGCCGGACGGTACATGGCTTGCGTTCACCAGTGGGCGTAGCGAGAAGAAAGGCGAGACCACTCTCTGCATCATCCCGATTGGAGCCAGCGGGGAAATTCGAACGATTGCCACGATGCCGGACGGTGTCGGCTCCATCGCTTGGTCGACATGCGGAAAGTGGATTGCATTCACGTCACGCACGCAAGACGAGCGCTACACGAAGGAAGACGCATCGTGGATGTCGCCACGAAAAATCGAGACGTTTTACTCGCGCCTGAATGGCGAGGACTTCGTATTCGACCGACCGGAACATGTATACGTGGTTCCAAGTGACGGCACCATCGCGCCACGAAATCTGACACCAGGAAGTCGCGCGCACTCCTCGCCGTCATGGCTCCCTGATTCCAGCGGGATGGTCACCAGCGCCGCACTGCACGAGGGGTGGGATTTCGATCTCGCCACCGACCTGCACATCGTGACGCTTTCCGGCGACATCACCACCCTCACCGACAGAAAAGGCTCGTACTTCCAACCATCGGTCTCGCCCGACGGCAAACACGTCGCGTTCATCGGCTACGACGATCCACTCACCTATCCGCAAAATGCACACGTCGGCGTATTGGACATCGCAACGAAACAGCGAAAGTGGGTCTCATCGGCACTCGATAGAACGTTCGAGACGACGGGTGGCTCAGTCCCACCGATCTGGATGAACGATGGGTCGTTGCTGGCGTACGCCGAGGATCGTGGCACCGCTCACGTCGTACGTCTCGACCCAACCGGCAAGAAGTCGCCGGAGTGGGTCACCACCGGTCGTCGCATCACCAAAGGTCTGGATGCTGCTGGGTCCACCATCGGCTTCGTCGCGAGCGCAGTGGATCAACTGACCGAAGTATTCGCCGTCGTCAACGGCACCGAGCGCCGCATCAGCAGCCTCGGCACCAACTCGATTCGTGAGATTTCCCCACAGTCTTGGGAGCACTTCACGGTGCCGTGCGGATCGACGTACGTCGGCGGTCCGGCCGAGATCGACGCGTGGATCATGAAGCCGAAGGACTTCGACCCGAAGAAAAAATACCCCGTGTTGCTGAACGTGCACGGCGGACCGCACACGCAATACGGCGAAACGTTCTTTGACGAAGCACAGATGCAGGCAGCGGCTGGCTTTGTGGTGCTCATGAGCAATCCGCGCGGCTCCAGCGGACGCGAGCAGGCGTGGGGCCAGGCAATTCTCGGTCGCAAGCACCCCGTGGCTCCCGGCTCGGGCTGGGGCGACGCCGACGTCAAGGACGTTCTTGCCGTACTGGACGGTGCTCTCGCAAAGTTTTCCTTCTGCGATGCCGATCGAGTCGGCATGCTCGGCGGTAGCTATGGCGGCTACATGGCCACGTGGCTGGCCGGCTGCCACGGCGAAAAATTCAAAGCCATCTGCTCGGAGCGCGCCGTCAACAACATGTTGTCCGAAGAGTGGTCGAGCGACATCGGCACCATCTTCCGCGTTGAACACGGCCCGAATCACCTCGAGGACGAGGCGGAATACGTACGAATGTCACCCGTGCGCCACGTACGAAACATCAACGTGCCGTTCCTCATCATCCACAGCGAGGACGACTTGCGCTGCCCCATCAGTCAGGCAGAAGAGCTGTTCGTTGCGATGCGATTGCTCGGCAAGGACGTGACGTTTTACCGATTCCCCGGTGAAACACACGAGCTCTCTCGCAGCGGTTCTCCAGTGCATCGCGTGCAACGAGCCGAGATCATCCTCGACTTCTTCGCCAAACATCTCGCCGTCTGACATCAAGCGAGCTAATCGCCAGGGAGACACCGAGTGGCGAGGCCGCCCATGCTTGCGCCCATCATCTCTTGATTGCCGATGATGAATCTCGTCGGCTCATCATCTACGGTCGAGTCCATGAAAG
>JAFMJP010000064.1 GCA_017853375.1 Actinomycetota bacterium
CGACCACGACTTCTACCGTCGCTCCTCCATACATCACAAGCAAAAGGAGAATGCGATGTCATTGATTCACACGTCACCGTGGGATGCCAAACTTCCCACCTGGTTGCAGGAGCGACCATTTTTGTGGCCGTCCTCATGGGACGACCTGCTCGCTACTTCCAAGATTCGTGTCGAGGAATACGAAGACGACGACGTCTACATCATTCGTGCCGAAGCGCCGGGAATCAACCCCGACGAAGATGTCGACTTGACCCTGAACGATTCGGTGCTACGTCTGGATGTGCGCCGCCGCCACAAGAAGAAGGACGAGAAACGCAAGCGCCACATGAGCGAATTCTCGTATGGATCATTCACACGGATCATCACGCTTCCCCGCCGGGCTGCGGTGAAGAACGTGACCGCAGAGTACGAGGACGGAGTCCTCGAAGTTCGGGTGCCGCTGAATGGAGGTGACGAAAACTCACACCGCGTTCCCATCAAACGTAAGTAAGCGGTTCCCCGAGCGGGAGGGTCGTGCGATTGATTTCGCACGGCCCTCCTTGCTTTTTGTAGCGACACGTGTACCACCTTTGACGACACACGTATACCAACTTTCACGACACGCGTACCGAATTGCGATTTTTCCGTCTCTTTGCGTTGCTGCATCGCAATGATGTCGACATGAAAAAACTCAACACACTCATCGTCACATCCACCCTCCTACTTGCTGCTCCGGGCAGTGCACTGCTTGCTGCGCCGAACAGCGCATCAGCTGCGGCATCTCGCAGCGTGAGTACCGGACCGCTCAATGGTCAAAGGTGCGATAACCCAGGCGCACTGCAGCGAGCCAACAACTCTCGTTTCGTGTGTGCACCAGATGGTGCCCGCAATGTGTGGCGTCGCATCGAGCGCCCGGCAAATCTGAGCGCAATCGTCGCGGCGATCCCTGGCTACTCGCTGCTGGCCACTGCGCTGAAACAGTCGGGGCTCGATACGGCACTTACCGCAGCCGGACCCTTCACGCTGTTCGCCCCTCGGAACGCGGCGTTCCTGGCACTTCCGCAGTCAAAGTTGGACTACTTGCTGAATCCAGCCAACGTTGCAGTGCTCCGCAAGGTGCTTCTACATCACGTGGTGAGCGGCTCAGTGTTGAGTTCATCCCTGGAATCCGGCACCTACACCACGCTCAACGGCACTCAGATAGTGGTCCGAGTCAACAAGATGATTCGAATCGATGGAGCTCGCGTGACGTTCGCTGACGTTGCGGCAACCAACGGCGTGATGCACGGCATCACTGGTGTGTTGGTTCCGTCTGACGTCGTGATCCCGTAATACCAACAAACCAACAAAGGAGCAACAGCATGACAAAGCAATCAACGGCAATGATGGCGATGCCCGCAGCAACGAACCACAACGGAAACCGCCTTCACGGCAAGGTTGCACTCATCACTGGCGGAGCCAGGGGCATGGGTGCGAGTTTTGCCCGTGCGATGGTGGCACAAGGCGCACATGTGATGATCACCGACGTGCTCGACGATGCCGGCAACAAGCTTGCTAGCTCGCTCGGAAGCAACGCGGCATATCGCCGTTTGGATGTCACCCGTCGCGACGACTGGAAGGCTGCGGTGGAAGACACTGTCCGCGTCTTCGGCAAACTCAACGTGCTGGTGAACAACGCTGGCGTGGTGAACTTTGCCCCAATCGATCGCAATGACGAAGCGATGTGGGATCAAACTCTGAGCGTTGATCTCACCGGTGCCTACAACGGCATCAAGGCATCGTTGACTGCGATGAAGCAGGCGGCACCATCGTCGATCATCAACATCTCCTCCACCGCGGGGTTGCGCGGTTACCGAAGCCTGACTGCGTACAGTGCAGCCAAATTCGGACTGCGCGGACTCACCAAGTCGGTGGCGTTGGATCTTGCTTCGGCCAAGATTCGGTGCAATTCGGTGCACCCCGGTGCCACGGATACCCCAATGTTGGCTGGCCACGAAGATGCCAAGAAGCAGGTGCCAATGCAACGAGTTGGCAAGCCTGATGAAATTGCCCAGCTCGTGGTGTTCCTGGCCAGCGACGAGTCGAGTTTCTCGACTGGTTCCGAGTTCGTTGCCGATGGCGGCGAACTTGCCGGCTTGGCACCAGGTCAGTGAACGTGGTCTAACACGACACCGAAGAATCCGACCTCATGTGAGGTCGACATATCTGGCCACGTCCCCAGGCCAGCGAGATGGTTGTTTCGCCACGCCACGTGCGTGGCGAAACGACTGTCGGGGCACTTGTTGCACAAACGAATCCCGTTGGGGAACATTCGGTACGCCCGCACTACGTGAATGGGACGCGCATAGCAGCGATTGCAGTTGCTTTTGCAATTGGCTGAGCGCATGAAACTTACACAAAAAACATTCAATATCATCAGCGTCATCGCACTTGTGTTGGCGCTGTTTCTCACCGGCTATTTCGTGTCAGAACCCGCATGGGGTGATGACAGTTCGCTGACCGAGCAGCTACAGGTGCTCGGTTACTGCCCGCCAGGCCAAACCTGGAACCAAGCAGCAGCGAACGGAGTCGACGGCGAGGATGACAACGGAGCGTTGAGCACTGACGGTGATCTCTGCACGCCCCTTAGCCAAACCACCGGCGACCTCATTCCGTCGGCAGACAACGTGTACACACTCGGCACTTCGGTGTTTCGTTGGAAGAGCTTGCAGCTCGGACCAGGCACCATCTTTATTCAAGATGCAGGCACTGGTAAACAGGCTGGTCTCTCAGTGGAGAACGGCGTGTTGCTGATCGACGGAGCCGACTCCCTTCGTATCGGGAACATCCGACTCACTGCGACTGGTCTTCGCTCGATCCTCAGTTCGCAGGACATCACCATTGGTGCTGCAGGTGACACTGGGTTTCTCTCGGTGGCAAACGGCATCAAGTTTCCCGATGGCACCACGTTGACGTCTGCGAGTGATCTCGGACTCATTGGACCTCGAGGCCTTCCCGGCGCAACTGGCCCACGCGGCGCAACTGGCGCACCAGGCGCTGACGGCGAAGATGGTTTGCCAGGTCTGACCGGTCTCACAGGTCTGCCGGGCGCAACTGGCCCCGCCGGAGCAACCGGAGCGACTGGCCCAGCCGGTCCTGCCGGAGCAACTGGAGCCACCGGTGCGACTGGCGCAACCGGAGCCACGGGTCTCACGGGTCCTGCTGGCGCAACTGGCGCAACCGGCCCTGCTGGCGCCACTGGCGCCACTGGCCCAGCCGGAGCAACTGGTCCTGCTGGCCCAGCCGGCGCAACCGGCCCTGCTGGCCCAGCTGGAGGCTTCACCATTGGTGGAGCGTGCTCCTACCTCGACGGCGAAACCACCATTCTTGGAACTCTCAATTGGAAGGTGGAAGGCCCTCGAGCAGCACTGGAGTGCGTAGCGAACTAACCCTTACCGGGTTTGACGCAATTCAGACATCAGTACATCACTCGAGATGGGTGATCGGGGCCATTGGTCCTGGTCACCCATCTCAATTGCTCGATGTCCACACGCTTTGCTCGACCTTATAGGGACATATTTGACCCACACTGTATAAAGTACTTTCGTACATGTGTGGTAAGTCACCTGTAATCGTGATTCCCCATGACACAAATGCCCTACTGTCGGTGCAGGTGATAGTTCTTGACGAGTTGCCACCCATTTCCCTGAATGTTATGCGCGTCGTCAGTGCATTCGTCGATCTCAGAAACGCCGGTCTCGCCGTGGAGATCATGTCCGACCTCACTGATGTCGACGTCGGCGGTATCGGAACTACCGCTGAAGAAGTGGTGGAGCTTTGCACGCAGCAACCAACCGATGTCATTCTTGTATGTGGAAAATTCTTTCCTTACGTCGAAGCTGTTCGCACAGAACTCGCACAACGCGGTCTTCCTTCGCCACTATGGATCTCCTTCATCGGCCCACCGAAGGTGTACTCGCACGAACAAGCTCGAAGTTTAAACATTCATGTGGAAATGCACGTAGACGACTTCACTGACGATGGTTGGCGCAAGGCCGTGCAGACTGCTCGTCAATACTCGCAGCACAACGACAACCCAGTAAGGGTGATGACGGCAACCACCACCGATATCCCCAACAAGACTCTCTCGACCCTGCTCGAACCGTGGGGCTTCACGTTTGCACCCAATCGAACCAATCGTGATGACCTCCTTTCCGGCATCTTCGCAGAAAAGCCACACTTGGTGTTGTTTGGCCATGCGATGATTGCTGACGTTGGCGAGGTGCGCCTCGCACTTCGTAACTCCAACTTCACTGAGCCACATTGGGCGATCATGCTGGCGCACCTTGACCCACTCACGCTCATCAATGCAGCGATTATCGGTGTCGAGAACATGTTCAGCCTCCACCAGTTGGAACCTGCCGAAGACCTTGCTGCGCTCATGCGGTCGTTCGCAGAAGGTCAACGCCATAACGACTCTGCACTTTCGAGAGTTGGCGCCACGTTGGCCGTCGCCAAGGACGACGATGACCGAGCGATTCTTCGGCTGTTGGCAACCGGCGCCACAAACGATGCGATCGCGGGCCACATCTTTGCCTCCGAGCAGTCGGTGAAGAATCGGCTGAGCCGAATGATGAAGGCCGCCGGAGTGTCCAACCGCACCGAGTTCGCCTTGCTGCTGACCGGCACCAAGTTGACCCCCCCCCCGCCATTCCGGGTTGATGGACGAGATCCCAGTCGACCAGTTGCCGCCGTTGCCTAGCAACTAACCCAATCGCCTCAGTATTTCTCTGATCACCATTTCGCCGGCCAAGTCGATGTCGTAGTCGTCTCTGGCGCTAGAGGCAAGCAGCGGATCAAGATCTCGGCGGAATCCGTCATTTGCAAGTTTCTCTCGCAGATTTCGTTCAGCAAGTACGGAGGAGAAACCCGCAGGTCGATACGGCGCGAAGACTTCGACGACTTCCCGTGGATCGAGCCGCAGTTCAGACAACGCCACCCATAGGTCAAACAGATCACGCCCTTTTCGACGCTGATAGAGGGCACGAATCTTGGTCGCAACCAACTCACAAGCTGAGTAGGTCTGCACCACGGCACTTCCGCGAAACCATGCCGTGTCGATGGCGAACGGCAACAACTCAAGTGGCCGAGCAGGCGACGTCTCGTAGGTATTGACTTCTACCTTCACTCGCAACACCGCAGTGGCGTCGTGCTCGGCATGAGCACCGAGGATGATCTTGGGGTTACCCGATTTCGCCCGCTTGATTACCTCGAGTCCAACTCCCTGTGCAACTTCACGCAGTGCATCGAAGACTTCACCGATTCCGTCATGCGTGCGACGTACAAAGTCGAGGTCCTCGCTATACCGCCGAGGCGCGGTCAGGCGCAACTGATGAAGACACGTCCCACCTCGAAATACCAGCTCTCGAGCCAAGTACGGATGGTTGTAGATCTCAACTATCAAGCGAGCCAATAACAGGTCCTGCTCGATCTGAAATCGACTAGGCCACGGCCGTGCATTGCCCCATGCCGTGACAACCGCATTGGGGATCACAAGTCGGGTTCGACGGTCACATTTTCTACGAGGCCCCAACGGCGACTGCTCATACCCCGGCGAGGGCCACTCGGGTCGAGCAACGTGGATGCTCGATGAATGGAATGTTCGTTCACTCGCTTCTCGAGCAAGCCGAGATCGAACGGGGCCTCGACAAACTCCAGGAGCCACCCCAGACGTCGAAGGGCTGCAGCTGGATAGCAGCGTGCCGCCTCGACAATTCGAAGCGGCTCAAGACCCACGCCGGTCGACAACTCCGCAATCACCGTGGCCACGTTGGACACTCCACCGCAATCTCCCGGGCGGGTCGCAAGATCCAACGCAGTTACCTCGGGGCTACTCACCTGCACCACACCGGAGTTGGAGTTCTTCATCACTACACCCACCTGTGTGACGTGGCGCCCGAGAAAGAACCGAATTCTTGAGCGACCAAAGTCGCGGTCCGGCACATGCCGACCCACCATGACTTGCAGTACTTGTGGATGTTGGTGCGCTGCGCCATGCAACTCGGCGGCCGACAACATGGAAACGTAGTAGTCGCGCTTCAGGGTCGTCATCATGGGGTGAATGAAGTCGAGCGCGGGCGGCGCACCCCATTGTCGGTATTCCGGAGGGATCACCACGTGTAATCCCTTTGCAGGCGAGAACACTCGACCTTTGGCCCGCAATCTGGCCATGCCAACGGTGACCGCATGGGCATCCCCACCAGTCAGGCGACACAGCTCCGCAACAGTCGCAAAATGCTTTCCGTGTTCCAAGAGATACTCCGGAAGTTCACGTAGTGCGACGCGATCTTTCATAAGGAAAACCTTGAGATGATCAACACGGAGTGAACCTGGTGCGTGAGTGTCACAAACTTCGTCAATATCACGATATTCATGATATAACTAGATTTTATGACACGACTCTACGCGTACTGTCCAGGCTCCCGCTGAGACTTACTTCAGCGGGGGCGAAGTTTGAGGTGCACGGTCACGGTCGATCCGAGACGAATGTGCTGCGCGGCCCGAACGGCATCCTTCAGCGGCACGTAGTAGCCGCCGTCCTTGGGCCACAGCGACGTGGTGAACGATGTATCGCCGATGCGACACGTCACCGGAATCATCCCCCATCCGTAGGTGACCGATGCTGCGCGATCGCGAATGTCGTCGGCAAGCTCACCAGTGATGGCAACAAAGTGGTACGGCGCAGGCCCACGCCACTCGAATACTTTGGCGCGAACGGTGAACTCCCCTGCGTTCGTCGCTCGACGCGACACCCCCACCATGCGTTGCGACGCTACACACCCCCGTTGTAGGGTTTCACCAAACGTTCCACCCCGATGACAAGAGCCCCCGGGCTCTGCCGAGCTTTCGGCTAGTCGGGGTGGTCTTTTTATTGGGTTTCACCAGTTACGTCATTCACCGTCGGACGCAACGAACCCATGACACTCATCCAAGGTCTCTCTTCGCCTCGTTCGAGTTGCACAAACTTTGACCAGGACAGATAGTCCGCTATCTGGCCATTCATGTCGGTCACCATGCGATGGAAATAGATGTGAAACGGTTTTGCAGTTTGCTTCAGTTCCGATTTTAAGATGAGTCTGAACTCTCCTTGCTTCTTGTTGGTAAGAGTCTGATCAAAGATCACCGCTATTGAATCAGCATCGTGATGTGGAACAGCTCTGAGCACATGACTTACTAGTGCCCGTCCGCAAGTCGTATGTAACTGGCTATCGGTCTGGATATCTCTCGAGAGATTGCGCTTATCACAGAACACCACGTGCGCACTTACATCGCCCATCGATTCCATGGACCGAAATACCTGATCGCGAACGTACTGTCTGTCTTCCGTTGCATGGAAGGACTGAATGTCACGCCCCTGGGCCAAGAGCTTGTACCGGAGTGATTGAAGTACGTTTGCCGAGCTGAGTGGCACAGAGGTAATCACCGCTGCCATGACGAAATGACGAGTTCCAGAAGTCGAGAAGTCGAAATTGCCTGACTCGTCGATAAAAACGAACAGGGCTCTCTGAGCGACAAGGGTCTGATTCAGCACCGCCGCAATGTAGGTCATGGGTGTCTGAGGTAAATCGGCTCCGCGAAATAGCTGCGGAAGATGGTGTGTTCGGGGCTTAGGTGAAGAGGGCGACGAGTTGGTCGAGTGCAAGACCCCAGCCAACTTCGAATCCCATCGCGGCGTGCTGGTCGGCATCGGCTTGCGTGGCATGACGTCCAGTTGCGCGATACAGCGTGCCGCGCGACGCACCGTCCGATGAACCACCCGACGTGCCACTCGACGCCGCCTCCGCGGGCAGGAATTCCAAAATGCCCGTGAAGTGGAATCCACCTTCTTCGAGCACATTGGGCACATACCCTGGGCCGAGCGCGGAGGTCCACACGAATCGTCGATGCGGTATCGCCTCCAGCACACAACCCACACCGCCGCCACCGCTCTCGCCGTTGGGGCCTTGCATTTCGGTGCGGAAGATGCCGCCCGGACGCGCGTCGATTTCTGCGTCGATGGTTTTCCATGGTGCGGGGGTGAACCACTTCATGAGTGTGGTGGCGTCGGTCCATCCCTGCCAGAGCTGCTCGGCGGTGACCGGCACCACTCGCTGAAAGGTGAGATCGAATGTGTTCATGGGAAGTCCTCCTGGTTAGGCCTCGGGGTCGTGCATCATCTCGCGAATTTCTTGGGCACAGCGACACGCAGCTGCAAATCGCGCTGCCCACGCAACTGCGGCATCACGATCGGGGAGCTCCAGAATGACGAATCCACCGAGTACGGCTTTGCGCTCGGGAAAATCGCCGAGGCGCACGGTGCCGTTGGGGTCCACAATGGTCGCTTGTTGGCTGAGCAACCCACCGCCAGAGATATAGACACCCGCGCTCTTGGCGTCACGCAGCACCCGGTGCGCATCTTCACTGATGGCGTCGAATTCGCCGTCGGGAATGTGCATCGTGCCGTCGTCAAAGGACACCAGGTATCGCGTCACGCCGCAAACCTACTCCCCGCCTACGAATTCCAACGATGTGCAGCACTAGGTTCGGTTCATGGCAGCAACACAACTCACCACTTTCCTGTGGTTCAACACCGAGGCACTTGAGGCTGCACGCTTCTACGTTGATCTCTTTCCAGGTTCACGGTTGGGCGATGTGAGCTATTACCAGGCTGACACTTCACAGCATCCCGAAGGCACCATCCTGACCGTGGAATTCGAGTTGTTCGGGCGTCCGTTTGCCGCCCTCAACGGCGGACCGGCATTCACCCACAGCGAAGCGGTGAGCTTTCAAGTGAGCTGCGAGACGCAAGACGACGTCGACCGCATCTGGAACACCATCGTGAGTTCGGGCGGCGCCGAAAGTCAGTGTGGGTGGT
>JAFMJP010000065.1 GCA_017853375.1 Actinomycetota bacterium
GTGCGCTTCTTGGCCATTACGCACGCTCCGCAAGATCATCGAGCCAACGCACCACCATGTCGCGCACTTCCGGCGGGGATACCACTTCGGCCTTGTCCACCATGGCAAACAACCACAGGCGGAATCCGTATCCGTTGCTGCACGGAATCTCGAACACGGCCGAACCGTCGGCTTCGTCGCGCACCTTGGCCGTATCGCCGAATTCGCGTGCCACCGTTCGCACCAACGATGGATCCACGCGTACGTGCGCGGTTGCATGTTCGTAGTCGCCGGCGGCCATCATCTGACGGTCGGTCGGCACGGCGTTGGCGATGTTGAGATTCTTGGGGATGTCGTACGAACCCGACTTCCCCTTCTTTACGGCACTTTCGATTCGGTCGACGCGGAACACGCGTTGCGCCTTGCGTAGGTGATCGAAACCGATGATGTACCAGAAGCCGCGTCGTGCCAACATGCCGTAGGTGTCGACGGTGCGATGCTCGCCCTTGTACATAAAGGTGAGCGGGGCGCGCAGACTGATTGCGTTCAAGATCGTGTCGAGGTGCGGGTCGGCAAAGCCAATCGAGGCCCGCGGACCAATCTTGGGATTCACCCGCTCGGCACCCAACTTCCACAGGGCCTGCTCGCCTTCCTGGGCGCCCAAATGCACGATCGATGCCGCCATCTGCAGCGCCTGAAGTTCTTCGGCAGTGAAGCCCATGTCGCTCAGCTCGTAGCTGTTTCGATTCACGCTGTACGCGGTTTCGCCGGCCTGCGCACCGCCAAGCACCGTGCCTTCAATCGGAATTCCCAGGGCTCGCAGGTCGGACTTGTCCCGCTCGAACTGCGCACGTGCGGCATTGTTGTCTTCGCTGTACTGATTGAGCAACTCGGCACGGATTTGCTTCAAGGTGATTGGCTGCGTTCGTGCGGACAACAGCGCAAGCAGGTTCAGCATTCGCTCTGCAGCGTTGATACGCGACGGTGCCTTTGGCAACTGGCGCTGTGATGATTTCTTTGCCACGGGGTTTCCGAGTGTAGTCAGCGGCCTGAGCGCCACGCACGGTGTTGACGCATCAGTTGCGCGGTGGATGAATCATGCTCCGTGGGGAGTGTGCCCTTCATGTCCATGGTCGCCCGACCCATCTCGGCCGACACCTGATTGGCGAGCTTCTTGCCCAATTCGACACCCCATTGATCGAAACTGTTCACGTTCCACATTGCCCCTTGAACGAACGTGGCGTGTTCGTACAGGGCTATCAGGGCACCGAGCGCCCGTGGGGTGAGTGCGGAGAACAACAGCGTGGTGCTCGGACGGTTGCCGGGTGTGGCGCGATGCGCTCGCAAAGCCACGTCACCCTCCACCTCGTCGATGGATACGCCAACGGCGAGAGCCTCTGCTTGGGCAAACATGTTTGCCACCAGGGTGTCATGGTCTTCGCTCGACGAACCCAGCGGAGTGCTGTGCCCGACGAAGTCACAGGGAACCACGTGAGTTCCCTGATGCAGCAATTGGAAGAATGCGTGCTGGGCATTGGTACCCAACCCACCCCACACGATCGGCGACGACACGGGCACCGGAGACCCGTCTCGACCCACCGACTTACCGTTGCTTTCCATGATGAGCTGCTGCAGGTAGCTCGGCAACAGAGCCAGCACTCGCGAATACGGCACCACTGCAACGCTCGGGTAGCCCATCGCCGAGCAATTCCACCACCACACGAGGCCGAGCAACATCGCGATGTTCTCGTTGGCTGGGGCCTGCACAAAGTGCTCGTCCATCAACCGCATTCCGTCGCGTACGTCGCCCAGTGCGTCGTAGCCGAATGCAAGTGCCACCACGACCGACACCGATGACGACACCGAATAGCGTCCACCAACGCTCTCCGACATGGTGAGCACGTGGCGTGCCGGAATTCCGCTCGTCACGACACGCTCGGGCTGCGCGGTGACGGCAACGACATGATCCTGCGGTCGAGCAATCTTGCCGGCTGCCAGCCACGCGATGGCACGCCGAGCATTGGCGAGGGTCTCGGATGTCCCGAAAGATTTTGAGCACACCACGAACACGGTGTGGGCAGGGTGCAAACCTTCCAGCGCCCGATCCAAGTCCACGGGGTCGATGTTCGAAACGAACCGTACGTCACGTACTCGAATGCGCATCGATGCGAGTGCATCGCACACCAACGCCGGCCCCAGGTCACTGCCGCCGATGCCGATGTTCACCACGTGCGTGATGCCGGAGGGGATGGATTCCACGGCCGACCGCAGGAGGTCGTCATGTTGCTTTGCTTCGGCGCGCAAGAAGTCGGGAGCCGTGACGTTGCCGACGGCGCGCATCGCCATGTGGGTGACGGCCCGTCCTTCCGTGAAGTTGACCGGACGACCAGCCACCATGTCGTCTCGCAACGACTCGACACCGACCGCACGCGCCTGAGCGACGAGAGCTTCGACGACTTCGGCAGTGATGTGCTGTTTGGAGAAGTCCGCCAGCAGCTCGGCGTCGCCCAACCGAACGGTTCGGCTCAGTGCCGCTGCCCGTTGGACATCGCTCGCAAACAACCCGCGCAACGTGGAATTGCGCAACGAATCAGCGAGCGACGCGAGGTGGGCTGGCACGCTGCGAGCGTTGCTCATCACTGCGTTCATCCTACCCAACTGATTAGGGTCGATCTTCGGCATGACCGAGGATTCGACACAACGCGCACGTGCCGGAGTTGCAAGCGGACTCTCCGCCTACTTGATGTGGGGCTTGATCACCATCTATTGGAAGCTGCTGGATGACTTTGATGCATTCGAGCTCATCGGTTGGAGAATCGTCACGGCAGTCATCCTGTTGTTGGCGCTCGTCATTGCTCAGAAGAGCATTGCTCCGGTGCTGTCGGCACTGACGCAACCACGCATGCTGGCGCGCGTCAGCGTTGCTGCGGCGATGCTCGTTGCCAATTGGACGCTGTACGTATGGGCCGTGGTGAACGAACACATCATGGAAACTGCACTCGGCTACTTCATCGCCCCGCTCTTCACGTCCATCCTCGGTGTCGTCGTTCTCGGCGAACGGCTCCGAAGTCTCCAGAAGACTGCGCTCGGTTTTGCGGTGGCGTCGGTGGTGGTGCTGACGTTTTCGTACGGGCGCCCCCCGTTCATCGCCCTTGCAATCGCAGCCTCGTGGGCCGTCTACGGGTTACAAAAACGACAGGTGCCGCTTCGCCCAGTGGAAAGCCTCACCGCTGAAACCATCGTTCTCGTACCGCTTGCGGTGGCGCTGATGATCTGGAGTTTTTCGCGCGATACGGGCATTCCGAACACGGCCAACACGATGGAATTCGTTCTGGTGCTCTTCACCGGACTGATCACCGCGGTGCCGCTCCTTCTTTTTGCGCATGCAGCCCTCCGATTGCCGCTGACCATCATTGGGCCACTGCAGTACCTGGTGCCGGTCATCAACTTCCTACTCGGATGGTTGATCTACAACGAACCTCTCGACTCTGCGCGCTTCGTGGGCTTCGTCATGGTGTGGTTGGGTCTTGCATGTTCGCTGACGGACACCATACGCACGCGTACTCCGACGCCCTAATCGAACCGTCCTACGCGCTGGCGGGAGACAGCGCACTTCGCGCCATGTTCTTGTACACCTTGGCCACCGAACGCAAGCGTTGACGATCACGCACCGTCACGGACAACCGGGCAAATCCACCCAACACACCGGCAATCACATCCACTGCGGTCTGCACGGGAAGTGCTTCGGGCAATTCGCCACGAGCCTTGGCATCGCTACACAGTCCCGACAAGAACACCTGATTGCGAGGCGTCACCGCACGAAGTGCCGTACGCAAGTCGGGATGGTGCTCGGCCTCGGTGACCACGCCCACCACGAAGCTGGCGAGCATCGGATCCTCGTCCCCGAGATCCATCATGGTGTCGAACAGTGCGTCGAACTTTTCCAGAAACGTGTCGTGTCGCGCGACTGCAGCATCGAATGCGTCGTACACCTTGGCTTGAACGTCCTCGAATACGGCAACGAAGAGATCCACCTTCGACGGAAAGTAGTGGTAGATCGCGGCAGCAGTGATGCCCGCGCCAGCCGAGATTTCTCGATTGGTGGTGTTGTCGTATCCACGAGTGGTGAAGGCAAGTCGCGCCTCACGCAGAAGACGAATGCGGGTGTCCTCTGCGTCGCTCTGACACGGACGACCCAATCGACGTGCCATGTCGGCAACGCTAGGTGAGTGTGGGTCGACTCACCGAGTCGTAGCGCTACGGTCGCGTTGCGGCGAGTTCCTGCTGCAGCAGTGCAGCAAGTTCCAAGGGGCGGTCGCCTTGCACGCTGTGACCGGCGCCATCCACCACGTGCACCACGGCATCGGCACGACGACGACGCAATTCGGCAACGTCGGCATCGTCCACCACTGGGGAGGTTCCACCCCGCACCAATGTGATCGGACAGTGGAGCCGCTCGATCATCTCCCACATGCCGGCAGCCACGCTGCTGCCGGGGTCGCGACGCGGGTGGCTCCGCCGGTCGTATCGCCACGCCCAACTGAGATCTTCGAGCTGCCGCGCATTGTGCAAGATTCCCCGGCGTAGCGACGTCGTGCTTCTGGTGGGGTTGTGTTCGATGGTTCGCGCAAGCAACTCGTCGAAGCTCGCAAAACTCTGCGGACCGTTCACGAAATCGGTGATCGACTTCGACTTTTCCGGCGTCACCCCGGGAGTGATGTCCACCATCATGAGCCGCGACACCAAGTCGGGACGCTGGTAGGCAAGCGCCAGCGTCGTCAGTCCTCCGAGCGACATGCCGCACACCACCTCGGCACGCGGTGCCAGCTGCTCGATGATGGTTGCAATGTCGAACGCAAGTGAACGCGGCGTGTAATCGCCGTCGTCACGCCATGACGAGTGGCCGTGCCCGGGAAGATCGACGGCCAAGATCGGCTCGCCCAACGCCAAACACACCGTGTCCCACGTGTGTGCATTTTGTGCACTGCCGTGCACGAAGACGATCTTGGGTGCCGCACTTCCCCACCGCAGTGCACTGACGTGACGACCGCCCTCCAACTGGGCCTGCACGCGCGAAACTCGGGGCTGAGCCGACACTTGCAGTTGGTACTCGGCGATGTTCTCGTGGAACAGCCCGAACTCGTCGTAGGGCACCTTGGCGGCGGACGTCATGTCACCATCGTGTCACGCGAAGGCGAGTCACCACGTGCCGACGAGTCACGGCAGTGTGGTGGAGGTCGGCAAACTCGTGCCTGACTGCAACGTGGTGGACGTCGGCACCGTGGTGGCAACGGGCACCGTGGTGGAGGTAGGCACCGTCGTATAGTTCGGGTCCGGACGATCCGCGGGCGGCAACGGCGAGCCGTACTCCTCGGGTTCTTTTATGCCGTCGAACACGTAGATGCGATCACGAAATTGCACCATCGAAGGAAACAGCGTGGCCACCGACATGGGAATGCGGATGCAGCCGTGCGACGCGGGCTTGAGAGGAACGAGAATCGCGCCGTGCACGGCGATTCCGGCATTGAAGTACACCGGGTTGTACAGAGTGCCGAGTTTGGTTTCGCGAGTACCCGTTGAACGTCGGTAAAAGGTGAAGATGCCCGGCGGCGTGATCGATTCACCACACACACCGATCTTGACCTGCTCGCCCTTTTCGATCTGCTCCGGACTGTCGTTGCCTGCCTCACCCGGATCGATGACCACTTCTTCGCACCAGGGCTTACCGTCACCACTCGACATGTGGGAGATCAGCGTCGGTCGACCTGCCAGGAAGGTAACGATGACCTGCTCGGGCAGGTACACCTCCGCGTGTCGCGGCGTGTCAGCTTGTCGTCGTGGAACGATCTGTACGTCACCACGCATCACCTCCCACATGGCCGGGGTGACTACACCCGTTGCTTCTTCACGCGGAACTTGCATGACGAGCTTTTCGAACGCCCACACCGCTTGCACCGTGGCACGTCCGTAGATACCGTCGATTGGGCCGGGTGCGAACTTCAGCTCAGCGAGACGAATCTGCAGATTGCGAACATCCTCGCCTTCCACTCCTTCGGTGAGATCCCGAGTGATCGGTGGCAACACCGGCTGTGACACCTCGGTGGTCGTCGTCACGACCACTTGTCGAACCGGCTCGTCGTCGGCCCGTTGCTCTACCACGAGTGCCACGACGACCATCACGGCCATGACCAGCGCAGCAGATACGCCCAGAGTTCGCGTATTGCTTCTCGGGGTGTAGTTGGGCGACGACACGGTGTTATTCGCCCGCGATGGGTTCGATGGCATTCAACTCGCGTCGGAGCGCGAATGCTTCGCGAAGAATCTTGACGATCACCGACGGGGAGGACAACGTGGACACACCGCGAGTCCGGGGGAAGTAGTCCACTCCGAACTGCACGATGGGATTCCCGAGTTTCTTGGCACGCACGATCAATTCAGCGTCGATGAACGAACCTTCGCTCTTCAGCGAGATGTGTCGGAAGATCGATGCGCGACATACCTTGAATGCAAAATTCACGTCCCGCACACGAACGCCGAACAGTACCCGCACGAGCCCGTTGTAGAGAGCCGAGTACACCACGCGAACGAGCCCCTCATCGGTACGGTCGAATCGGTAGGCGCTCACCACATCGGCTTCGTAGGTACGCAACAGTCGGAGTGCCTTGTGTAATTCCAGCATGTCGAAGGGCAGGTCGGCGTCGGTGTACACGATGACGTCGCCGGTTGCTGCCGCAAAACCCGATTTCATCGAACCACCGAGCTTTCGGTTGGTGGGGTGATGCACCACCCGCACGTGTGAATTCGCAGCGGCAGCTTCGTCGGCGAGGCGCGCCGTTGCATCGGTCGAGGCATCGTTCACGACGATGAGTTCGTAGTCACCGATCTCCCCCGACGCAATCAATTCGCTCGCCACATCGTGGCCGGCAGCCAGCGCACGCCCGATGTACTGCTCTTCGTTCCACATGGGGAAAAAGATGGACAACTTGGCGAAGTGTGGCACCGAAATCAGGCTACGAGCGACGCAAATCGGACGCGCCGCAGGCGACGGGATTCACCCTGGTCGGTACCCTTGATTTGGTGAACACCCAGACCGCGGAACGACCATGGCGGGTTCTCGCCAGTGTGAGTTGGGTCGGAATCTTCTTGTGCCAAGTGGCTGTTGCCGTATCGAGCCGCAACATCGGAAAGTCGGCATGGTGGCTCGGCCCCGAATCCAATCCGCAGTTTCCGCTGTTGTGGGGCTTGCCGTTTGCAATAACCATTGCGGGACTTGTGGCAACCCAGCGACCACGCCGCTACACCATCTTCATTCACCTCGGCTGCGTCGCGGCACTCGTTGGCGTTGCACTCGGCGATGTCTCGAACGCACCGGGTGTGGCACTTTTGGAGTTCGTGCTTGCGGGAATTGCATTGCTGGTGTCGTTGGTGTCGCTGGCGGCACGACCATGACGTTCACCTCGGTGGCACGACCATGACCCGTGTGCTCACTTCGTTGCCGGTCGGCGAGCGCGTGGGAATTGCTTTTTCCGGAGGTCTCGATACCTCCGCGGCCGTGGCGTGGATGAAGTCGAAAGGTGCAGTTCCCTGCGCCTACACCGCGGATCTCGGACAACCCGACGAACCCGACCTCGATGCAGTCGCAAAGCGAGCAAAGGAATACGGCGCATCGGTTGCACGCGTCGTGAATTGTGTGGAACAGCTGGTGAACGAGGGTTTGGTCGCCCTGCAGTGCGGCGCCTTCCACATCAGCACCGCAGGAAAGACGTACTTCAATACCACTCCTCTCGGCCGGGCCGTGACCGGCACGTTGCTGGTGCGTGCGATGCAGGACGACAACGTCGACATCTGGGGTGACGGCAGTACCTACAAGGGCAACGACATCGAGCGCTTCTATAGATATGGTCTCCTCGCCAACCCTGCGTTGCGCATCTACAAGCCGTGGCTCGATGCCGCATTCGTGAGCGAACTCGGTGGCCGTGCCGAGATGAGTGCATTCCTCACAAAGAACGGGCTTCCCTATCGCGACAGCGCGGAGAAGGCGTATTCGACAGATGCAAACATCTGGGGTGCGACACATGAGGCAAAGTCGCTCGAAGAGTTGTCCACTTCGATGCACATCGTGGCACCGATCATGGGCGTGGCGCATTACGACCCGAGCGTGCGCATCGACGCCGAAGAAGTCCGCGTGCGCTTCCACGAAGGCTGGCCGGTGGCCATCAACGGTCGGGAGTTTTCATCACGAGTGGAGTTGGTGCGCGAAGCAAACGCCATTGGCGGTCGCCATGGCTTGGGCATGAGCGACCAAATCGAGAACCGCATCATCGAGGCCAAGAGCCGCGGAATCTACGAAGCTCCGGGCTTGGCACTGTTGTACATCGCCTACGAGCGACTCGTCACCGCAATCCACAACGAGAACACCCTCGAGAACTACCACCAGATGGGTCGCCGTCTGGGTCGTTTGTTGTATGAGGGGCGTTGGTTCGACCCACAAGCGCTCATGTTGCGCGAATCTCTGTCGCGATGGGTCGGCACGCTGGTGAGCGGTGAAGTCACGATGCAGTTGCGCCGCGGCGACGACTACACCATTCTCGATACCACCGGCGACAACATCACCTACGCACCGGAGCGTCTCAGCATGGAGCGCGTGGAGGATGCGGCGTTCGGCCCGACCGATCGCATCGGCCAGTTGACCATGCGCAACCTCGATATCGACGACACTCGCGGCAAGTTGGATGCATACCGCTCGTCGGGCACACTCGGCCCAGGCGGCCTCACCGA
>JAFMJP010000066.1 GCA_017853375.1 Actinomycetota bacterium
ATTGGTTGTTACATCGCCAGCGATGGTTCGTCGGTGCCGTATCGAATGCACGTGCGTGCGCCGAGCTTCGTCAACGTGCAGTGCCTCCCGCACATGATGCGCGGCGGACTGGTTGCCGACGCCGTTGCCGTGATTTCCTCGATTGACCCCGTACTTGGAGAAGTGGATCGATGAGTCGCCTCACCGACGAACGCGTCGTCACCGCAAAGGAAATCATCGCGCGATTCCCGCGCAAGAAGTCCGCGCTCATTCCGCTGCTGCATTTGGCGCAGGAGCAAGACGGATACGTGGCGCAGGACGCCATGGTGCACATTGCCGAGTTGTTGGATCTCGCACCGGCCGAGGTGTATGGCACCGCGAGCTTCTATGAAATGTTCAAGTTCCATCCGGTGGGGAAATACTGCATCAACATCTGCACCAATATTTCCTGCCAGTTGGTCGGCGCTTGGAATCTCCTGCATCATGCCGAGGAGCGGCTGGGCATCAAGTCGGGTGGCACCACGGAGGACGGCCTGTTCACCATCGAAGATGTGGAATGTATCGCGGCCTGCACCGAAGCGCCGGCGCTCCAGGTGAACTATCGCTACCGATACAAGGTGACGCCGGAGTCGTTCGATGCGCTCATCACCGAATTGGAGAGTGGAAAGTTGTCCGGGGAGGTTCCACCGCACGGCACGTTGGCCGCAGTGCGACAGGCCACGACGGAAGCGTGGAGCAACCGTGGAGTGGAGGAACAAGCACAGGTGGATGCCCGATGAGCGTTCCAACAGGCCCAAAGGTCATTACCTCGCGCTTCGAACTTGCCGATGGACACACGTATGCCGGTTACGTGCGAACGGGTGGCTACGTGTCATTGCGAAAAGCGGTAAGCAGCATGACGCCGCAGCAAGTGCACGACGAAGTGAAGGCGGCTGAAATTCAGGGTCGCGGTGGTGCGGGATTTCCTGCCGGCACCAAGTGGGGTTTTCTCCCGGCAGGCGTGCACCCGCGTTATCTGGTGATCAACGGGGACGAGAGCGAGCCCGGCACGTACAAGGATCGACTGCTCATGGAGCGCGATCCACACCAGTTGATCGAAGGCATCGTCATTGCGTGTTATGCGTTGAATGCGTCGCAAGCGTTTCTCTACGTCCGTGGCGAGATGGCTCACGCGCAAGAGCGTTTGGCCCAGGCGCTCAATGACGCGTACGCCAACAACATGGTGGGCAAGAACATCTGTGGCAGCAGCTTTTCCGTGGATGTCACCCTGACCTGGGGCGCCGGCGCCTACATCGTGGGCGAAGAAACCGCATTGATCGAGAGTCTCGAAGGGGAGCGAGGCATGCCTCGATTGAAGCCACCGTTCTTCCCCGCAGTGAAGGGGCTGTACATGCAGCCAACGATCGTGAACAACGTCGAAACTCTCGCCAATGTTCCGTACATCGTTGGCAAGGGCGGAAGTGACTTCAAGTCCATCGGGGCTCCGACTTCAACCGGGATGCGCATGTTCGCAGTGAGCGGTCACGTCAACAAGCCGGGCGTGTTCGAGGTACCCAACGGCGTTACTACGTTCCGCATGTTGTTCGAAGCGCCCGAGTACTGCGGCGGAATTCGCAACGGTGGTTCGATCAAGGCATTCATCCCCGGTGGCGCATCGGCGATGTGGTTCTTCCCCGAGCACCTGGACATGGCGCTCGACAAGCCGACGGTTGACAAGGCCGGATCGATGCTCGGGTCTGGCGCAATCGTGGCGATGGATCAGACCACCGACATGGTGGCTGCATGCTGGCGCATCGTTCGCTTCTTTGCGCGCGAGTCCTGCGGCAAGTGCACACCGTGCCGCGAGGGCACCACGTGGTTGGAGCGCGTTCTGAAGCGAATGTTGGACGGTCACGGTCGGGCGGAAGACATCGACTTGTTGTTCGAAGTCAGCGAAAGCATCAGCCCAGGAATCGCATGGCCGCCACGCCAGACGACGATTTGTCCACTCGGACCATCGGCGGTGTCACCCATTGCGTCGGCGGTGCGTCGCTTCCGACACGAGTTCGAGCACTACATCGAACACGGTCGTCCAATCGACGGCGTCGAGTCTCCCTTTGCAACACATCTCGTGAGCCATTCCTAAGCGATCATGACCGATACCACTGCTCCAAAAACCACGGTCAGCCTCACGGTTGACGGTCGCTCCGTCGAAGCCAAGCCCGGTGAGTTGCTCATCACTGCTTGCGAGCAGTCGGGCTCCTTCGTGCCGCACTTCTGCTATCACCCACGCATGTCGCCCGTAGGCATGTGCAGACAGTGCATCGTCGAGGTGGAAGGACCTCGTGGGAAGGCGTTGGTGGTGTCGTGCATGACGCCAGTAGCCGAGGGTCAAGTGGTGTCCACAACTTCGGAACCCGCCAAACGTGCACAAGAAGGCGTGCTCGAGCTCTTGTTGGCAAATCATCCACTGGATTGTCCGGTGTGCGACAAAGGCGGCGAGTGTCCACTGCAAGACCAGGCCTTTTCCCATGGCCCTGGTGAGAGCCGCTACGTGGAGGAAAAGCGCCACTACGAAAAGCCGATTCCCATCAGCGAGTTGGTCTATTTGGATCGTGAGCGCTGCATTCTGTGTGATCGTTGCACTCGTTTTGCTGGCGAAGTTGCCGGTGACCCGCTGATTTCCTTCACGAGCCGAGGCAACAACACCCAGGTGATGACCTTCCCGGATGAACCATTCAGTTCGTACTTCTCGGGTAACACGGTGCAGATCTGTCCGGTGGGAGCGCTCACCTCGAGCGCGTACCGATTCAAGGCACGCCCGTGGGATCTGGAGCAAGTGGAGAGCACCTGCACCTCGTGCAGCGTCGGCTGTCGAACGGTGGTGCAAAGTAGCCGTGATGAGTTGGTGCGTTATCAGGGTGTCGACATCGAATCCGTCAACTGGGGCTGGTTGTGCGACCGTGGTCGTTTCAATTTTGAATCGGTGAACTCAAAGAACCGCGTACACACACCGTTGATGCGCAAAGACGGCGCTCTTGTAGAGACGACGTGGTCGAATGCGCTCGATGCCGCTGGACGAATCTTGCGAACGGTATTGAACGACAAAGGTCCGGATGCTGTCGGCATCATCGGCGGTGCACGTGGCAGTAACGAGGATGCATTTGCCTGGGCCAAGCTGGCGGACATGCTCGGCATCAGTGCTCGTGATGCGCAGTTGGGTGATGGCTTGCCCGCCGAAGTGTTCGCGCTCCCGCAGGCAACGATTGCCGAGACGTGCGCTTCACCCACCGTGATATTGCTGGCACCGGACCTGAAGGAAGAGTTGCCGGTGTTGTACCTCCGACTGCGAGATGCAGCCGAGAAGCGCACGACGCGAATCATCGAGGTCTCACCTCGAGCAACGGGATTGAGCAAGTACGCATGGAAATCGGTGCGTCACGATCCAGGCGATCAACCGCGCGTCGTGAGCGAACTGCTGGCTACGCCGGAAGTCGCCGAACAACTGTTGCGAGGTGCCGTCACCGTGGTGATGGGTCGCGGCAATTTGGCGGAGTCGCCCGAGTTCACCTTGTTGGCGACGGGTGCGGTGTTGACCGCCGTGCCAGCCGCACGCGTGTTGCCCGTGGTGCGCCGCGGCAACGTGCGCGGTGCAGTAACCGCAGGATTGACTCCACAACGCCCGGATGCCGATACCAATGCGATTCTCTCGGCGGCTGCAGCAGGAAAGGTCGAGTGTCTCGTGCTGATTGGTGCCGACCCGGCGAGCGACGTACCTGACGCCGATTTGGTGCGACGTGCGTTTGCCGCGGTGAAACATGTGATTGCAGTGGATACCTTCGTTACCGAATCGGCGCGACATGCCGAAGTGCTGTTGCCTGCCTCGGCCTACGGCGAGAAGGTTGGCACCACCACCAACTGCGAAGGTCGTGTCAGTGACGTTGCACAGAAAATCACAACTGCAGGCACCGCGCGACCGGATTGGATGATCGCCGCCGAGCTCGGACTGGAACTTGGAGTGGATTTGGGGATCTCCTCTTACGGAGAGCTGCACGATGCCATGACCGCGGCCGTGTCGGCATTTGCGCCGGCAGCAGAAGCCAAGGCAGTTCGCCGCGAGGGAGCGGTGGTGGCGCACCCAACACCCGTTCGAATCACTGCAGCACCACGCTCTGCTGCAACGAGACTGAGTCACCAGTTCCGCCTACACGTAGCGCGTCTGATGTACGACCGCGCAATTTCTACCAGCGAGAGTCCTTCGCTTGCGCCGCTCGCTCGTGAAGCAGCCGTGCATATCAACCCCGGTGATGCGCAACGATTGGGTGTTCGCGAAGGTGCGGATGTGCGCTTGGCTGCAAACGGAGCCGCGGTGGTAATGCCGCTGAAGGTCGATGATGCGGTTTCGCGCGGTGTTGTATTCGTTCCGTTCAACCAACACGGCAGCGATGTTCGTCAGCTGATTCGCCACGACGTGGCAGTGACTGACGTCGTGGTGGAGGTGATGTGATGCTCGCCCTCGACCCGATGCTGGAAGGCGAGGTGCTGTGGACGCCTCTCATCATCGTGGTGCTGAAAGTGCTGGTGGTATTCGTCGTGGGTCTGGTGGCCACCATGCTCATGGTGTGGTTCGAGCGCAAGGTGATTGCCGGAATGCAGAATCGCATCGGACCCAACAAAGCGGGGCCCTTCGGGTTGTTGCAGACACTCGCCGACGGAATCAAGTTGTTTTTCAAAGAGGACCTGCTGCCTCGCCGTTCCGACAGGTTCGTGTTCGCTCTCGCTCCGTTTCTTTCTTTCGTCCCGGCTTTCTTGTCGTTTGCGATCATCCCGCTGGGAGGCGATTACCGTGACGGTAACGACGGCATCGTCACTTGGTTCGGTGTCGAAACGCGCGTCCAACTCGCCGATCCACACATTGGGGTGCTGTTCGCACTCGCGATTTCGTCCATCGCCGTGTACGGCATCATGCTGGCTGGCTGGTCGAGCGGTTCCAAGTATCCGTTGCTCGGATCCGTGCGAGCATCAGCACAAATGGTGAGTTATGAAGCAGCGCTTGGTTTGTCGCTTGCTTCGGTCATTCTGATTTCGGGAACGCTGTCAACGAGCGGCATCGTGGCGGCGCAGTCAACCTTGACCGATTGGCACGTGGTGGCCACCGGCATCGTGCCATTCGTCATCTTCCTCGTTGCGGCAACCGCCGAACTCAATCGTCCACCGTTCGACTTGGTGGAAGCGGAGCAGGAGTTGGTGGGAGGTTTCAACACCGAGTATTCCTCGATTCGCTTCGCATTGTTTTACCTCGCGGAGTTCATGAACACGGTCACGATGTCGGCAATGATCGTCACGTTGTTTTTCGGTGGCCCGCAACCAATCTCGTACGGCGGAGTAACGCTGGACATCCCGTTGATTCCGAACGGGTTGGAAGGCACGGTGTGGTTGCTCGGAAAGGTGCTCGTATTCCTCTACATTTACGTTTGGTTCCGCGCCACCTTGCCACGTTTGCGCTACGACCAGTTGATGGATCTTGGGTGGAAGGTGCTCATCCCCGGTTCGCTGGCATGGTTCATGCTGCTGGCGGTTCAACGCCTGGCTCGCAACGAAGGGTGGAACGTGTTCACCACGACGGCAGCAGCGGTGGTGGTACTTGGAATGTGTTACGCACTACTGCAAGCCGCGTTCTCCATGAGCAACAGGACTCGCGAGCGCGAAGGAGCGCAGTTCTAAATGGGTTACCTCGGCGGCTTTCTCGTGACGTTCCGTCAGCACGGTCGCAAGAACCGTGTGACGACTCAGTATTCCGGTGGGCGTCTGTTCAAGCGCAAGAAGCGCAATGCGCCGACGATGGACGAGAAGATCGACAAGCCGGAACGCCTGCACGGGCGACACGTGCTCAACCGTTACGAAGATGGCATGGAAAAATGCATCGGCTGCGAACTTTGTGCGGCGGTGTGTCCGGCCAAGTGCATTCACGTACGTGGCGCCGACAACGATCCTGACAACCCAACTTCGCCGGGTGAGCGCTTCGGATGGATTTACGAGATCAACTATCTACGTTGCATCCACTGTGATCTCTGCGTGGAGGCATGCCCCACGGAAGCCATCACAGAAACAAAGTTGTTCGAATTCTCCTTCACCAACCGCAAAGATGCGATTTACACCAAGAACGAACTGCTGGTGGGCGACGATGGCAAGCCTCAACATCTGCCGTGGGAAGACTGGCGGCCAGGGGAGGATCAACACACCTCCGCGTGGATGCGTGCGACCGCGCCAGCTGGTGATGCATCGTTTGTCGGCGTGGTGTCATGGGCCGGTGAGCGTGGCTACGGCGTGAGACCGGCTGAAGCCTCGCAGGCGCAGGCCGATGCCGCGTCTCTTCCTCCCTCCGATGCGGATGTGGGCAGGAAGCACTAATGGAACTTGTCGTCTTCGTTCTGGCAAGCGCAATGATGCTCATCGGGGCAGTCGGCGTGATTACGCGAAGCAATCCCGTGCACGCGGCGCTGTCGTTGGTGCTCACGCTGTTTGGTGTTGCAGTGCACTTCGTGGCACTGGAGGCGTACTTCTTGGCTGCCGTACAGATCATCGTCTACGCCGGAGCCATCGTGGTGCTGTTCCTCTTCGTCATCATGCTGTTGGGTGTCGACAAAGCAGAGAACCTCAGTGCCGAGCCACTCGTCGCCCAGCGCTGGTTGGCTGGAGTTGCAGGTTTGGGTCTGCTCGGTCTCTTGGTGGTTGCCGTAGCACGGGGCGCTGATGTCCTTGCCACGCGTGCAGGAGGCCTCGATACTTCCGCAGAAGCAGCTGGAGGGGACGCCAACATCCAGCAGCTCGCACGTTCCGTCTTCGGCGACTACGTGGTTGCATTCGAACTCACGTCGGTGCTGCTGGTGGTTGCAGTGGTGGGCACCGTGATGTTGGCACGACGCCGCGCGGCAGGGGATGCGTAATGGCCGAACCAACGACGCTTTCCTACCTGATTGTTGCCGCCCTCTTGTTCGTCATTGGAACGGTCGGTGTAATGGTGCGTCGGAATCCGTTGATCATGTTCATGTGCATCGAATTGATGTTGAACGCCGTGAATCTTTCGTTCGTTGCGCTGGCCCGCGAACTCACCGACATCGACGGCCAATCCATCGTGTTCTTCGTTTTGGTGGTGGCGGCCGCCGAAGTTGTGGTTGGCCTCGGAATCATCGTGGCGATCATGCGTAACCGTTCATCGCTAACGGCCGATGACATGGCGGAGCTGAAGGGCTAACGCCATGGTGGACCTCGTCTGGCTGGTGCCGTTCTTGCCGCTCATCGGTGGAGCGGTGCTCATGGCATTTGGCTCACGAATTGGCGAGCCACGTGCCGGTTGGTTGGCAACGTTCGCCACGGCAACGTCGTTCTTGGTGACGGTTGCGGTGTACTTCGACCTACTCGGCATGCCATCCGAGGAGCGTTCACACGTGGTGACACTGTTCCAGTGGATTCCGGTTGGCGCCTTGCAGATCGACTTCGCACTCCTTGCGGATCCACTGAGCATCACGATGGCGCTCTTTGTGACCGGTATCGGTTCACTCATTCACCTCTATGCGATTGGTTACATGCATGGTGACCCGAAGTTCCCAAAGTTCTTCTTGTACCTCAATCTGTTCGTCTTTTCGATGCTCATGTTGGTGCTCGGAGAGAATCTCTTGGTCACCTTCCTCGGTTGGGAAGGTGTAGGTGCATGCTCGTACTTCCTCATTTCGTTCTGGCATACACGTAACAGCGCAGCAGTAGCCGGCAAGAAGGCATTCGTCACCAATCGAATCGGCGACTGGGGAGTAATGACGGCAATGTTCGTTGCCTTCTCCGCGGTGGGGTCGGTGTCGTACAAGGCCATCAACGAAGCTGCACACGAGGGCACCATTTCGCAAACGGCGATTTCGGCCATCGCGATTCTCTTGTTCGTGGGAGCGTGCGGTAAGAGTGCGCAACTTCCCTTGTACTTCTGGTTGCCAGATGCCATGGAGGGCCCAACACCGGTATCGGCACTGATACACGCGGCAACGATGGTGACTGCCGGAGTGTTCTTGATGACTCGCGTGGGCCCGGTGCTCGCAGAGTCGTACGGATGGGTACCTGACACCATCGCCATCGTTGGTGCAGCAACTGCACTCTTCGCTGCATCGATTGCGGTCGCCCAGCACGACATCAAGCGGGTGCTCGCGTATTCCACGGTGTCGCAACTCGGCTTCATGTTCCTTGCAATCGGTTCAGGTGCGTACGTTGCGGCAATCTTCCATATGGTGACGCATGCATTCTTCAAGGCGTTGCTGTTCCTTGGTTCGGGCTCCGTCATCCATGGCATGCACCACGAACAAGACATGCGCAAGATGGGTGCTCTTCGTATTGCGATGCCAGTGACCGCCATTACCTTCATCATTGGATGGCTGGCCATCGCCGGCGTGCCGCCGTTTGCAGGCTTCTGGTCGAAGGACGAGATTCTGCTGTACGTGTACGCCGACAACCGTTTGCTCTATGCGGTGG
>JAFMJP010000067.1 GCA_017853375.1 Actinomycetota bacterium
GTCATGGTCTGCAGTGGGCCCTGTGAGGTCTCGGATCCAGCGATGTGTGGCCGAAGTTGGCCGTTGCGTTGGTGGTGGGGTCTGGACAGCCGTAGCGTGGCAGTCCTCATGGCAGCGGAACGGGCATCTCAATTCGATTCCTCGCGCACATTCAGTGGAACTCACGCAGCAAAGATCGTGGGTATCACCTACCGACAGTTGGACTACTGGGCGCGTACCGATTTGGTTCGGCCATCCGCGCACGATGCGTCGGGCAGTGGTTCACGGCGCGAGTACGTGTATCGCGACTTGTTGGAACTCAAGGTGATCAAGAATCTCCTCGACGCAGGCATCAAGTTGGAGTCGGTACGGACCGTGTTCAACTATTTGCGACGCCATGTCACCACCGATGTCGCTGCGGCGCACGTGGTGATCAGTGGTCAGAGCGTGGTGCTGTGTGACGGTGAGCATTTGATCGATGCCGTTCGAAACGGTCAGGGTGTGCTCAACGTCCTGCCGCTTGCAAACGTGAAGCAAGAACTCGATGCCAGCATCACCGACTTGAAGAAAAAGGAACGGGATGACTACGTGGCGAGCCAGCAGGCCCACAATGCCCGGATGTCGAAAATCGCAACCTCCATGCAGGCGTCACGTCGAATCGCGCGTTAAGGAGATGACGGCACACCGTCTCGTCGAGGAAGCCGCATGACGCAAGCTCGTCGATCTCCACTCGATGTGCTGCATCGTGAGTTGGGCGCCAAAATGGTTCCGTTCGGAGGCTGGGAGATGCCGCTTTCGTATCCGACCGGCACCATTGCCGAACACATGGCATGCAGGAACGATGCGGCCATGTTCGATGTGTCGCACTTGGGAACGGTTCGTGTGGCCGGCGAGGATGCGTTCGGGCACTTGCAGCGCGAGCTCACCAACGATCTCCGAAAGATTTCGCCAGGTCGTGCACAGTACACGCATGCGTGCAACGAGCATGGGGGAGTTGCCGACGACATCATCGTGTGGTGGGTGGGCGAGACGGTATTCGATGTCATGCCGAACGCATCGAACACCGAGCGCATTTTGTCCGTCATCGGCGGTGACGACACGACCGGTAGTCGGGCAATTCTTGCCGTGCAGGGTCCGCGTGCTCGTGAGCGAATGGCTTCGGTGAGTCCGGAAGCTGCGAGCGTGAAACGTTTTCGTGTGGCGAGCGTCGAGATTCTCGGAGTTCCGTGCGTGGTTGCCGGAACCGGCTACACGGGTGAAGACGGAGTGGAATTGGCAGTGCCGATCGACCATGCCTCTCGCGTCGCCCGCGCAGTGATGGCCGCCGGGGTCACGATGGCTGGTCTTGGTGCGAGAGATACCTTGCGCCTGGAGGCGGGTTTACCATTGCATGGTCATGAGTTGTCGGCGGATATCACCACGTTGGAGGCCAACCTGGGATGGGTGATCGGCTGGGAGAAATCCGATTTTCGCGGTAAAGAGGCGCTCGAGCGGCAGCGTGCTTCCGGGGTGAGCCGCATACTTTGTGGGCTTCGTACCGACGGTCGGCGTCCGCCCCGCGACGGAGCGCGAGTGCTGGTGGATGGTGTCGATGTCGGTGTGGTGACGAGCGGAAACTTTTCGCCCGTACTCGGTGCCGGAATTGCGTTCGCCCTCGTGCAGCCAGGAGTTGCAGAAGTTGGTCGCAACGTGACCGTGCAGGTTCGCGACAGCAAACTCGCTGGTCGCGTGGTGGTTACGCCGTTTGTGACTTCTCCGAGGTAGTACCCGTGGGTGCCGTGGGTGCCGTGGGCGCGGTGGGTTTGGATGTCAGGTTGGACATCGCCTTACTGGCCAGAGAAGGCAAAAAACCGACGAGCGATCCCGCTTGATCCGCCATGCCGGCAATCCGACGAATGGGTTCCTCGACGTCGTCCAGCAGTCGATTCACGCGTGAGGCGGCTTGATTGAGATTGTCCATCGTCGCGCCGACGTTCTCGAGCGCAACGATGAGCGCTTCCACCGTACGACGACCTTGCTCGGCCAGCTTGACGCCTTCCGTCACCGGATCGATGGTGCGAAGCAGGGCAAGGAGATCGTTCACCAACTTTTGAAGATCGAACTGCGGCGGAGGAGTGTCGTTCATGCGTCGCCGCGTCGTCGGGTCATGCTCACTGGCTCAACGGTAGTCGTTGCTTGCCAGCGCTTCGAGCGGCTCGCATGAACACACCAAGTTGCGGTCGCCGTGTGCTGCGTCGATTCGCGACACCGGTGGGAAGTATCCGCGCGTGCGCAACGATCCAAGAGGGAACAGCGCGTAGGAGCGAGCATACGGACGAGTCCAGTCGCCTGCCACGTCCTCGACGGTGTGTGGTGCGTTGCGAAGTGGAGAGTCGTCCACCGACCATTCGCCGGACTCCACTCGTGCAATCTCCGATCGGATGGCGATCATTGCGTCACAGAATCGGTCGAGCTCGGCACGCGATTCGCTCTCGGTCGGCTCCACCATGAGGGTGCCACCGACGGGAAAGCTCATGGTGGGTGCATGGAATGCAAAGTCCATGAGACGCTTGGCGATGTCGTCGACGGTCACGCCGGTGCGCTTGGTGATGTCCCGAATGTCGAGAATGCATTCGTGCGCTATGAGATCGTTCGTACCGGTATACAACGTTGGGTAGTGCCCGCGGAGTCGGTGCGAGATGTAGTTGGCACTGGCAATCGCCTGCTGAGTTGCGCGACGAAGTCCATCCGGGCCCATGAGTCGCACGTACACCCAAGAAATGGGAAGGATGCTCGCCGAACCGAAGGGAGCCGCAGAAACCGGGCCGACGGAGGCAGTCGAACGTTCGAGCGGATTGCCCGGGAGGAACGGCGCAAGGTGGGCACGTACTCCAACTGGACCAACACCTGGCCCACCACCGCCGTGCGGAATGCAGAACGTCTTGTGCAGGTTGAGGTGGCTCACGTCGGCACCAAAGTGACCGGGCTTGGCGACACCGACCAACGCGTTGAGGTTTGCGCCATCGACGTAGACCTGACCACCGTGGGCATGCACCACATCACAGATGTCGCGGACCGCGGATTCGAACACCCCGTGCGTGGAGGGATAGGTGATCATCAGTGCAGCCAGGCGATCACCTGCTTTTTGGCACTTTGCGGTGAGATCAGCGAGGTCGACGTTTCCGTCGTCGTCACACGACACCACGACCACGCTCATTCCGGCCATCACTGCACTGGCGGCATTGGTGCCGTGGGCACTCGACGGAATGAGACACACCGTTCGCTGCGTGTCTCCACGACTCGCGTGGTAGCCGCGAATTGCCAGCAAGCCTGCAAACTCGCCCTGACTCCCGGCGTTCGGTTGCAGGCTCACGGCGTCGTAGCCGGTGACTTCGCACATCATGCGTTCCAACTCATCGATGAGTTGGGCGTAACCCTGGGTGTCGCTGGCCGGTGCGTGTGGATGAATGTCGGCAAATTCCGGCCAAGTGATGGGAATCATCTCCGTCGTGGCGTTCAACTTCATCGTGCACGAGCCCAGCGGAATCATCGTTCGATCGAGGGCAAGGTCCTTGTCGGCGAGCCGCCGCAGATAGCGGAGCATCTCCGTTTCGGTGTGGTAACGACGAAACGAAGCTTGCTGCAAGAACGAATCATTGCGCAGGTGTCCGTCGCCGAGGGCGATGTGCAATGAGCGTTCGAGTACCTGTTCCGCGGTGGTGGTGACGGCGAAGCAATCCAAGATGTCCACGATCATCTGCGCATCCGTCGTTTCGTCGCAGCTGAAGCCCACCGTGCCGGAATCGATGTGTCGCAGGGCGATGTTGTGGGTGCCGGCCCTCCGGTGCACTTCGCTTGCCCCAACCTTGGAAACGATCACCGTGTCGAATCGCGAACCTTCTTCCACGTGACCAACCTGGTGTTCCCGCAGGATGGAGAGGGCGGCGTGGGTGAGTGAACTCACTCGACGGGCAATTGCCTGCAAGCCCTCTCGCCCGTGCCATGCGGCATAGAAGCCTGCGATATTGGCGAGTAGTGCCTGCGCGGTGCAGATGTTGCTGGTTGCCTTCTCCCGGCGAATGTGCTGTTCGCGAGTTTGCAGTGCAAGTCGCAAAGCCGGGCGTCCCTTGGTGTCGGTGCTCACGCCAACGAGGCGCCCCGGCAGCGAACGGGCAAAGGTGTCCGTTGCGGCGAGGAATGCTGCATGAGGTCCGCCGAATCCCATGGGTACGCCGAACCGTTGCGCACTCCCGACTGCAATGTCAAAGCCGAGTGACGCCGGTGTGGTGAGCAGGGTGCTTGCCAGCGGATCCGTGATGCACACTGCAACCGCCCCGCGCTGGTGTGCGCAAGCAACGATGTCGTGCACGTCCTTGTCGTTCGCAATGAGGCCGCTCGAGGCTGGCCGTGACACGACCACGCAGAAAGCGTCGATGTTTGCGAGTTCGTGGAGCGGAGCCAATTGCACCGTGATGCCCACGGGCTCGCAACGTGCACGTAGCACCGACACGTTCTGTACGTGCGTGTCGTCGTGTATC
This sequence comes from Actinomycetota bacterium, assembly GCA_017853375.1. Lineage (GTDB taxonomy): Bacteria > Actinomycetota > Acidimicrobiia > Acidimicrobiales > Ilumatobacteraceae > F1-60-MAGs027. The sequence continues at coordinate 4,497 of JAFMJP010000067.1, forward strand.
GCCACGACTCGGCTCTCGCTCTTGGCGGTGCGGCGAGCCATGGTGACGGCTTCAGCAATCGCGGTCGCTTCGTCCAGCAGGGAGGCATTGGCGATGTCGAGGCCGGTCAATTCCGTGATGAGGGTTTGGAAGTTGAGCAAACCTTCGAGGCGTCCCTGACTGATTTCCGGCTGGTACGGCGTATAGGCGGTGTACCACGCGGGATTCTCCAGCACGTTGCGCAGAATGACTGGCGGAGTGATGGTGGGGTAGTAGCCGGCGCCGATGGCGCAACGCCGAACGATGTTGCGTTGAGCAATGGTCCTCAGTTCGTTCAGTACACCGGTTTCGGTGGTTGACGGTGGAAGGTTGAGCGGTGCATTCTCCAGGATGCTCGGCGGAACCACGGCCTTCACGAGTGCTTCGTTCGATTCGAAACCAAGTTCGCGGGCGATGTCGACGCGTTCGCGTGCACTCGGGCCGATGTGGCGTGATTCGAAACTCATGTTGCCTCGCTGTCGACCGTGGTGGTGCCGATGCACGACCGCATCAGCACCCCCGCTGTCTGTGGTACCTGAGAGTTTCGGCGACGAATCGCCTTTCCCCGTCGGTGGAGGAGAGGTCGATCTCCTCGCTTTCCAGCGTTGCGAGTCGACTCGGTTCGGGTACCTGAGAGGTTCCGGGGTGGTTGCTCCTTCGGTGTGATGGCGCACTGGCGGTGCACTTCACTCTCCCGAGGCGACTATGGCACTCGTCAGCGTAGTTTGCGGCACGACCCCGGCCGGGACGCCTAGTGTGACCTCCATGACATCAGCACCAATCACGGCTCAAGCCCTCGCGGATGCAGTGAGCCCTTTCTTCGGCGATCTCGGCAGCAAGTACATGTTGGATCCCGCCACTGCGGAAATCGGTAAAGCTGCGGGTTACTCCGACGGTTTCGCGTTTTACATGGCAGGCCGTGGTGGCGTACTCGGCGACGTCGACGCCGATGTGGTGTATTCGGCCTTCATGTTCTTCGACCAGGCGCTGGTTCGCAAGATGTGGGAGCGCGGAATTGCGGTGGAGGGTGCGCGCAAGGCGGGCACCCGATATGCGGGCGCTGCCGATGCCTGGGGCAAGGCACATCTCTCCGGTTTTGCCAACGCCAAGCGGTTCAACGAACTCGCCGAGAAGGTGATCAACTCCGTCGACGTCGGTGGTTTGTCGCTGTTCGCCGGACTCCGGGCCGAGCCATTGTCGGACGACCCCGTCTCGCGGACGTACCGACTGGTCACGTACCTGCGCGAGTTGCGTGGGTGTCTCCACATCAACGCTGTGGTGGCAGAAGGTCTGTCGGGCATCGAAGCGGTTCTGTCATCGGAGAACGGTTCGTTCTTTGCAAAGATTCACGGTTACCAGGAGCCGTATCCCGATGTATCGCATGTTGCCGCTCGACGTGCGCACGCCGAAGAAGTCACGGCCCAACGCATGGCCGACATCTACGACAAGGCACTCACGGCGAGTGAGCGCGGGGAGTTCGCCGCACTCGTTGCAGAACTGAAAGGTGCAGTGGCCTAGACGCAGCGATTGGTGATGCTGCCAACACCATCGATGGTGGATACGAGCACGTCACCTGACGCGAGGAACCTCGGCGGTTTGCGGGCTGCGCCGACGCCGCTGGGAGTGCCCGTGAAAATGACGTCACCCGGAAACAACTCGACGATGCTCGACAAGTAGGCGACGAGCTGCGGAATGCTGAAGATGAGATCGTTGCTGTTCGATTGTTGAACGATCTCGCCGTTGAGCGTGCAAGTGAGGGGAAGTGCATCGCGGTTCGACAGGCTGGCAACATCCACCAGCCACGGGCCGAACGGCGCGTAACCCTCGCGGCTCTTGCCGAGGCCGAACTGCGGTGGCTGAGTTGCGCGTTGCAGCACCCTGTCACTGATGTCTTGGCCCACGCAGATACCGGCGATCGAATCCCAGGCGGACGATTCGGGGATCTTCCGACCGCCCGAACCCACCACCGCGACGACCTCGATCTCCCAGTCGGCAGAGGGAACGTCGATTCGTATGTCGCCGTGCGGCGCATTGATCGATGATGCGAATTTGGTGAACGTGAGGGGGGAGTCCGGAATCGGCACTCCTGTTTCCGCGGCATGGGCCCGATAGTTCAAGCCGATGCCGAACACCTGTCGGGGTTCCGGGGCTGGCGCACGAAGATCGCCGGCAACGAATGCCTCGGACGCTGCGGCTCGGAGTGTCGGAACAATTTCCCTCAATTCATTCCAGCGAGAAAACAGGTGCATGGGCTGGTGACCGAACGCCCCATTGGTTGCGCGTTCGATGTCGACGGCACGTCCACCACCCGTTGAGTGAACGTCGACGACGAGTGCAGCCCGACCCTTGATGTTGGCGAATGTGATCGCGTCACTTGGTTGACTCATGCTCTTCAGGGTAGTTTCTGCGTCGACCATGCACGTGGTGATTGTTGGGGGCGGTCCGGTGGGACTAGCTGCATCTGTGGCCCTCAGCTCGGTGGGAGTCACCAACACGGTGGTGGAGAAGAGCACGGAGGTGTACAACTTGCCCCGCGCCATCGTGATGGATGCAGAGATACGTCATGGTCTGGCACGTTGTGGATTGGAATCGCAACTGGACGACGTGCTCGAGCCGATGCTCGCTGCAGATTTCGTGGATGTCGATGGAAATCGGCTCACCGGAATCGACTTGCACGACGTACAACTACTGGGTTGCCCGGCGGTGAGCAAACACTTCCAGCCGAGGCTCGACGCAATGCTCCGCCAGGCAGCTCGCAACAAGGGCGCCCAACTCGTTCTGGGGCGTGAGGTCGTCGAACACCGCGTTGATTCGACCGGAGTGGAGATAGCACTCGACGATGCAACTACCTTGCACGGCGATGTCTTGCTCGCATGCGACGGGGCTTCGAGTCGAACTCGAAAAGCGGCGGGGGTGCAACTGGAAGACCTGGGTTTCGATCAGGACTGGCTGGTGGTGGACATCGAACTCAAGGACCGAAAAGCCGTGGGCTTGCCCGACCTCACACGTCAGGTATGCGATCCGAATCGTCCCACCACGTTGGTGAGTGGATTTCGCAACTATTACCGATTCGAGTTCCAGCTACAGCCGGGCGAACAACCGCAAGTAATGACGTCGACTACCCGAGTGTGGGAGCTGCTGGCGCCCTGGGTCGCGTCGTCGCAGGCCACGCTGGTGCGTACGGCGGCTTATCGATTCCACGCAGTGGTGGCTGAACGATTTCGTGACGGGAGGGTGTTGTTGGCCGGTGACGCCGCGCATCAGATGCCACCGTTCATGGGTCAAGGACTCAATTCTGGAATGCGTGATGCATTCAATGTGAGCTGGAAACTTGCCTACGTGGGAAATGGTTGGTGTTCGGCCGATCTCTTGGACTCGTATTCTGCGGAACGCCTTCCGCACGTTCGCGACGTGGTCGAGCAGTCCGTAGACACCGGGCGATTGATCGACCAGTTCGCAGGGCGAGTCAGTCATGGTGTCAGTCGCGAAGCCGGATACGGCGGCACGCGTCGGGCGCGCGGCTATGACGACGGAGTCGTGGTGCCGGGCAACGAAGCCGTGGGAAAGCCCTATTCGCAATGGCACCGTGTGGACTACGCAGAACCCTTGGCGTTCGTGGCACTGTCGGAGGCACCATTGACGCTCGAGGGACGATTGGGGAACGTACCCGTTCGAAGCATCCGTGCAGATCGGTTCCTCACGCTCAATCATGATGTCGTCGTCGTGCGACCGGACGGCTACGTTGCGGCGTGTTGCGAGTTCGCCGAGTTGCCCGGTGTGATGGCGACGTTGCGCGAACGCCTGTGTGTCGTGCAGTGAATCAGGTCGAAGGATCTGCCTACAGGACTATTGGCGACGGGTGCGAGGCCATGGACCGAGGTCGTTGATTGCAGCGACGGTGCTCGCGATCGATTCCGGTGGTACGGGATGACTGA